>JAZRBC010000159.1:0-17347 GCA_045634905.1 Akkermansia sp.
CGGCGCAGGAATTCGAGGCCGAAGGTCGCGCCAGCCTGACGGCTTGCCGCCTTCCGGGCTCAATTTTCTACGCTCGCAGCCATACACATTTCAAAATCTTTCGGATGCCTGTGGCTTTTTTCTTGCTTTCCAACAGAGCTCTGTATAGAATGGAACCAATAAGACCATGACCGATTCCTCCCTCACCTACCACGAGTTTAATGACTGTCTCTGGATCCGCTGCGCCAGCCGCGGCAGCTTTGTGAACAGCCCTGCCCTCAAGGCTATTTCAGACAAATACATCGCGCGGGGAGGCAAGCTCATCGTGGTGGATATGGAGATCTGCCCCGGGGTGGATTCCACCTTCATGGGCACGCTGGCCGGACTGGCCCGCCAGATGAGTGCGCAGGGCGGTTTTGTGCAGGTGGCCACGCCGACCAGGCGCACCCGCTCCGCCATGGAAAGCCTGGGACTGGATATGCTGGTGGACCTGGACCCCGCCGATGCCGGGTGGCAGGCCAATATCGACGAACGCCGCGCGGCGCTGACCCAGGGTCAGGCCCGCGAGGCCTCCGCCGGTACCATGAACGAACTGGACCGCACCCGCCACGTGCTCGATGCGCACAACACCCTGCGCTCCATGAACCACAAGAACAACGAGGCTTTCGGCTACGTATGCGAAACGCTTGAGGAAGACCTCATGCGCCACGAGGCCGACCTCGAAAACCAGAACTGAGGGTGAACACGCCACGGCAGCAGCTCGTCCGGCAGTATACCGACCTTCTTCGCGAGGTGTACGGCGACTGCGCCGGCGAGAGCTCCGCGCCCCCGCAGCTGCCGCCGGAGCTGCAGCTGCAGAGCTGGTGGGCTGCTGGCCTGCTACCCCGCCGCGGGCAGAGCCAGGCGCACGGAGCCGTGGAAATACTGGAACCCGGCCGCTGGAACCGCTGCGCCGGGCCGGATTTCACCCACGCCGAAATCGAACTGGCAGGCCGCCGCCTGCGAGGCGACATAGAGATTGACCCCTGCGCGCAGGACTGGGAGCGCCACGGTCACGGTGCCAACCCGGCATTCAACCAGGTGGTGCTGCATGTGGTGCTCACCCCGCCGCCGGCCGGCTGGTATACCCGCAACAGCCTGCACCAGGAAATTCCCGTTCTCTACCTGCCGCCGGAAGCCTGGCAGGAGGCTGCTCTCTGCCGCCGCGAGGCTGATGCCCAGCTGCCGCTCTGCCGCCAGCCCCTGGCGGATATGGAGCCCGCGCGCATCGAGCACCTGCTGCGCGCCGCTGCGGCCTACCGCATGGAGCTCAAGCGCACCCAGTTCCGCCGCCGCGCCGCACGCGTGGGGGAACAGCAGGCCTGGTACGAAGCCTGGGCCACCTGCCTGGGCTACAGCGCCAGCAAGGATGCCATGCAGATGCTGGCCATGCGCGCCCCGCTCAGCGAGCTCGGCCACCAGGCAGAGCCCATTCTGCTGGGCACCGCAGGTTTTCTGCTGCCGGTGCTGCCCGACCGCGCCGGAGATGCCGCCCGGCAATACCACCGCCGCGTGTGGGACGCCTGGTGGCTGCTGCGCGAGCAATTCGAACTTTCCCCGGAGCGCCACCTGCCCTGGAGCCAGGCCCCTGCCCGCCCCATGAACCACCCGCAGCGCCGCGTGGCCGCGCTGGCCTGCAGTGTGGCGCAGTGGCACCGCATAGCACCGCTGCTTCATGCCGCCGGAGCCCGCGAACTGGCCACCCTGCTCACCGGAATCCGCCACCCGTTCTGGGACACGCACTGCACCCTCACCTCCGCCCCCATGCCGCGGCGCGCTGCGCTCATCGGCCAGCAGCGCGTGGAGGATTTTCTCATCAACTACGTCTACGTGCAGGACGAAAGCCCCCACGCCTGGCAGAGCTATCTGGCGCTGGGTGCCGGTGCACCCCCGGGCAGCGTGCAGTGCACCGCCGGCCGGCTCTTCGGTGCCCGCTCGGCTTTGCAGAAAACACTCCGCAAAGCCTACGCCCAGCAGGCTCTGCTCCAGATAGATTGCGACTTCTGCGCCCGCAACATCTGCCTGGACTGCGCCTTCCCCGCCCAGCTGGGGGAATGGATGAAATGATGAAGGGAACGAAGCCCCTGATTACCCGATAGCGGCGATTTCGTTCCCCGATTTACCCATTTCCCAATGACAGGGGGACAAAAAAGCCGGGCCCTAATGGAAACGATATCCGGGTCTGCGCCACGGACGGAGCATTCTACATTCAACCTTCTACATCCTGCTTCCCTGCCAGCTGGCGGCAGGCCTTGACGGTATTGGCCATGAGCATGGCGATGGTCATGGGGCCGACACCGCCGGGAACGGGGGTGATGTAGGAGCACTTGTCCTTGACGGAGGCGAAATCCACATCGCCCACGATGCGGTAGCCACGGGGGAGGCTGGGGTCAGGGATGCGGTTGATGCCGACATCGAGCACAACGGCACCTTCCTTCACGTAGTCGGCATTGACCATTTCCGGGCGACCGACGGCGGCAACGATGATATCTGCCGTGCGGCAGAGGGCCGGAAGATCCCTGGTGCGGGAATGAGCAATGGTGACAGTGGCGTTGGCGTTCTTAGCCACCAGGAGGTTCGCCATGGGCTTGCCGACAATCATGCTGCGGCCTATCACGACGGCATGCCTGCCTGCGGTTTCGATGCCGTAGGCCTTGAGAAGTTCCATGCACCCGAGGGGGGTGCAGGGCACAAAGCCTTCTTCATCCTCAAGGACAAGGCGGGCGACATTCGCCGGGTGGAAGCCGTCCACATCCTTGCGGGGGTCAATGTTGAGGATGACGGCTTCCTCATCGATATGCGGCGGGGGCGGGCTCTGCACGAGGATACCGTGGATGCGGGGGTCGGCATTCAGCTGGTGAATGAGGCGGATGAGTTCCTCCTGCGTGGTATCGGCAGGGAGCTCCCATTTCTGCGAGTAGAGCCCCAGGTCGGCGCAGGCTTTCACCTTGGCACCCACATAGACCTGGGAGGCGGGGTCATTGCCGACCAGCACCACGGCAAGACCGGGGGTATGCCCCTGCGCCTTGAGCTCTGCTATACCGGCCTGCAACTCGGCGCGCACGCGGGCGGCCACTTCCTTACCATCGATGAATACGGGAGTCATTTTAATGAAAAATCAGTCTTTAATTTCTTCAAAATCGGGGCGGCCGAAGGCCATGAGCGCATCGAGCTTATCCATGTACTCCTTCTGGGTAGTCTCGTCCAGGTCGGCGGGGACATACAGGGGCTCCTGCACCAGCACGGTGACCTTGGAGAAAGGTCTGGGGATGACAAAACCATCCCAGGCACGGGAGATGCGCCAGCAGGAGGAGAAGTCGAAGCAGAGCGGCAGAATGGGCAGGCCGGATACAGAAGCCAGGCGAATCACGCCGGCGTGGCTCTTGTAGCGCGGGCCTTTGGGACCATCGGGCGTGATGCACATGCAGCAGCCTTCCTCAAGCTCGCGCAGCATATCGCGGAAGCCGGCCACGCCGCGGCGGTGGCTGGAGCCGCGGACGGCGCGCATGCCGTAATCCTCTGCCACGGTAGCGAGCAGCGCGCCATCCTTGCTGGCGCTGGTGAGCATGCTCATGGGTACCTTGCTGTCCACGCAGTAGCGGTACACATAGCAAGGGGTGAAGGTGCGATTGTGCCACAGGGAGATGATGGCCTGTTTCCTGCCCAGAATAGAGGCAGCGGCCTCCCCACGGTACACCACACGCTTGCGCAGCGTGGCGCACACCGAGGTAATGAGGAACCACACCAGGTGACCCAGCGGGCGGGTCCACCATTTGGAACGTTTTTCTATGCCTTTTGAGCTCATATCGCTTGATGAGAGGGGGGGCTTATCAGAACGGAGACAGGGGTGCGAAGGGGTCCTCGCTCCGCGACTCAAAGGGGTTTTCCGACCTGTCGGGTTTTTCCTCAAAGGGGTTGCGGTCCTTGTTCTCCTCCGGCTGGGGGGCGGGTGCTGCGGGTTCTGCGGTATCTCCCGCGGGCTGACCTTCCAGCTCCCGGCTCAGGTTTTCGATATCAATCTGGCTGAAGGGAATGCGCTCCGGGCGGTCGCGGCGGGCAATGACGGCACGGGCCTCAATTTCGGCCATATCGTCATCGGGCATGTTGCCGGTACCTTTCAGCCGGGTGCGGAGCCAGGCCCACTCGGACGTAGCCGCGAAAATGGGGTCGGGCTGACCATCCGGGTATTCCAGACGGGTGAGGAGCGACGGCAGGCCGAATTCGAGGTTGCCGGACAACTCATTCTGACTATTCAGCGAGATGGAACCGCGGAGGTTGATGAGGTCGCGCTCAAGGATGGCACCGTCGGGCATGCTGAGGGTCATGGTGCCGTCCTGGCAGGAGAGCACCACATAACCGCGATGCAGGGAGAGCGGATTATAGAAGCGGCGCTTGGCGGGTTCAATGTGCTCGGTGATACCCATGAGCGCGGGGAAGGAACTGAGGGAAATCTCCTTGAGGTGAATCTCACCCTCGAACACCGGGGCAGTCTCCTCGGCACCAGCCAGCTTGATGGTGGATTTGATATCAGCCTTGCCATGGCTGGCGGGCATGGTGCGGGCAGTGAAGAACTTCTCAAAGCGGCCACCGGTAAAGTCTGCCAGGCTCATGTTATCGCTCTTCACGGCGTAGGGACCTGTGAAGTCGGAGCCCTCGGTGATACGACCGACAAAGACGATGGAGGTGCGGCGCTGTTCCACGACATCGGTGGCGGAATCCACGGTGCCGACGAGGGAGAAATCCGAAATACCGGTGGAGTCCAGGCGGGCCTTACCCTCGGAAATATGCACGGTGCTCCAGCCCTTGATGGAGAGGTCGCCCCCGCGGAACACCACCACGCTGGAAAGACGGGCGGTGGTCGGGTAGTACATGTAGGCCTGGGTGCGGGTGAGCCCCATGGGGCCGGACTCCGCCGAATCTCCCAGGTACACCGAGAAGTCCTTGCAATCCAGGCGGCGGAAGCGCCACATATCCAGCCCTTCCTGCATGGGCATCTTCATGGTGGCACCGGGGCGCAGCTGGATGAGTGCACGCTGGATGCGGAGTTCCTCGCCCTCAATCACCTTGGTGATGAAGGTCATCATATTCAGGCTGGCTTCCACGCCGTGCAGCTCCACGCGCTGAATCATGCTTTCCTCCGGGAACTCTGCAACGATGGATGTGAGTTTGAGCGAGGTGCCTTCCACCCCTGCCCCTTCCACCTGAACCGAGGTGGCACCCCAGCGCTGCTTCAGCTCAGCCAGCTGGGTCTCCACATAGCTACTGCCGGTCATGCTGGCCATGCGGAACAGGAACACCGCAGCTGCCACAGCAAAAAGCACCACGCAGGACAACAAGACCATCAGGAACTGCTTGCGGTTGATTCGCTTGTGATCTGCCGCCGACAGCATCACACGGCGGCGTTTGGTAACGCGCACTACCTTGGTACCATCCGCGCGCACCACAACCTCCCGGCGTCTCTCCGTCGAGGGCTTTTCTTCGTTCAGTTGCTTAATAATACTCCGAACCTGCGTGAGGTTCTCATCGTCTCCGGCGTATTTATCGTCGTTATCGACCATAGTTCAATTCGTTTCTTAATCGGTCACGTCCGACGGGCGCTCACCGGTGCCGATGACACGCCCCGTGGGATCCACCACATCTACTTTCACAAACATCAGGAATGCCTTGCGAATGGTCTCCTCGCCCTCGGAACGGAACAGGCGGCCCACCATGGGCAGATCGCCCAGCACAGGCAGTTTGTCCTCATAGCGCACGGTGCGGGCTTCTTTCAAGCCACCGATGACGACCACGGCACCGGAGCCCACCGTCAGCTTGGTGTTCTCCATCTTGCGCTTGAACACAGGCTTAAGAATCTGGTTGGGGGTGAGCTCCATTCTCACGGCGCGGTCGGAATCCTCCGTCATGAGGTACGAATAAATAGGCGTACCCCAGTTCACGAATCCTTCGAACTCATTGTTGGTGACGGTGAGCGCCAGAGTCACGTGGCGGCCGTCGGGGGCAACGTCGGCATCGTGCACCTGCACCACGGTACCAATACCACCCACGGCATCCTCTGTGGTGCCGAAGCGGATGAAGGACTCGGGGTGCGCAGGAGAAGCGACTGTGGCCTGGCCGTTGACGTTGTCATCATCGTCACCTATCTGGCCCAGATTGAAGTTCGCGGTGGAAATCTGGGGTTCGGCGTAGGTCTCCGGGTAGAACATCTCCTTGATGTTGGCAAAGACCACCTGCTCTTCCCGGCCGGGGGTGAAGACAATACGCGGGTTGGTCAGGATATCGGTACCTTTCTTCTGAGAGGCACCACGCATAATCATGGTCACATCTCCGGAGTTCCACACACCGCGGAAGGAAAGAATGCCGGGAGCCTTGCCGGCGGCCGCGGAGTAGCTGTCGTATGCACCGGCGCGGCCACTCTGGATGAGGGTCTCGATATTATCCGTCGTGAGCACTGAGCGGCCGGAACGCAGGCCGTTGGTAGCGGCATAGCTTTCCTCGGGCAAATCAGTCGATATGGTGGGCAGACCGGTCAGTTCGGACACGACAGTCTCGGCGGTGCCGGAGCCGTACAGGCTCGGAGCCAGTTTGAAATTGAACATCCACTCGAAGCCCAACTCGTTCAGATCGGCCTCATTGACCTCCATGGCGATGACGTTGAGCACCACGGCACGGTCTGTCTCCAGGGGCATGGAAACCAGTTCTTCGATTTCCTCGTGGTTATATGCCGTATTGCGCACGGTGAGAAGGCGACTGGTGGCATCGTAGCGGGCGGTGGAGCCCTCGGGGAAGGAAACGCCCATTTCCTTGAGCGCCACCACCGGATTCACGCGGCGCACCACGACGCGGGAAGCAGAGGTGGTAAAATCATCATCATCTTCATCGCCACCTTCTTCGCGCTGGGAATCAAAGAAATGCGGAGGTACCGTGTACACACGCTCCACCATGGGACCGAAATCGCGGCCGGAGTAGGAAAGCTCCACACCGAGCGGCGTGATGTAGTGGGTGATGCCCAGCTGCTTATCAAGAATATTGAGCAGGTCGAAGAGTGAGACATCATTCAGGTTGAGCGATACGCGGCGGCTCATCACCGTCTTGTACCCTTCCGAATCCGCTGCACCGAAGTTCGGCACCAGGTTGATACGGCGGCCAGCGCTGATTCCCTGAGTTTCAAAACGGCGGATCTGCCCCTGCAGCGCTTCCAGCACCTCCTGAACGGAAGCCTCTTCAAACGCAATCTGCGGCAGTTTCATTTCCTTGAGCGCTCCGGAGATGCGGTTCTGGGTCTCAGCATCCTGCTGGACGAGCCCGCCACTCTCAGAAGCGGCAAAATCCACCATGGCGGCATCATCCGGCACGGGTTCCTCCCACGCGGCATCCACCTCGGCCAGTTTTTCGGCGCGTATCGAATCGTGGCTTTCGCTGTAATACCGCTGGCGGGCCTTGGTTGCGTGTTCCCTGCCACGCTGAGCGGCGGTGTTGTAGCGGTCTATGCGCAGCACGGCATCGAAGGTTTCGATTGCCTTATCATACAAGGCTAAATCATAGTACCCGTAGCCCAGGTTGAGGAGGCGGTTCACCTCTTCCACGTTGGCCACGTGCTGCGGGGTAAGCGCCGGGTTCGTGCGCACCGGGTCCTGGGTTTTCTCCAGCTCGCGGGCGGCAAACTTGTGGCCGGGCGAAAGGGTCATGGCTTCCTGCATGAACTCAACAGCTTCATCCAGACGACCCACCTTGCGGTAGTCCATGCCCTTGGCCACCAGGGCATCTGCCAGACTGTCCTTGATGAACTTCACCTGCTTCTCGGTAGCCGGGGCCTTGGGCACCACAGCCAGAGCGTTGCGATAGAGCTCCACAGCATCACTATAACGCCCGGCAGAGTATGCGATACGGGCTTCCTGCACCTGCTGCAATGCATCGCGCAAGGCATATTGACGACGCGTTGTTTCCTGAGCCGCCACCGCGGTGCCGCCCGTTTCCTGAGCTACCGTCTGGGGAACCAGCGACAATGCAACGGATGACGCCAGAGAGAAGAGTACAGTGCGAGAAGTGAAGCCTTTCATAGCAAGTGCAACCATACTAGCAAATCACTTCTGAAAAGTCACTCTAAAAGTGAGTCCTTTTTCAATTTTTATAGCAAGCGGCGGCTCCCCGCCAACGGGGAGCCGCCGCGAAAAGGGCTTTCAGCCGGCTCAGCTTTCAGCAGAATCAGGCAGATAGCCCTTAATCTTGCTGATTCGCGTGGGATGGCGCAGCTTACGCAGAGCCTTAGCCTCAATCTGGCGGATACGCTCGCGGGTCACATTGAACTGGCGGCCCACTTCCTCCAGCGTACGGGGATTGCCATCCTTCAGACCGAAACGCTGCTCAATCACAGCGCGCTCACGGGCATTGAGCGTGTTGAGCACGTCGCCGATCTTATCGCGCAGGGAGTTGTAAGAGGCGCCGTCCATCGGGTTTTCAGCGCTCTTATCCTCCAGGAAGTCACCGAAGGAAGTATCATCCGAATCACCCACGGGCTGCTGCATGGAAATGGGCTGCTGAGCCATCTTGAGCACGCTGCGCACCTTCTCCACCGACATCACGGTTCCCTTGTTGGGCTCCTCTGCCAGAGCCTGGGCAATTTCCTCCGGCGTGGGTTCACGGCCGAAGTCCTGCACCAGCTTCTTCTGCACACGCATGAGCTTGTTGATGGTCTCAATCATGTGCACAGGAATGCGGATAGTGCGGGCCTGGTCTGCAATGGAGCGGGTGATAGCCTGGCGAATCCACCAGGTGGCGTAGGTCGAGAACTTATAACCACGGCGGTATTCAAACTTCTCCACCGCCTTCATCAGACCCATGTTACCTTCCTGAATCAGGTCAAGGAACGCCAGACCACGGTTGGTGTACTTCTTGGCAATGGAAATCACCAGACGAAGGTTGGCCTCAATCATCTCGCGCTTGGCGGCTTCGGCATCCTTCATGCTCTGGCTCATGAGCTTGTAGTTTTCCAGGAACTGCGGAATGGGCATCCAGAGCTCCATTTCGAATTCCTTGAGCGCATCGCGGTACAGGGGATTCTCCGGATCAGCCTCGCGCTGGCGCAGCGTCTTCTTGACTCGCACACGCAGATCGCGCAGTTCCTTCACAAAGTCCTCATACACCTTGCCCTTGAACGAGAAACCGGCATACAGGTCAGAGAGAGTCTCCAGCTTCTCCTCGAACTCCTTCTGCAGAGCCGCTACGGATTTCTTGCGACGGCGAGCCGAGCACAGGCGGGCATAGGCCGACTGAACCTCTGCATGGCGGGTCATCACCTTAGTCACAAGCGGGGGCAGTTCTTTCAGATACTTATCGCGGCGGTCAATGTTCTTGTCCACCACCACGCGATCGAAGCGTTCCTCGTTGTGCTGCACCTTGTCGGCGGTGTCGCAGTAGTAGATAGCCACCACGCCGAAACGGTGCAGGTAACGCTGCAGATCTTCCTCCGCCTGGTCAATCTTGCGGGAGATTTCCACCTCTTTCTGGCGGGAAAGCAGGTCCTTGAGACCCATCTGCTTGAGATACATGCGCACCGGGTCATCGAGGATATCCAGCTTGGCTTCCATCTTCTCCGCCTCGTCCTCTTCGCCGGTTTCGCTCAGGCGCTGGCGCTCGCCGTAGGTATCCACGTCCGAAGCATCGATGATGTCGAACTGCATGCCACGCAGGCGCTCCATGATTTCCTCGTAATCCGCGGGGTCAATCACGTCGTGCGGCAGCACGTCGTTGATATCATCGTAGGTGAGGTACCCCTGCTCCTGAGCCTGGCGGATGAGGTCCTTGATTTTCTCCTGCACCACCGGGCTGTTCACCAGACGGCCATCGCCGGGATTGAGTTCCTCGGCAGAGAGAGGCTTCACCGCGTATTCATCCTCATCGCGCACCTCCACGCCCACTTCATGCAGGCGTTCAAACAGGCGGGCCTGGTCATCATCCTCCATTTCATCCGGAGGAAGGGAGTTCTCGATATCCTCCGAGGTGACAAAGCCGTTATTCTTCTTAGCAATGGCCAGCAGCGACTTGAATGCGGTCTTCAGAGTGCTGTCCTCCGCAAAGAATTCATTCATCTCCGCAGCAGACAACTGCGGCGTGAAGGTCTTGCTGCGTTTCTCGCGGCTCCGGGACTCCCTGGCAGGCTGTTCCTCTGCAGGCTCAGCAGGCCGGGCAGCAGGCTCCGGCGCCAGCCCCATCATAATATCAAAATCATCCGGTTCCTTCACCGCAGGTTCCGCCACCGGCTCCATTTCCGGCTCTTTCGCCGGCTTGGCAGCGGATTTTCTGGCGGCAGGCTTCTTCGGCGCAGCCTTGGCAGCCGGAGCGGCCACCTTGGGCTCCTTCTCCTCAGCCTTTTCTGCCTTGGCAGCTACGGTTTTCTTAGCAGCCGGCTTCTTTGCCGCCGGTTTGGCAGCAGGCTTGGCCGGGGTCTTTGCAGATTCTTTCTTGGGAGTCGACATAAGTGTAGATTGACTGTAGGGCATACTCCACCCATTACACATTTTGTCAAGCGTCTGGCAAAATGTGCGTGCATTATATAGGCAAAATTCCCTCTGTCAACCCCGAAACCAAAATTATGACACAATAACACACTCCATCATCATCAATCAAGCCACAACAAACCAGAATCGGTATGTACAAAGGACAAGGTATGAAGTACAGATTAAAAGTGAGCTGCGCCCTGAGGGCGCAGGGAAATTTCACAAACTGTACCCTATCATTTATCCATTTCGATAAATTCCGGTATATCAAGCAGGCTCTTTATCAGGCCAGTGGGCCGTATTCGGCCCCCAGTTCGGCCGTTGTGTGCTCGATGAGCTCGGAGAGCTCCTCCCAACGGGTATAGAGAGCCTCGGTATCACGCTCCAGCTGCTGGTATTCCTGAGTCAGCTCCATGAGTTTCTGATTATCACTCATGTTGGCAGGATTTTCCAGTTCGGCAGAGATTTTCTCCTTGCGCTCATCCTTGAGAGCGATATCGGACTCAACCTGTTCGAGCTCCTGCTGAAGCGGCTTGAGCACCTTATTGCGCTGCTGGCGAGCCATTTCGCGGGCGCGGCGGGCATCCTTGCGATTTCCGGTAAGCGGCTGCGCGGCCGGGGAGGAGGCTGACAGCTGTTGCTGCGCTTCAGCTTTCAAGCGACGTTCCTCTGCCTCCACCGTTTCGAGATATGCGCTCACATTCCCGTAGAACAAGCGGGGCGCATGACCTAACCTGAACTCGAGCACTTTGTTTACAATCGGGTCAAGGAACTGGCGGTTGTGCGAAACGATGCAGTACGAACCGGGATACTCTGCCAGCGCACGCTGAAGTACATCCTGACTCTGGAAGTCCAGGTGGTTCGTCGGTTCGTCCATAATCAGGAAATTCGCCGGCTTGAGCAGCATGCAGACCAGAGCCACCCGCGAACGCTCACCACCGGAAAGCACGCCGATTTTCTTGAACACATCATCCCCGCGGAAGAGGAAACAGCCCAGAATGTTGCGCACCATGGGGCGGGTCTCGCGGCTGGCAGCCGCTTCCACACACTCCAGCACCGTCTGTTCGTTATCCAGCACATCCGCATGCGTCTGCGAGAAGAAGGCCACCTGGGTGTGGTGACCAAAGGCAAACGCGCCGGCATCCGGCGCCTCGGTACCGGAGATAAGGCGGGTAAAAGTGGATTTACCGCTGCCGTTCACACCCACAATGGCAATGCGGTCTCCCTTGGCCATAGTGAAATCATAACCATTCAGAAGCGTGATGGGGCCATAGGCCTTGCAGGCCTTTTCCAGCTTCACCACCGTGTGGCCGCCGGGCGGTGGCGGCGGGAAATGGAAGCTCATCACGGCATCGTCATCCTCCACCTCGATAATTTCCACTTTCTCGAGCTGCTTGATGCGACTCTGCACCTGTGTAGCCTTGGTGGCTTTGGCGCGGAAACGGTCTATGAACTCCTGAGTCTTGGCAATCTCGCGCTGCTGGGCCTTGGCCTGGCGCTGCAGAATTTCCTTGCGGGCCTTGCTCTCCTTCAGGTAGAAGGAGAAATTACCGGCATATTCCTCAGCGCGGCCGTGGTGGAAAGCAATGGTACGGGTCACCAGGCTATCCAGCAGCGCCACATCGTGACTGATGATGCAGATGGCACCGCGGTAAGTACGCAGGCTCTGCTCCAGCCATCGCTGACTCTGGATATCCAGGTGATTGGTCGGTTCGTCCAGCAGCAGCACCTCGGGCTCCTGCAGCAGAAGCTTAGCCAGTGCAATGCGCATCTGCCAGCCACCGGAGAACTCACCGCAATCGCGCGTAAAATCCTTATCTGCAAAGCCCAGACCGCGAAGAATAGACTCAGTGCGCGGACGCAGGCGCGTGGCATCGCGGTCCTGCAGAATCAACTCCAGGCGCCCGATTTCTTCCAGCACGTCCTTGTACTCAGGAGAGGCGGAATCCAGTTTCTGTAAATCCACGGAGAGTTCATCCACCACCTGCTGCAGCTCCACGATATTGCCCACGCTGCCCAGCACCTCATCAAGCAGCGGCGCGCCAGCGATATGGATGCCGTCCTGCGGCAGATAACCCACCTGGGTGTGTTTCGGCAGCAGCACCTTGCCGCGGTCAGGCTCCAGCGCCCCCACAATACATTTCATGAGGGTGGATTTTCCCGCGCCGTTCTGCCCGGCAAAGGCAATGCGATCCCCCTGCTCCACCACAAAGGAGAGGGAATCAAACAGCACGCGCGGACCGAACTCAATATGCAGATCCTGTACAGCAAAAACCATGGAGGAGAATAAAGGAAACGCCGGCACTCCCCATCGGGAAAGTGCCGGCGTTGAAAATCAGTTGTTACTTCTTGAGCATGCTGTTCCAGCGCTCGATGTTGCGGGCCTGTTCTTCAAAGAGGTCAGCGCAGTCATCGTGAATCTCGATACTCACAATCTTGTCGCCCTGGCGCACGGCGTTCACCACGTCCTGGTCGGCAGCGGAAAGCACCTCGCCGAAGATGGTGTGCTTACCGTTCAGCCACTCGGTGGGCACGTGGGTGATGAAGAACTGGGAACCATTGGTACCCTGCCCGGTCCAGGTGCGACCGGCATTGGCCATAGCCAGCAGACCGGGCTTGGTGAACTTGAGGTCCGGGCGGCACTCGTCATCGAACTTGTAGCCGGGGCCACCGCAGCCGGTGCCCTCAGGGTCGCCGCCCTGAATCATGAAATCAGCAATCACACGGTGGAAGGTCAGACCATTGTAGAACCCCTTGCTGGCCAGATTCAGGAAGCTGGCGGCGGTCATGGGGGTCTTGGAGGCGAACACCGTGAGGTTGATATCACCCTTGCTGGTCTTCATCGTGATCTTCTTATCAGTAGCCATGCGCCGCACCATACCACCCACAAGCAGAAAAAGCAAGGGCAAAAACTGCACTATGCCGCATTTTGGCCCACGCCCCGGACTTGCCACGCGCGTGTTTGTATGGTACAATGCGCCCCATGCCGAGAATTGCCCTGATTCAACAAGAGGCTGTAGCCGACCCTGCCGAAAACAAGAAACTGCAGATGCAGGCCATCCGCGAGGCCGCCGCAGGCGGTGCGCAGATTGTGTGCACGCAGGAAATGTGCACCACGCTCTATTTCTGCCGCACCCAGGATTGCGAACTTTTCAACACAGCTGACCCCATTCCCGGCGAGTGGACGGATGAACTCTGCGAGCTGGCGAAGAAACTGGGCATCGTCATCGTGGCGGCCGGATTCGAAAAACGAGCCACCGGGCTTTATCACAACACCGCCTGGGTCATCGATGCTGATGGCACCTTCCTCGGCATGTACCGCAAGATGCACATTCCGCAGGACCCCGGTTTCGAGGAAAAGTTCTACTTCACCCCCGGCGACCTGGGCTATAAGTGCTTCGAGACGCGTTTCGGACGCATCGGCGTGCTCATCTGCTGGGACCAGTGGTACCCGGAAGCCGCCCGACTCACCGCCATGGAGGGGGCTGAAATCCTGTTCTACCCCACTGCCATCGGCTGGATTCCCGGGGAAGAAGAGCTCTACACCGCCCAGCACTGTGCCTGGGAAACGGTGCAGCGCGGCCACGGCGTGGCCAACGGCTGCTATGTGTGCGCAGTGAACCGCTGTGGAGTGGAAGGCGAAACCACCTTCTGGGGGCAGAGCTTTGTGTCCGACTACTGCGGGCAGATTGTGGCCAAGGCCCCCATCAAGGAACGCAGCATTCTTTTTGCTGATGTGGACCTGGCCGCTCTGGAAGCCCACCGCCGCATCTGGCCGTTCTTCCGCGACCGCCGTATCGATTCCTACAGCGGCATCACTCGCCGCTGGGGCAGATAAACCATGAGCAGCGAAGCACAGGAACCGGAGCGCAAGCCCATCAGCGTGGTCATCGTGGGCATGGGGGGACGCGCCTCCATCTACTCCGCTGTGGCACTCACCAACCCGGAACTGCTCAAGGTGGTAGGGGTGGTGGACATCAACCCGGAGCGGGTCCGGCAAGCGCAGCTCATGTTCGATTTACAGCAGGAGCATTGCTTCCGCAGCGTGGAAGAGCTGGTAGCCGTACCGCGCATCGCCGATGCCGCCATCAACTGCACCATGGACCGGCTGCATGTGGAGACCTCTCTGCCCCTTCTGCGCCATGGCTACGACCTGCTGCTGGAAAAACCCTATGCGCTGAATGACGAAGAAGGCCAGCGCATCATCTCCTGCGCCCGCGAACACGAGCGGAAGGTGATGGTGTGCCACGTGCTGCGCTATACCCCCTTCTACCGCGCTCTGCGTCGCGTGATTGCCCTCGGCACCATCGGCGAGGTCATCCATATCCACATGACGAACCAGGTGGGCTACCAGCATGAATCCGTCTCCTTTGTGCGCGGCAAGTATGCCCGCGAGGAAATCTGCGGTTCCGGCATGCTGCTTTCCAAGTGCAGCCACGACCTGGACATCATGTCCTGGCTCATGGGCGACAACGTGCCCGCCACCATCTCCAGCGTGGGCAGTGTCATCCAGTTCAAGGAAGAAAAAGCCCCGGAGGGCGCCGGCACACACTGCCTGAACAACTGCCCGCTGGAGCGCGACTGCCCTTACTCCGCACGCCGACTCTACATCGAGCACCCCATGCGCTGGGCCAACAACGTGTGGCACGACACGCACAGCAACCCCTCTACGGATGAAGAGAAGGAAGCCATTCTGCGGCAGCCGGACAACCCCTTCAGCCGCTGTGTCTACCGCTGCGACATCAACATTGTGGACCACCAGTCTGTGCTCATCCACTTCCGCGATGGCGCTATCGGCACCTTCTCCATGAACGGCGGAGCCAGCACCCCGCGCCGCATGATGCACATCACCGGCACCAAAGGCGAAATATACGGCGATTTCGAACGCGAGCGTTTCCACGTACGCCAGATTGTCCCGGAAGCCCCAGGCGGCTACACGGAACGCACGCTGGATATCTCGGACTTCCAGCAGGGCGATGCCCACGGCGGCGGCGACCGCAGCATCGTGCTCGATTTCGTGGCGCTGCTGCGCGGCGAACGCACCTCCCCCGGCTGCCCCACCCTGGAGGACAGCATCGTGGGGCACCGCATGGTCTTCCTCGCCGAAAAATCCCGACTGGCCGGTGGTGCCGTGCAGCAATTCTGATTTTCAGCATGAGCGACCAGCCCATACGCTTCCGCTACCCGGATTTACCCATCTCCCGCCATCGCGATGAGATTGCCGCAGCGCTGCGCAGGCACCAGGTCATTGTAGTAGTGGGTGAAACCGGCTCCGGCAAGACCACCCAGCTGCCCAAGATTGCGCTGGAGGTAGCCGGCAAGCGCCGCGGCAAACTGGGTTGTACCCAGCCCCGCCGACTGGCCGCCGTGGCCGTGGCCCGGCGTATTGCCGAGGAAGTAGGCTGCGAACTGGGCGGTTATGTGGGCTACCAGGTGCGTTTCGATGACCGCACCGGGGCAGACACGCGGCTCAAGCTCATGACGGACGGCATTCTGCTGGCCGAAACCCAGGACGACCGCGACCTGCGGCAGTACCACACCATCATACTGGACGAAGCCCACGAGCGCAGCCTGAACATCGACTTCCTGCTGGGCTACATGAAACTGCTGCTGGCGCGGCGACCGGAGCTGAAGCTCATCATCTCCTCCGCTACCATGGATGCCGGCTCCTTCTCCGAGTTCTTCGGCGGGGCACCGGTCATCAATGTGGAAGGCCGCACCTACCACGTGGACATGCACTACATGCCCCCGCGCCACAGCGAAGAAGAGCAGCCCGACCACGTCTGCCGCGCGGTGGAGTGGCTGTCGGAGTATGATTCCAAGGGAGATGTGCTGGTATTCCTGCCCGGCGAACGCGAAATCCGCGACTGCGCGGCCGAGCTGGAGCGCATGAACCTGCCCCACACGGATATTCTCCCCCTCTTTGCCCGCCTGGGACTAGCCGAGCAGCAGCGTATCTTCCACCCATCCAAGGGGCGCCGCCGCATTGTGCTCGCCACCAATGTGGCCGAAACCTCCCTCACCATTCCGGGCATCATTTATGTCATCGACAGCGGTGAGGCGCGTATCTCCCGCTACCTGCCGGGGCGCCAGATTCAGCGGCTGCAGGTCGAACCTATCTCCCAGGCCAGCGCCCGCCAGCGCGCAGGCCGATGCGGCCGCGTGACGGAAGGCGTGTGCATCCGCCTGTATTCGGAGACCGATTTCGAGAACCGCGATGCCTTCACCGACCCGGAAATCAAGCGCAGCGCGCTGGCCGGCGTCATCCTGCGCATGGCCGATTTGAAACTGCCGCCGCTGGGTGAATTTCCTCTGCCCGACCCACCCAGCCCGCGCCTGGTGAACGAAGGCTACAAAACACTTCGAGAAATCGGTGCCATTGACCGCCACAAGAAGCTCACCCCCACGGGCCGCAGTCTGGCACGCCTGCCGCTGGACCCGCGACTGGGTCGCATGCTGCTGGAAGCCGAGCACGAAAAGGCGCTGGCCGAGGTGCTGGTCATTGTGGCCGGACTCAGTATCATGGATCCGCGCGAGCGCCCGGCCGAGTTTGCCGCCCAGGCCGACCAGGCACACGCCCAGTGGAAGAATGAGGACAGCGATTTCCTCTCCATGCTCACCCTCTGGCGCGCATCGCTCGAGTTCAAGGAGAGGAACAACCTGCGCCGCAACCAGCTCCGCAAGTGGTGTACCAAAAACTACATCAATTTCCTGCGCATGGTCGAGTGGCACAACCTGGTGCAGGACCTCGGCTCTGCCCTGCAGGACACCATGCGCTGGCGCATCCCCGCCCTGCCCGAAGAAGCAAAGCAGGCCACGCCAGAAATGATTCACCG
>JAZRBC010000160.1:0-2280 GCA_045634905.1 Akkermansia sp.
GGGACACATGTGGCCTTTTTATGAGGACATGCTTTTTGTTTGCCAAAGCGCCTGCGGAGGAGTAGAATACGAGCGTGATGTGGACATCTGCCAAAATATACGTCTTCAAAGCCGCCATCATCGGCTCGGCCTTGTTGTATATGATTGTCGACCTGTGGGTACTCAATGGCCCGCTGTACGGCTTCCTGCACAAGGACAAGCAGGCCGCCGCAGCCGCAGTTGTGGTGTATGGCGAGCGCATTTCTCACGCGCAACTGGCCCGCCACAAGGCCGAGCAGGAAGCTATAGCAGGCCGGGAGAAGACCGTCATCAGCATGGCCATGGACATGGTGCGCAGTTCGCTTCTGCGCATGCGCACCCGATACAACGATAACCAGCTGAAGCACGACCGCGCCGCTGCCGAGCGCGAAGTAGCCGCCCTGGCCACCCGTGCGGGGAGCGATGCCGAGTTCGAACGTCAGCTTGCCTCGCAGGGCTACACCCGCCGCCAGTTTACTGATAAAGTGGAAGCCCGGCAGATGGAGCTCGCCCTTCTCGACCGCAACGTGGCCGCTCTTTCGCAGGTGGACAACGCCGCCATCATGGCTCATTACAAACTGCTGAAAGATGAACTGACCATTCCCGCCAGCCGGCCGGTCAAGCATATTTTCATTGCCGGGCTGAACCGCAGCAACGACGATGCCCGCCGTACTGCGGAGCTGGTGCTCTCCCGTCTGGACGCAGGCGAGGGCTTTGCCGACCTTGCCATCGAAACCAGCGAAGATACCAACACCGCCAGCCGCGGCGGCAATCTGGGCACGGTGTACGATGATGCCCTGTTCCCCCTGCCGGAGCTCAGACTTTTCGGGGATGATGCCATTCCCGCCGGCACCCCCACCCTGGCACAGAGCAAATGGGGCTGGCATGTCATCGTGGCCGGTCCCATCACCCCTGCCTACACCCCCTCGCTGGATGAGTGCCGCGATACCCTGCGCACCGCCATCATCAGCGCCCAGCGCGAGCTGGGGGTCAACGGATTCTTCGATACCCTCCTCAAGGAAGCTCACAGGAAGCAACACATCCGCATCAATGTCAAGTAACAGCATCACCGTCTCCCGGGCCGCCACCGGCCTGCGCGGCACCATCACCGTGCCGGGCGATAAAAGCATCTCCCACCGCGTGGCCATTCTGGGTGCGCTGGGCACCGGCTCCATGCAGGTGCGCAACTACCTCTGCAGCGAAGACTGCGTGAACACCCTGCGCGCCATGCAGCAGCTGGGTGCCACCGTTACCCCCGGCGACTGCCCGCAGAACTTCACCCTCACCGGCACCGGCATGCACCCCACCGCGCCCGCACACGATATCGACTGCGGCAACAGCGGCACCGGCATGCGGCTCATGGCCGGCGTGCTGGCCTCCCTGCCCTTCCGCAGCCGCATGTTCGGCGATGCCTCGCTGAGCTCCCGCCCCATGAAGCGTATCATCGACCCGCTCGCCTCCATGGGTGCCCGCATCACCGCATGCGGTGAGAAGCCCGGCTGCGCACCGCTGGAAATCGAAGGCGGTACCGTGAGCCCCATTCACTATGACCTGCCCATGGCCAGTGCCCAGGTGAAGAGCACCGTACTGCTGGCCGGCATGCTGGCCGAGGGACGCACCTCAGTGCACCAGCCCGCCATCACCCGCGACCACACCGAGCGCCTGTTCGAGCATTTCGGCATCCCCTGCACCGTGTCGGAGGACGGCCTTGACATTGCTGTGGAGGGCCCCGTGGTGCCGCAGAACAAGGACATCACCGTGCCGGGCGATATCTCCAGCGCTGCCTTCTGGCTGGTGGCTGCCTCCATTGTGCCGGGCAGCGAGGTCACCCTTCTCAATGTGGGGCTGAACCCCACACGAGATGCCGTCATCACCGTCCTGCGCCGCATGGGGGCCGACATCACCATCACCAACCGTACCGAAGGCGGTGAACCCTACGGCGATATCACCGTGCGGGCCCCCCGGAAACTGGTGGCTACCGAGGTGCTCAAGCCGGAAATCCCCAACCTTATTGATGAGATTCCCGTGCTGGCCGTGGCCGCAGCCTTTGCCAGCGGCACCACCCGCATCCGCAACGCGGCCGAATTGCGAGTGAAGGAAAGCGACCGCATTTCCACCGTAGTGGGCAATCTGCGCGCCATGGGTGCCTGCGTGGAGGAGTTCCCGGACGGTCTGGAAATCACCGGCGGAGCCCCGCTGCACGGTGCCACCATGGACTGCTACGGCGACCACCGCATTGCCATGAGCTTCCTCATGGCCGGG
>JAZRBC010000161.1:0-14170 GCA_045634905.1 Akkermansia sp.
GGCGGAAAGAGTCTCCCAGGTGCAGATGCCCATGACGGGCATGAGAACCGCGCCCACGGTGAGGGTGATGATGATGGAGCCGATGATGCCCTCCCAGGTCTTCTTGGGGGAGACGCAGGGGCTGAACTTGCGGGTGAAGAACCTGCCGCCCATGAGCACGCCGCTCACATAGGCCCAGATATCGCTCATCTTGGTGAAGAGTACAAGCCAGAGCATGAGCCAGATGAGCTCCTGATTGGCCACGCAGCAGAGCGCAAAGCTGAACATCCACACCGGGTACACGAAGGAAAGGAGGGTGGCACCCATGCCGTCCAGCATCTCGGCGCCGGTCTTGCCGCGGTAGTCCATGCGGAACAACTGGCCGCAGAATGCCAGCAGCGTGTAGAGCACCAGTACGCCCAGCGCCGTGGAAGTGCATACATTCGACACCATGTGGTGGTTCAGGGCGACCAAGGCCAGCAGCCAGGGGTAGATGAGACCGAAAATCAGCGAGAGCCAGCGGTTGGCATTGGTACCCTTGAGCATGTTGAACCACTCCCAGCTGGTCAGGTTGCAGAGCACGCAGATGAGACCAGCGTAGCCGATGGGTTCATTCCAGGCCACAGCGCCGCCGAGAAGAGAGAGAAGTACCACGGTGCTGAAGCCGCGTTCGAGGAAAGTCTTGAGCTTGGGAGTCATATGCCGAGATGTGGGGGTAATAAGTGGAGAGATGAAGCAGGTGCCTGTAGTACACTCTATGCGGGTATTTTAGGCGCAGATGCTTCAAATGTCAATGAAATAGTGATTTTTCAGCCGGTGAGGCGGGGCGAAATCAGCCAAAATAGCACAGCAGGTTGTAGGCGTAGCACATGATGCCGAGCGGTGCGAGGGCGCTGAGCGCGCTCAGGATGCAGCGCCAGGTCAGACCGGATTCGCCGCAGCTGCGTTGGAAATAGTCAGAGACGCGGCGACCCCAGTACAGAATGAGCAGGGATGCCGGCCAGAAAATGCCGAAGATGAGACGGATGCCGGGTGCCACGCCACCACCCAGAGCCCAGGCTATGGCAGCGCTGCTCAACACCAGCAGAACGAGCACAACAGACGTGCCTGCCGAGTGGCGGCGCGTGCGTGGCCAGGCGGCTCCGATGATGCTGCACACTCCCTCTGCTGCCAGCAGGATGATGGCCAGCCGGGTCAGCACGGTGCCGGTTTCGGATGCTCGCAGGGCGTAGGGAATAAGCATGAGGAATCCCACAGGGAAAAAGAAGGCCCCGAGTCTCTGCAGCCGGTGTTTCAGAGATAAACCGGTTCCGAGCATGCACAGCAGGCTGCTCGCTGCAAGAAGTACCAGGCTGAGGGGAGCACAGGTGAAATAATCGGTCAGGTTGACGGCGGTGCTGACCCAGAGCCCGAGCAGGCAGATGAACAGGTACCAGCGGCTGGCGGGTTGCCCGGCCATGCAGTGGTAACGGTGCAGAAAGATGATAGTGCCGACCACCCCGACCATGATGGCGGTGAGCGGCAGCACAGGCCCGGGGAAGGCCAGCGCAAACACAGCCGCTGAGCAGCCTGCGCGGGTGAGTATTTCCTGCTTTCTGTGGCTCATGTTTCTGCAGAACACCCCCGCTGCCCGGGCAACGGGGGTGTTGAAATGCTATTGCCTGGTTTTAGTGGGCGCAGGCGGGGCAGGCCCAGTTGGCGCGGATATCGGCAAAGAAGTCATTGCCCTTGTCATCCACCAGGATGTAGGCGGGGAAGTCCTTCACCGTAATCTTCCAGATGGCTTCCATACCCAGCTCGGGGTATTCGATGCATTCGATGGAGGTGATGCAGTTCTTGGCCAGGTCGGCAGCCACGCCACCGATGGAGCCCAGGTAGAAACCACCGAACTGCTTGCAGGAATCGGTGACGCACTGGGCGCGGTTGCCCTTGGCAATCATGATCATGCTGCCGCCGTGGCTCTGGAAGAGCTCCACGTAGGAGTCCATACGGCCGGCGGTGGTGGGGCCGAAGGAGCCGGAGGGATAGCCCTCGGGGGTCTTGGCGGGGCCGGCGTAGTAGATGGGGTGGTCCTTGATGTACTGGGGCAGGTCCTTGCCGGCATCGAGGAGTTCCTTGAGCTTGGCGTGGGCGATATCGCGTCCCACGATGATGGTGCCGGTCAGGGAAAGACGGGTCTTCACCGGGTACTTGGAGAGCTCGGCCAGCACCTCGGGCATCGGGCGGTCCAGGTCAATCGGCACGCCTTCGCTCTTGGTCTCGCGGTACTCGGCGGGGATGTACTTGCCCGGGTCGTATTCCAGCTCTTCGATGAAGATACCCTCGGGGGTAATCTTAGCCTTGGCGTTGCGGTCGGCGGAGCAGGAAACACCCAGAGCCACCGGGCAGGAAGCACCGTGGCGGGGCAGACGCACCACGCGCACGTCCAGAGCAAAGGCCTTGCCACCGAACTGGGCACCCAGACCCAGCTTCTCGGCTTCGAGCTTGAGCTCGTTCTCCAGCTCCACGTCGCGGAAGGCGCGGCCGTGTTCGTTGCCGGAGGTGGGCAGGGAATCATAGTACTTGGTGGAGGCGAGCTTCACCGTCTTGAGGCAGGTTTCGGCGCTGGTGCCACCCACCACAAAGGCCACGTGGTAGGGCGGGCATGCGGCGGTGCCCAGGGTGCTCATCTTCTCCACCATGAACTTCTTGAGGGAGGTGGGGTTGAGCAGGGCCTTGGTTTCCTGGTAGAGGTAGGTCTTGTTGGCAGAACCACCGCCCTTGGCGATGAAGAGGAAATCGTATTCCATGCCGTGGTCGGTAGCAAAGAGGTCAATCTGAGCGGGCAGGTTGGTGCGGGTGTTGATTTCCTTGTACATATCCAGCGCCACGTTCTGGGAGTAGCGCAGGTTGTTCTTGGTGTAGCAATCGTAGGCGCCGCGGGAGATGTATTCGGCATCGTTGTAGCCGGTCCACACCTGCTGACCCTTCTTGCCGAGACAGATGGCGGTGCCGGTGTCCTGGCAGAGGGGCAGCACGCCCTGGGCGGCCACCTCGGCATTGCGCAGCATGGTCAGCGCCACGCTCTTATCATTTTCAGAAGAGGTGGGGTCGAGCAGAATGTCCTGCACCATCTTGAGGTGCTCCGGGCGCAGGTAGAAAGCCACATCGTGCCAGGCGGTCTCTGCCAGCAGACGCAGGCCCTCGGCCTCGACCTTGAGGATAGGCTTGCCTTCAAACTCACTCACGCTCACATAATCCTTCGTGAGCAGACGATACTTAGTCGTGTCTTCCCCCATGGGGAACATTTCCTGATAGACAAAAGGAGGTGTTGCCATAACGCTGGGTATTATATGCTCTGTATTTCTGTTTTTCCAGTCTAAAATCTGTTTCGTAAAAAATAGTCCCACGTAGCCGGGTGTTCGCTTGCGAATACTCATGCCGATGGGCGGCGATGTCAGAAAATCTCCGCTTTTATTGTGTCAGCAAGCTTGCCAAAATCGGAGTCTTGTGGCAGACTTAATGCATCAAGCGCGGGTATAGCTTAATGGTAAAGCTCCAGCCTTCCAAGCTGATGATGCGGGTTCGATTCCCGCTACCCGCTCTCAAGCCGGCAACCGCAGATGCAGTTGCCGGCGTTTTTTTGCAGTAAATACAAAAAAATCTTCGACTGCAGGAAATAACAGGACCTTTGCCCACGTAGTCATGTTATATGAAACATCTACCTGTCGTCATCTTTTCTCTCATGTCTCTTTCTGCATCGGCTTTTGCTGAACCTGCAGTCCAGGTGCTCACCCCTGCGCAGCAGCTGGCGTTGCTCAACATAACGCCGGATAAATATAACGAGACTCTGGCCAGGATGGGTCCCGCAAAAAGCAATAGCGACAGGCTGAAATGGCTCCTGGCCGCAGGTGCGGATGTGAACCATATCCATTCTTTTTCGGAGCGAGATGCCGTTACTGCCTTAACCGTTGCTGCTGAAAGTGCAGCTCGCTATGACAATGTGGAGCACGTGCGCCTGTTGCTGGAGGCCGGAGCTGACCCGAATCTGAAGGCATATGGTGACCGCACGCCCTTGCATATCGCCATCGAGAGCATCGGGAGGAAAGAAATCAGTCTGAACGACATCGAACTCGTTGAACTGTTGCTGAAGGCCGGAGCTGACCCGAATGCGCAGGATAGCGAAGGAAACACGCCTCTGCACAAAGCGGTGTTCCACCCGGTGTTGCTGCCGATGCTGCATAAGGCCGGGGGCGATTTTGCCAAGCTCAATAAGGAGGGATTGCCGGCGCTGCATCGTTTTCTGGACCTCTGTTCCTTGCGGAATGTATCGCCCGGCTTCATTCATCTGCTGCTGGAGGCCGGATGCGATATCAATGTGCGCGACAGCCAGGGAAATACGCTGCTGCACTCCGCTGAGCTGATGAAGAATTCTCGTCTGACATTGCCGGAACTCATTGCAGCCGGGGCGGATATCAATGCTGCTAATCACCAGGGGGTGACTCCGTTGATGGTGCATGCCCAGGCGTATTGGAATGATATCTTTATTCAGCTGCTGGAGGCCGGGGCAGATACAGCATTACGTGATGCGCTGGGAAAGACTGCAGCAGATTATGCCCGCGAAAATGCCTGGTGCGGGGATTATAATTACGCAAGACTGGCTACAATAGCAGCTGGTGAGCCGGAGCGTGCGCATGCCACGGGGCTGCTGCACGCGCTGGCCTCGAAGTGCCGCGATTCCTCTAATCCCCAAGAAAAGGAAGAACTCATTTTACAGATGAAAAAAGCTCTGGAGGATGGGGCAAATCCGAATATCCAGGGCAAATTCGGTGATTCATTTGTTTTCACTGCACTTTCGCTCTGCCGCTACTATAGTGGAAATACCGGCACCCTCATTCTGGAAGCGGCTCTGCAACACGGAGGCAGCATCCACGCCCGCGACAAGGAGGGTAATACCCCCTTGCATCGTGCAGCCGGTGCGACGACTCGTGTATTGCTGGCTGCCGGGGCAGACCCGAATGCTCTCAACAACGAGGGGTCTCCGGTGATTACCAGCGCCTGTCTCAATATTGTACGTCGGCATGGCAGAACACCTTGGCAGGGGAATTTGTGGCAGGCGGACAATACCGTCATGCAGCTATTGGAGGCAGGGGCTGATCCGAATGCAGCCGATGCTGCAGGAAATACAGCTCTCCATTATTTCCTGCAGGGCTGGGATTGTGAGAATGTTGTTCGCTATCTGGTGAAAGCCGGGGCGGACATCAACGCCCGCAACAAGAACGGCGCAACACCGCTGATGCTGGGGACAGACAGTGTTGATACGCTGTATTGCTTCCTGACAGAATTTAAGCCGGAGTTGAATGCACGCGATAATCGGGGGCTTACCGCCATGCATTACGGCGCAGAGCAGGGAATCTGCCCGACCGAGATAGCCAGTGCGGGTGGAACAACGGGCAATGCGCTGGAGGATGCTGTGCTGCTTCACAATATAGCGGAGGTGAAGCGACTCATTGCCGCCGGAGCTGATGTGAATGCCCGCGGCCCGCACGGCTACACCTTGTTGCACTGGGCGGTTTCGAGTCGGCAGGCGGAGCTGGTCAGCCTCCTGCTTCAGGCGGGTGCGCATGTGGATGCGCGGAATGACAGCGGTGTAACGCCGATGCAGCTTTGCTTTGGTGAAACTGATTATGCCGGCTACTATAGTATTGACGCTGAATGTCTTCGCTTGTTGCTGGAAGCCGGTGCAAATCCGCATGGCTGTGATGAGGTAAGTGGCGAACCCTTCATATTTTGCGCGGCTCATAATACAGCCGCTCTGGAGCTCCTGCTCAAGCATGGCGTTTCTCCCGATAGCAAGGATTCCGAGGGGGAACCTCTGTTATTTCGAGCAACAAGCGGACGGTATACCGAGGATGCGGAATCGCTCAGAATATTGCAGAAATACGGGGTGGATATCTATGCCCGCAATGCGGAGGGAAAGGATATTTTCGAGGCGGAGCTGGATGTAGCCTTTGAAGCCTGGAAAATGCTTGAAGCAGAGCGTCAGAAGGCAAATGAGGCCGCTAAGGCAGAACAATGACCTGGGAGGGGAGCGATGCTCCGTGAATCTCTTGATGGCACAAAATCTGCTGTGGGCATAATATAGACTTGCGGTGTGGCAGGATTTTGTGTAGAATTACGCCCGCAAATGACAGAAAAACCGCTACAGCTTGGTCTTGCAGGGCTTGGGACAGTGGGCACGGGTGTGTTTGAGACGCTGTGCCGGAATCATGAATTGCTTGAGGCCCGTGCGCAGATGCGCTATGCCGTCAAGCGCGTGGCGGTGCGCGATATGAGCCGCGCCCGCGAGGTGGAAATGGCTCCCGGCATGCTGACCAGCGACTGGCGCGACCTGGTGAACGACCCGGATATCGATATCATCATCGAACTGATAGGCGGTACGACTGAGGCTTACGAACTGGTGACCAGTGCGTTGAAAGCAGGCAAGCCGGTGGTGACGGGAAACAAGGCGCTGCTGGCCGAATACGGAAGCGAGCTCTTCCAGCTGTCCGCTTCCAAGGGCGTGCCGCTGTATTTCGAGGCCTCCTGTGGTGGCGGTATCCCGATTATTCAGAGCCTGCAGAATTCGCTCATCTGCAACAATGTGGAGAGTATTGCCGGTATCATCAACGGCACGAGCAACTACATTCTTTCCTCCATGGAGCGCAAGGGCGTTTCCTTTGAGACCGCGCTGGCCCGTGCCCAGGTCAAGGGCTTTGCTGAGGCCGACCCCACGCTTGATATCAACGGCTGGGATGCCGCTCACAAGGCGCTCATTCTGGCCATGCTGGCCTACGGTACACCGATTGCTCCGGAGAAAATCTCGGTGTACGGCATTGAGCGCGTGACAGCAACCGATTTCCGCTTCGCTCACCAGATGGGCTGCACCATCAAGCTGCTGGTGGTTATCAAGCACCATGAGGATACCGACAAGCTGGAGCTGCGCGTGCAGCCGAGCTTTGTGCCGCGCGAGCACCTGCTGGCCAATGTGAACGGAGTGTTCAATGCCATTGCGGTGAAGGGCGATATTGTGGGCGAAACCATTTTCTACGGGCGCGGGGCCGGCAAGAACCCGACTGCGAGTGCGGTCATCGGCGATATCGTCATGGCCATGCGCGACCTGCGCCACCCCGAGTTCCACACCGGTTTCCACCCGTACACGAAGACGCTGGAAATCATGCCTCAGGAAGATACAGTCACGCCCTATTACGTGCGTTTCCTGGTGCCCAGCCGCCGCTCCGGTGTCATTGCCTCCATTGCCACTGTGCTGGCGCGGCACAACATCAGCATTGCCTCCACCTATTCCACTCCCCACGAGGACGAGGAAGCGGAGAATGTAGAGAACGACCTGGTGTTCACCCTGCATGCCTGCCCGTGGGGCACGCTCAAGACTGCTCTCAAGGAAATCGTGGCCGATGGCTGCATTGCACCGCATCCGGCTGTATTCCGCATCGAAACCTTCAACTCATAAACCAGACCGATTATGGCACTTATCGTACAGAAATACGGCGGCTCCTCCGTGGGCACCATTGACCGCATCCGCAACGTAGCCCGCAGACTCATCGAAGTCAAGAAAGAGGGCAACAAAATCATGGCGGTCATCTCGGCCATGAGTGGCGTGACCGATAAACTCATCGGCCTGGCGCATGAAGTGATGGACAACCCGCCTGAGCGTGAGCTGGATATGCTGCTGGCCACGGGCGAGCAGCAGAGCATTGCGCTGCTGTGCATGGCTATCACCGATATGGGCTACAAGGCCATGAGCTTCACTGGCCAGCAGGCCGGTGTGTGCACCTATGGCTCCCACACCCGCGGCCGTATCCACTCCATTGACCCGAAGCGCGTGATTCAGGCGCTGGAGGATGACTACATCGTGGTCTGCGCCGGTTTCCAGGGTGTCACGGTGGATGGCACCATCCACACCCTGGGGCGTGGTGGCTCCGACTTGTCCGCCATCGCCATGGCTGCAGCGGTGAATGCTGACCTGTGCCAGATTTTCACCGATGTGGACGGTGTCTACACCTGCGACCCGCGTGTGGTGAAAGATGCCCGCAAGATTTCCGTACTCTCCTATGAAGAAATGCTGGAAATGGCCTCCAGCGGCTCCAAGGTCATGCAGGCACGTTCCGTCGAATTCGCCAAGAAGTTCGGCGTCGTGTTCGAAGTCCGTAATTCCATGAACAACAACCCCGGTACCATCGTGCAAGAAGAAACTTCCGCTATGGAATCCCTCGCCGTGCGAGGCGTTTCCATCGAACGCAACCAGGCCCGCGTCACTGTGTCGGGCATTACCGCTCCCGTGGCGTACACCGCCATCATCCTTTCCGCTCTTTCCGACGCTGAAATCAACGTGGATATGATTGTGGCCAACACCGCACACGACGGTCAGGCCCGCCAGTCCTTCACCATGAACATGAGCGATCTGGGCGCAGCCCAGGCTGCCCTCAAGAAGGTGCTGCCCCAGCTGGGCGAGACTGCCCGCATGGAGACCGAAGCCGGTCTGGCCAAGCTCTCTGTGGTGGGCGTAGGCATGCGCTCGCACACCGGTGTGGCTGCCACCATGTTCCAGGCTCTGGCTGATGCCGGTATCTGCACGGGCATGATTGCCACCTCCGAAATCCGCATTTCCACCACGGTGGAAGCCGGTGATATCGAACAGGCAGCCCGTGTGGTGCACAGCGCTTTCCATCTTGACCAGGTGAACTCCTGATTTGTCCGCCAAGGGAATGATGGAAGAAGAGGATAAAACCTCGACACCCCCGGCAGACGAAACCGAGGTGGAGCTGGAGTTCCGCCCCTGGGTGAAGTGGTGTGCTGTGGGACTGGCAGGTGTGGCTTCTCTGGGGCTCTTTCTCGCCACCTATTACGTTGGTTACGGCCAGGGTGAGGAGTCCGGGTTCCAGCAGGCCACGCAGTCCGGTCTGGTGCAGGAGTCGCTGAACGATGCGGCTTCGCAGAATGTACTGAACTTCATGCGCCTGGCTTCGGCCAGCGATGCTCACCTGCTGCAGGCTGCCGCCAATACTGAAGCTGCCTTCGGCTGGGTGAAGGATGCGGGTGTGCGCCAGGAGGCCGAATGGAGCCTGCGTTGTGCGCTGCTGGAGCGTTGCCTCGCCGATTCTGCTGTGGCAGTGCTGGACCCGCTCATGAAAGAAGCTCCGCAATCCGCCGAGTGGGGCTACCGCGCGTTGAAGGCTGCCGATTTGCTGGCCGGTATGCAGCAGTACAAGAGCGCCTCCCAGTTCTACAGACAGGCAGATGGTATCTTTGCCGTGAATAAGCTGGAGCAGGGGCGTCTCACCACACTCGGGCAGCTCATTGCCATGACGATGGCGGCTCCCCAGACCGCAGAGCATATTTATGGTGCTCTCGGCGTGTTGCATGGTGAGCTCCAGTCCGTCGGTCAGGCCGCGAAGCCTCTGTGCAGCGTGATTCTGGTGCACCAGGGAGTACTGGCCCGTGGCATGGGTGATGCGGCCGGAGCCGAATCCTGCTTCCGCAAGGCGCTGGAGGGCGTGGATACCGCTTCTGTTACTGAGCCCGCTCTGGCAGCCTGCATGGGCACAGCCCTTCAGGAACTGGGGGATGCAGCAGCAGCGGAGCCTCTGCTTCGTATTGCGGTGAATGCCACGAGCACACGCCCGGCGGATGTGGCCGCGCGCCTGCAGGCTCTTCGCCAGCTGGCCATCATCGAAAATCAGCGCGGACACAATGTGACAGCTCTTGCTCTGCTGCACCGCGCTCAAGGTGTAGCCGAGGGGCGCATCCCGGAAAATAACTCATTCTGGCCCAGCCTTTTCGATCAGCGTGGCTGGATGCACTACCAGGTGCAGAATTACCAGACAGCTTTGCTCGATTTCACTTCGGCTCTTACCGCCACGGGTAATGATGCTCTGATTTACCAGTCCCAGGAGGGTGCCGGCCGCTGTCATCTGGAACTGGGGCGGGTTGACCAGGCTCTGCCGCTGCTCGAAAGCTGCCTGAAACTGCGTCTGCAGCATGCCGCAGGAGATAAGGCGGCCATCGGTCGTGTGAATCTGCTGCTGGGGCAGATATATGACCAGCAGGGCAAGATTGCAGAGGCTGAAGCCGCTTACACCCTGGCCGTGAAGAATCTGCCCGACCAGACACCGGAGGAGCAGGCCAACCGATGCCTTGCCTTGTTTGGTCAGGCATATGCTCTTACCGAGCTGGAGCGCTGGGCTGAAGCCTACGCCTCCTGGGAGCAACTGAAGCCCCTGGTTGAGGATGAGCCCGCCCGCCGCCATGAAGTGCGCCAGCAGATGAGCCGCATCAAACCTCTTATCCCAGCTCAAACTTCTGAAGCCCAGCCCGAACCGGCTGAACAGCAACATTCCCTCTAACCATTCCTTTCCGACTGTATGAATCGCCGTTATCGTCCGCCCCGCAAGAAGAGCAACCATACCCTGCCGCTGGCTGCGGTGGGGCTCACTGTGGCTGCGCTTGCCCTCTGGGGGATTTTTGCCAAAGGCCAGGATATCATCCTTTTCTTCAAAGGCCAGACTATCGTGGTGCCCAGCAATGAGGAAGCCAATGCCAATCTCTCGCGATTGCTGGCTGATTTGTCGGGCGATAAGTCCCGACTCCTGGAGCTGGCCGAGAACTCCCGCGCCCGCCTGGGCTGGATTGAGAACGCCGATACGCAGCGCCAGTTCCGCTGGTTCCTCATGAGTCGTCTGGTGGACAAGGGCCAGTGGCAGGAGGCTGTGCGCATCCTGCCTGAGGTGGAATCCCTGGCTCCGGTGGAAGGTCTGGACCGCCTGGCTGTAGCAGCCGCGGAACACGGTGATTTTGAGCTTCAGCTGCGGCTGGACCGGGAATTGCAGTCCAAGTTGCTGAACGCACCTGAGCACACGGAGCTGCTGCTGCGCAGCATCCGCCGCTCGGCCGAGACCTGCATCCGCATGCAGAATAACGATGAAGCGGTGAAAGCCATCGCCCAGCTGGATGCTCCCGGTGTGCTGGTGCGGCTGGCGGACCCGAAGCTGGCATCTGAAGCCGCTTCGCTGCAGATGATGCGCGCCAGCGTGTGCGCGGTGAAGGACCCAGTGCTGCAGATGACGCGTAACATTCTGGAGCAGGCCAGGTGGCCGCTCTGTCCCGCCACCTCGCAGCTCATGCTTGAGGAGGTGACCACCACCCTGCGCGATAACCCGAATCTTTCCCAGGCCTCGCTCAAGGAGATTGAGGAAAAGCTTCTCCGCTGCCGTGATGCCATGCTTGCCTACCCGGACAAGGAGCACAAGCTGCCCCAGTGCTACATGCTGCTTGGCGAGTTGCGCTACCGCCTCGGCAACCATGAGGGCTGTGCCCAGGCGCTCTCTCTTGCTGCGGCATTTGCTGAGGGCTATGGCGAGATGACTCCCGACCTGCAGACCCGCATCGCCCGTATCCGCTCCCGTGCCAATGAGGCCCGCGGCAATGTGCAGGATGCGGTGCGCGATTACCGCTACCTCATTGACCATGAGAAGGACCCTGCCGAAATCATGCGCGTGCTCACCTACCTGGCCACTCATACCGATGGCGAGGAGAAGATTCAGCTGCTGACCCGCAGCTGGGAGATGATGCTGCAGAACCCTGCGCTGGTGAAGAAGGATTCCGATTTCCGCTCCCGCATTGCCCACGAGCTGGCCGACTACTACACCACCAGGCAGGAGTACAACAATGCGCTCAAGTGGGTGCAGGAATGCACCCGCATGGTAGAGGAAGTGAACCCTGACCTCACTACCGGCAAGACCCTCCGGGCCCGCCTCAATCTGGCACTGGCCCAGCGCAAGGCTCAGCAGGATATCAACTGTTTCCGCACCCTGCGGACTATCCAGAGCAGCATTGACCAGATGAGCGACGAGGACAAGGAGCGCCTGGAAAAGGCGGAGCAGGGGCTCTACCGCACCACCATGCGCGAGCTCTCCCGCACCTGCCTGCTGCTGGGCGACAAGACTACAGCCAAGGCCTTCGCCCGCAAGATTCGTGAGGACCTTCCCGAGAAAGTCCGCTGATTCATCCGTTTTCGCTGAAACGCCTCTCTCCTGAATCGCCATGGCTTCCATGCAGAAAAAGAGTCTCATTGCCACGGCGGCTATCTTCTGCTGCCGTTTCACCGGTCTGCTGCGCGAGATTGTCTACACTTCGCTTTTCGGTGCCACCGGTGCGCTCGATGCCTTCCTGACCGCCTTCCGCGTGCCCAACATGCTGCGCGATATGTTTGCGGAGGGCGCCTTGTCGCAGAGCTTCACCAGTGTGATGAGCAAGGTGGAGAAGCAGGAGGGACCCCAGGCTGCATGGGCGCTTGCCTCCCGCGTCAGTTCTCAGCTCATTTCGCTCATGATGGTGATTGTGTCGCTCGGTATCCTGCTGGCCGGTACCTTCATGCAGGGCCTTTACCCGGAGCGGGCCCGCGTGGTGCTCGAAACCCCTTGGGGGGCATCATCCATGCTCTGTGCTGATGCCGCTTTCCGCGGATTCCGCACCAATGCGGATGGTCTGAAGGAGGTCGTATTCACCTCCCAGGATAATCTCCGCGGCCTCACGCCGGATTCCTGCCTGCGCGTCTCTGTTCTTGAGAAGCTGGAACATGGGCAGACCATCCTGCTCACCACCGCCAGTGAGGGAGTGCCGAAGGCGGCCACGCGTGTGGAACCCCGTAGTTTCATGGGGCTGGCAGCTGATTTATGCCGCATCATGTGGCCATTCATCCTGCTGGCATCACTTTCGGCGCTCTGCATGGGTGCACTGAATGTCTTTGGTATTTTTGGCCTGCCGAATCTCGCCAGCGCCGCGTTCAACCTCACTACAGTTGTGGCCGGTGTTGCCATTGGCTGGTTCATCGACCCCGCGTTCGGGCCGGATGCCCTTTATGGATTCGCCGCCGCGGTAGTCTGCGGTGGTGCGGCGCAGGTGCTGGTGCAGCTGCCCAGAATGCGCAGCCTTGGTTTCCGCCCCCGCTGGGACATTGGCCTGCGCTGGAATGGAGCGTGGTTCAGCTTTACCGATGATGCGGCCCGCCGCGTATGGTATCTTATGCTGCCCGGAGTCATAGCCGCCGGCATTACACAGACCAATGTCTTCATCAACACCGCCTTTGCGCTCTATCTCAAGCCAGGTTCTGTGACCGCGCTTTCCAGTGCCTTTCACCTCTGGCAGCTGCCTGTGGCACTCTTCGGTGTAGCCGTGGGCATGGTTGTGCTCCCCACTGTGTCGCGCATGACGCTTTCGCGTGAGTCTGACCAGGGGAATGCCATTTCTGAACACCTGGCCAAGGCACTCCGCTTCATGGCTTTGTTTGCGGTGCCTTCTGCCATCTTCCTCAGCATCTGGGGCGATGAGATTGTAAGCGTCTTTTACCAGCGTGGCCGTTTCGATGCTCACGCCGCCAGCTTTACCGGCGATATCCTGGCTGCCTACTCCCTCGGTCTGCTTGCCTATGCCGGCATGAAGGTGCTGCAGCCTGTGTTCCTTGCGCTGGAGAAGCCGTGGGCTCCCGCCGGGCTGGCCCTCGTTGCCGCCTGTATCTCCGTGGGCTGCAACTACACCTTCGTGCACGTGTTCGGGCTGCCCGCCATGTATCTGGCGCTCACCACCTCCATCGTCACCACGCTGAACTTCTGCTTCTATTTCCTCTACATCCGTCATCTTCTCGGCAGCATGGCCTGCGGTATTCTTCTGCCGGGACTGGTGCGTATTCTGGGGGCTGGTGCGGTGCTGGCCTGCGTCTGCTGGGCAGGAGGACACTACTTCTTTGCCGGATTCACCAGCTGGGGCTTCTTCGCCCGCTTCGGGGCTCTGGCCCTGGGTGGTATCATTGGGGGTGGAATATACGCTGTGGTCTGCGTTCTCTTCCGGGTTCCCGAACTCCAGATGCTCACCGCCCGCTTCCGCAGACGTGCGTGAATGTGAAAATATTTTCGTTTTTCCTGCATAAATCAGCGCTGGTCGTGCGCTGATTAGGTATACGCATGAAATAACCCTGTTCAGATACCATGAAAAAGACTTCCCTCAGACTGCTTCTTCTGGCTTTTCTTGCCAGTCTCCTGCTTTTCGGGTCACGCGCTATGGCTGATGTTTCGGTGAGTGTCAACCTCGGCACGCCCGTTGTCTGCCCGCCGCCTCCCTGCCGCCCCTGTGTTCCTCCGCCCTGTGCTGTTCCGTATCC
>JAZRBC010000162.1:0-5179 GCA_045634905.1 Akkermansia sp.
GAGGGGCAGTCCTTGTCCTTGAATGCCACATCGGTGCGTTTAAGCGGGAAAGGACGACGCGTGGTGATATCGATGAGAACCCACATGAGGTCGGCGCGAGCCAGCACGTTGCCGTCCTTATCCGTCATTTCGACAAAACGACGAGCCTGCAGGGCGCTGGCCTGACCGGTGTTCGTGCGCAGGTTGATGGACTCTTTCCATGCGGGGCGGCGAAGCAGCTCGTAATTACCCTGTGTTTCAACCCAGATTTTGTGATTTTCTACAGCCCAGCCAAAGCCAAGATTGTATAAATCCGCATGTTCCTCAGCCATTTCCTGGCAGAGATGCAGGAAGAACTCCGGCTTCATGAGGTGGTCTGCCGCACATTCATAGCTGGTGATGGTATGGGAAAGAGTCAGGTCATCCATAGACCGTACTCTAGCATATGCCACAGTTTCTGTCAATAATATTGACAAATGCAAGCTGTTTCTCTAGTATATATTAGTAATGAAGGTACGTAACATCATCTGCGCCCTGCTGGGTGCTCTTGTCATAGGTCAGATTTCTGCAACTGAGCCGGAGGTGGCACCGAAAGTAGAAACAAAGGAACAACGCGACGCCCGGATGAAGTGGTGGCGCGAGGCTAAGTTCGGTATGTTCATCCACTATGGTTTGTATTCCGGTCTGGCGGGCGAGTTCAAGGGCGTGCCTGGTGGTGGAGAGTGGATTCAGTGCAATCTGGGACTGGATACAGATACTTATGCTGCAGAAACATTACCTTTGTTCAGGCCTGAGCCCGGTTGCACTGAGGCCTGGGCAGCCTTGGCTAAGGAGGCCGGGTGCCGCTACATGGTGCTTACGTCCAAACATCACGAGGGTTTTGCGCTTTTCGATGCGCCGAATACAGATTATTGCAGCGGTGCACTGCTGGGGCGTGATATTGTGAAGGAGTTCACGGAATCCGCCCGCGCAGCCGGCATGCGCGTGGGTTTGTACCACAGTGTGATTGACTGGCACCAGAAGGATTATGATAACACCATCTGCCGTGATTTGTGTTACCCGGTGAATCAGGAGAAGATGCTGCAGGAAAAGCAGATTCCCCGCAACCATGAAGCTTATCAGGAGTATCTGCACACGCAGGTCCGGCATCTGGTCCGCAACTACGGCCCCATTGATATCATGTGGTGGGACTATTCGCAGGGTGACCTCTCCGGCGAAGCATGGAAAGCGCAGGAACTCATGCAGACCTGTCGGGATGCTAATCCCGGTGTCATTTTCAACAACCGTCTGTACAGCTTCAGCGGCTTTGACCCCAGTGAAGATAGCAAGAAACTGGATTATTCCAAGGGCGATTTCTCTACCCCTGAAAAGCGAATCCCCCGTGCCGGATATCCTGGCCGCGATTGGGAAACCTGCATGACGGTTGGTAACCGCTGGGGCTACCATCGCGATAATCACCTGCATTACAAGAGCCCGTCCACCATTATCTCCCAGCTTCAGGAATGCGCCGCCAAGGGTGGTAATCTGTTGCTGAACATCGGCCCGAAGGCAGATGGCTCCATTCCCGAGGGCGTGGTGGATGTATTCAAGCGCGTGGGTGCATGGATGAAGGTGAACGGCGAATCTATCTACAAGAGCCGGCCTCTGGGAGATGCCGTGGAGCTTCCTGAGGAAATTCTCGGCTCAGTCGTCTGGGATGATATCTACCTGTTCCTCCCCGCGCGTCGCGCCGGTGAAGAGGAAATGGATTACGTTTTCGCCATTCCCGCAAATCAGGTCGATGCCGTGTACCCCACTATCCTTGGTCAGGATGATTGCGAGGTGACCATGGAGCGAGTCACGGAAGAAGTGGAGGGGCAGGATGAACCCGATGTCTATCTCGAAATCACCGTGCCGGCCGAAGCCTGGACCAATGCCGTAGAGGGCATGCCCGTGCTGAAGCTCGGCTACGATGGCTAACTGACCATTTACTCAGAATCATGCCTTATTCAGCCTACAGCCTGCCACGCGTGGTGGCACAGCAGTACATCCTCTCTGCTGTGCACAGTGAAGATGCTGACACCGTGACCTATGTGGCCACACAGAAGAATATGAGCCGCGAAGTGCTGCTCTGCAGTCTGCGCGCTTCTGCTGCGCAGGATGCCCGCAAGGTGCGTTTCTTTGTGGAGACCGCCCGCACACAGGCCCGGCTGGAACACCCGAATATTGCCGCTCCTCTGGAACTGCTGGAGGCTGATGGTTCCTGGCATCTGGCGGTGGAACGCATCAAGGGCGAGCCCCTGGATATGATGGTAAACAGTGGGCGAGTACTGCCGTCCATTGTTATCTGCGGGTTGCTTCAGCAGCTCTGCCGCGTGTGTATCTATCTGGATATCGAACGCATTGCCTCGATTCCCTTTGCCCTGCAGAGTGCATACCTCATGGATGTCGGCTTCCGGTTTGACAACATGGCCACAGCGGGCCCCCGCCAGCGGCAGGCCAGCAAGCGATACCTTTCCGATGCCAGCCGCCTGATAGAACCTATTCTGGACCTTAACTCACCGCTGGCTCAACACCTGCGCCGCGTGATGCGGCATATGCAGTCGGTAGGTACCTGGCGCCCGCTTACCACTGTGGCGTTTGTCGAGGAACTGACCCGGCTGCAGATGGAGATGCTGCGCATCGAGGCTGGTGAGAAAGCACTGGTTTCCAACGCATACACCAAATGAAGTGGAAACGGATATTCGGCTGGTCAACTGCGGGTGCGCTGGGTGCGGCAATGCTGGCAGCTGCCGGCGGGTACTGCTGGCTTTACAGCTGGACGTGGGGAAGCATACCGTCCGCCCACAACAGTTTCTCACCCGAGGAAGTGGTTCAATTGCAACGACTGGATGATTACCTGACAGGACAGGGACGCCAGGATTTTACTGACGCTGCATGGCAGTGGGTTCAGCTGTCATTACAGGCAGCCGGTGATTGGGAAGAAGATTCGTCTGGTAATTTAGAATGGTGGGAGCGGCTGGTGTTGAAATACAGCACCGACTATGCTCTGCGCACGGCTTTTGCTCCTGCGCGTTCGGATCTGCACCGGCTGGTTAAGAGCAGATGATGCCGTGCAGTACCTGGCTGTAGCCGCCCTGCATACCCGCAACTCAGAACTGGTCAGATTAATCGTTTCCCGCGGACTGGATGTGAATCGCGTTCAGAACATCGGCGACAGTAAAGTCGTTTTCTCTGCGGAGGCGCTTCACGGAGGAAATCTGTCTCGTTCTGAATACATGCCGGTCGCAGAGAGACTGGAGCTGCTGGCGTGGCTGGTGGAACGAGGGTTGGATATCAATGACACAGACACGCTGCTGCCGCAGCTTGAACTGGCTGTGATGCAGACTGGTGACGAGCAGGGGCAGATTACGGAATGGATGATGCGTCATGGCTTGCCAGCGGATAAATTGGAAGTCACAAGTCTCCTCTTGCGTTATCCCACAACTCTGGCAACACTGCAGCGCCTGATTCAGGAAGGCTTGCTACCCAAGGTTCCGCAAGAATTCGTGACGGCGGAACGAGCATACACGCCTCTGTCCATGGTAGTGGCTAACATCACTCCCTCTCCGGAAACAGTTCGCTGGCTTATATCTGAGGGCCATGATGTAAACGGCTTACCGACAACCGTAATGCAGCATGAGGGAGAAGAAGAGTCTGATTCTGATGAAGAAGCTCTGACCCCGCTGGATTCCTGTCTCAGAACCATGACGTATGAGATTCCTGACACAGGGGAAGAAGAAAGATTGAATGGCAGGTTTCAGATATTGGATTTACTACTGGAGCATGGAGCTCGCCCTACTGCCAGGACCGAGGAGCTGCTACCCATCGACGAGGATTTGAAACGACGAGTGCTGGAGATGTTGCGGCGGCATGGGTACCACATCACCGCCGGCGACATGCCGGATAACCCCTGTTGCATTCCCTGAATACAGAGAGCCCCGACCAGAAAAGGCCGGGGCTCGTCGCTTGAGAAACAGGTACTGAGGAATCAGGCCTGGTCGCCGTCGTTCCATTCGATTCGGTTCTCGGGTTTCCAGAGCTCTTCGAGCTCGTAGAAATCACGGGTTTCACCGGCCATGACGTGCAGCATCACGTCGATGTAGTCGAGCACGCACCACAGGGCGTTCGGCGTACGCTCTGCATACACAGGAGTAATTTCGTACTTCTCCCACACTTCCTTATCCACATCGCCCATGATGGCACGGAGATGGGGAACAGAGGTGGCAGTGCAGACCACGGCGAAGTCTGTGATGGATGAAGTGCCGCGCAGATCATAGATGGCGATATCGGAAGCCTTGGCATCGCAGGCAACCTGGGCGCAGGCAAAGGCGAGTTGTTTGCTGTTCATATATTGTGTGTGAATAAGGGGTTAAATGGTTTCTTTCTTTTCTTCACTGTCGGAGGGTTCCTCAGCTTCCGGAGCAGGGGGCTGGTCATCGGGAGTCTGCAGGTCGGTGGGAGCATCCTCATCCATGGGTACGGGTGGGGGCAGCTGACGCACTGGCGGGTCAGTCATTTCACCGGTTTCGAGCAACTCGGCCACCTGCTTGCCGCTCAGCGTCTCGAACTCGATAAGCTTGTCGGCAATGAGCATGAGACGCTCCTTGTTCTCGGTGAGGATGCTTACTGCGCGGTTATAATTTTCCGTCACGATTCGCTGGATTTCCTCATCAATAATCTGGGCGGTGTGCTCAGAGAAGTTTCGGGTGGTCTGGGAGATATCGCGGGCCAGGAACACTTCGCTGTGGTTGGTGCCGTATTCGATGGGACCGAGCTTTTCACTCATGCCGTATTTTGTAACCATGTTTCTTGCGATTTCGGTTGCTCTTTCGATATCGTTAGATGCACCCGTTGAAATATCGCCGAGAACAAGCGCTTCCGCAACACGTCCGCCGAGGAGTCCCACGAGACTATCAAGCATTTCGTTCTTGGAAGTATAGTTCTTTTCTTCAGTGGGTCTGTAAAGCGTGTAACCGCCTGCCATACCTCTGGGAATAATTGATATCTGATGAACGGGATCTTCGTTTTCAAGATAGAAGCTTGAAACTGCATGACCTGCTTCGTGATAAGCTGTGAGCTTCTTCGCTTTTTCATTCATCTTATGGGATTTCTTTTCCGAGCCGACCTGAACTTTAAGAGTTGCTTCGTCGATTTCTTCCATTGTGATTGCCTTCTTATC
>JAZRBC010000163.1:0-7304 GCA_045634905.1 Akkermansia sp.
AAGGCCGAAGAGGCACGCCGCCAGGCAGAAGAAGTACATCGAAAGGCTGTCGAGGAACGCCAGAAAGCAGAAGTCGAAAGACAGCAGGCCGAGAACGAACGTCGTATTGCTCAGGAAGAACTCCGCAAGGCTGAGGAAAAACTTCGCCAGACGCAGGAGGAAAATGCCCGCAGACAGGCTGAGGAGGAGACTCGCGCCAAAGCAGCCGAAGAAGCCCGTCTGAAAACAGAAGCTGACCGACGCAAGGCCGAGGAGGAAAATCAACGCATCAGGGAAGAGGCTGCCCGCCAGCAGGCAGATGAAGCCCGCCGTAAAATGGAAGAAGAATCGGCTCGTCGACTGGCGGAAGAAGAACAGCGCAAAGCGGATGAGGCCAGAAAGCAGGCTGAGGCGACAGCCTTGCTCCAGAAAATCGAGGCAGAGCGACTCCAGGCCGAGGAAATTTATCGCAAAGCCGTGGAAGAACGCCAGAAAGCAGCAGAGAAGCTCCGAAATGCTGAGGAATCCCGCAAAAAAGCCATAGCAGAGCGACAGATGGCCGCAATAAGACGTAGTCAAGCTGAAGCAGAAACTCAACGTCTGGCTCAGGAAGTTGCACAATTAAAAGAGCAGCTGCGGCTTAGCGAAGAAGAGAAACGCAGAAAAGGCGAAGAAGAAGCACGGCTGAAAGCAGAGATTGAACTTCGAAAGGCTGAATTTATTGCCCGACAGAAAGCAGATGCTGCTCGTCGAAAAGCAGAGGAAGAGGCCAGCATCAAGGCGGAAGAAGAAGCTCGTCGAAAAGCAGAGGAAGAGGCCAGAAAGAAGGCTGCAGCGGAGGCTAAAAAGAAGGCAGCCGATGAAAAAGCACGCAAGGCAAAAGAAAAAGACAAGAGCAAGAAGGCGACAGTCTGTCCTTATTGCAAGGGAATCAGCAGCAATCAGCGTAATTTCCGGCGCAGTAAAGGGCTCTTACAAATTGGAGCCTCGAAGGGCTGTACAAGGTGCAAGCAAATGCTGCAGCGCATCAACAATGCGCAGTAACAAATTTGGGGATGTCACTATTCATTGTCGATGTACATTTGAACGGTCAGGGCATATATTTTCCCCAAAACCCCTTGCAATGTACCACCAATATGCTATGATAGGCGCATGAACCGCTTGCCGATTCCTGAGTATGTGATGGCGCTGGCCCATGTGGCTGCCCTGCGTTCGGAAGACCCCTACCGCAAAGTGGGTGCCGCCGCGCTGGATAAGGACAACCGCGTCATCGGCACCGCGTACAACGGTCTCTTCCCCGGATTTGATGCTCCGGAGGGCTTCTGGGCCTCGCGCGATGAGCGGCAGAAGTTCATGCTGCACGCCGAAATCAACCTCTGCAGCCTGTTCAAGCGTGGGGAAGCCCGCATCGTCGCCTGCACCACCATGCCCTGCACCTCGTGCATGCAGGCGCTCTGCGCCCACGGCGTGAAAACCATCTACTACGGCGAGGATTACGCCGCCTCCCAGGCTCCCGCCATTGCAGCCATGTACGGGGTGGAACTCATCAAGGTGGAGCACTATCCCCTCTCGCAGCGCTTCCCGCTGGTGGCCGCTCCGGCGGCAGAACCGGCCCCCTGCCCCTGCTGCGAGCCCGCCATCACCCCGGAGGACCGCCTCCGCGGCTGCCTCATGGGACTCATGTGCGGCGATGCCCTCGGCGCCCCGCTGGAATTCCACAGCCCCAGCGACCTCTGCACCCGCTACCCGGACGGCATCACCGGCATGGTCGACGGCTGGGGCCCCACCGCAGGCCGCACCAGCGGCGGCATCACCGATGACTCGGAAATGGCCATCGCCCTGCTCCGCAGTCTGCTCAACGAGCAGGGCTTCAACACCCTGGCCGCCCGCGCCCAGTATATCGACTGGCTCTCCACCGACCCGGCAGACGCGGGGCTCACCATCAGCTCCGCGCTGAACGGCTCCTACAACGCCGATTCGCAGGCCAACGGCGCGCTCATGCGCGTGGCCCCCATCGCCCTCTATGCCGCCCTGCACCCGGAGTGGGACTGGCACTCCGCCGCCGCAGAGGACTGCTACATCACCCACATCCACCCCCGCTGCACCCGGGCCAACCTCATCTTTGTGGAATCCCTCCGGCTCGCCCTCCTGGGCGAAAGCCCGGAAACCATCTACGCCACCGCCTGCGAGCACGCCGCCGCGCTGGATGACATGGAACTCCTCAGCCGCCTCCGCGCCGCCGAGCACGAGGAGCCCGAATACTACCCACAGGCCGGCTGGGTCGAAATCGCCTTCCAGAGCGCCTACTACTGGCTCCTGCACGCCAGCGACTTCCCCGGAGCCCTCTGCCGCGTGGTCAACCAGCTCGGCGACCCGGACACCAACGGCGCCATCGTCGGGGCGCTGCTCGGTGCGGTGTACGGCATCGGCGGCATCCCCAGCGCCTGGCAGCACGAGGTGCTGGCCCACCCCGGCCACGTCTCTCGCTACAGCGCCGCCCGCGCCATGGATATGCTCACCGACCTCATCGAACAGGCCAGATGAGTACCCCCCTCCTCCAGGTGCGCGACCTCACGGTCGAGTTTCACTCCCGCGCGGGGGTGAATTATGCGGTGAACGGCGTCTCCTTCGACCTGCACGCCGGCGAAACCCTCGGCATCGTGGGTGAATCCGGCTCCGGCAAATCCGTCACCTGCGCCACCCTCATGGGCCTGCTCCCCAGCCCGCCCGCCCGCATCGGCGCAGACTCCCGCGCCTGGTTCGGCGGTGTGGACCTCCTGCACGCGCCGGAAAAAGTGCATGCCGGCCTGCGTGGCCGCCGCATCTCCATGATTTTCCAGGACCCCATGACCTGCCTGAACCCCTGCATGTGCATCGGCGACCAGGTGGCAGAGCCGCTCGTCCTGCACCGCGGTCTCAGCTGGCGAGAGGCCCGGCGCCTCGCGGTGGAGGAACTCGCCCGCACCGGCATCCCCGAGCCGGAGAAACGCGCCCGCGCCTACCCGCACGAATTCTCCGGCGGCATGCGCCAGCGCGTCATGATTGCCATGGCGCTCATCACCCGCCCGCAGATTCTCATTGCCGATGAACCCACCACCGCGCTCGATGTGACCGTGCAGAAACAGGTGCTGGACCTCCTCCGCACCCGCCAGCAGGAGCTCGGCACCGCCATCATCCTCATCACGCACGATCTGGGCGTCGTCCGGCAGTATGCCCACCGCATCCAGGTCATGTATGCCGGCAGCATCGTCGAAAGCGCCCCGGCAGAGGAACTCATCCGCCACCCGCTGCATGCCTACACCCGCGCGCTCATGGCCTCCATACCCGGCGCGGCGGCTAAAGGCACCCGCCTGCAGACCATCCCCGGCCTGCCCCCCACCCTGCGGGAGCCCGTCACCGGCTGCGCCTTCCGCCCGCGCAACACCCTCGGCCGCCCCGAACTCTGCGCCACCGACCACACCCCGGAACTCATCGAAGCCACCCCCGGCCACTGGGTGCGGAACTGCCCCGGCTGCCGCGCGAAACAATGATTAATGATTAGCGATTAGTAATTTACGGGGTGACACACAGGCATTACCGGAGCTCGGGAGTTCCGTCCCGTATCCTGGCAATGCCTTAAACCGTCGGGACTGAAGTCCCGGGCTCCGATAAAGAGCGGCAAAAAAAGAGTGCCATTTGCACTTCCTTCCGGCTCCGGGCTTGCCAAGTGCGCGGAAATCGGTATAATAGCGCGCAAGTATGAATACTACGATTCTTGATGCGCTGAAGCAGGCAGTTGCCGAGGGCAAGCTGCTGGAATCCTCTCTGGAAAACATCGCGCTGCTCACCGGCGGCACGCAGGACCCCGTCGTCCCCGCCGCTATCGGGCAGCTGGTGGAAGCCGGCGAATGGGCCGAGCTCAACAACCGCTTCTACAAGACACTCGCCTTCGGCACCGGCGGTCTGCGTGGCCGCACCATCGGCACCGTGGTCACCGTTGCCGAGCAGGGCCAGGGTGGTGTGAACGGCCGCCCCGAGTTCCCCTGCGTGGGCACCGCCAGCATGAACTACTTCAACGTAGGCCGCGCCATGCGCGGGCTCATCACCTACGTGCGCCGCTTTGTGGAGGCCGAAGGCACCGGCCGCAAGCCCCTCATCGTCGTCGGCCACGACACCCGCCACTTCTCCCGCGACTTCGCCGAATACTGCGCCCGCATCGCCACCGACCTCGGCTGCGACTGCGCCCTGTTCGACGGCCCCTGCTCCACCCCGGAAGTCTCCTTCGCCATCCGCGAGCTGAATGCCGACACCGGCGTGGTGCTCACCGCCTCCCACAACCCCAGCCACGACAACGGCTTCAAGGCCTACTTCAACGACGGTGCCCAGCTCATCGCCCCGCACGACAAAGCCGTCATTGCCGAGGTGAACGCCCTCACCACCGATGCCTACGAGGCCCTGCCCGCCGACCAGCAGGGCTCCCTGCGCATCCTCGGCCCCGAGTTCGATGCCATCTACATCGAAAAGCTCAAGGGCATCATCCTCCGCCCGGATGTCTTCGCCAAAGCCTCCGCCAAGGTCGTCTTCACCAACCTGCACGGCACCGGCGGCCGCTGCATCGTGCCCATTCTCAAGCAAATCGGCTGCAACGTCAGCACCGTGGCCGAGCAGGACACCCTCGACGGCCGCTTCCCCACCGTCGCCAGCCCCAACCCGGAAAACGCCCCCGCGCTGGATATGGCCATCGCCCAGGCAGATGCCGAACAGGCCGACCTCGTCATCGCCACCGACCCGGACAGCGACCGCATGGGCATCGCCGTGCGCGACACCGCCACCGGCAAGATGCAGCTCCTCACCGGCAACCAGACCGGCTGCCTTCTCGCCTGGTACCGCTGCATGAGCGCCATCGAGCTCGGCATCATCACCCCGGAGAACATCTCCCGCAGCGTCATGGTCAAGACCTTCGTCACCAGCCCGCTGCAGGATGCCATCGCCTCCTCCTTCGGTATCGGAACCGTGAACGTCCTCACCGGCTTCAAGTACATCGCCGCCAAACTCGGCAAGTATGAGCAGGCCATCCCCGCCGACCTCCGCCAGAACTACCGCTCCATGACCGAGGCCGAAACCCGCGCCCTGCGTCTCCAGCACAGCAAGTACTTCATCTTCGGCGGCGAGGAAAGCTACGGCTACCTGGCTCAGGACTTCGTGCGCGACAAAGATGCCAACGCCGCCGCCCTCTGCCTTGCGGAAATGAACGCCTACCTCGCTTCCAGGGGCATCGGCCTCCTTGAGTGCCTGAACAGCATCTACACCCAGCTCGGCTTCTACAAGGAACTCGGCAAGAGCATCGTCATGGAAGGTGCCGACGGCGCCGCCAAGATTGCCGCCCTCACCAAGAGCTACATCGAAAACCCGCCCACCGAAATGGACGGCACCGCCGTCGCCGGTCTCCGCGACTTCTCCGCCGGCACCATGGTCGATGCCGAAGGCGACCCCATCCCCGCCGAGAAGATGCTCTTCATCGACCTCGTGGACGGCCGCAGCTTCGCCGTGCGCCCCAGCGGCACCGAGCCCAAGATCAAGTACTACCTCTTTGCCCACGGCGCCCCCGGTGCCGAACTCATCGAAGCCCGGGCCAAGGTAGAGTGCAGCATCAGCGCCCTCTGGGCCGCCGTAGAGGCAGATGCCTACGCCCGCATGGCATAAGCACCCACCTCCTATCAGCATCATTATATCCATCGAGCGCCGCCCCCTCACCACCGGGGAGCGGCGCTCGATTACGTTGCTTACCCCAGCACCCCATTACCCCCTTAATCCGTCGGGACTAAAGTCCCGTGCCCCGATTACAAGAACCGTGCGCCTGACTACAACACTTCGCAATCCCTCCAGTCGAAATATAACCCATTGAGGTACAGCACATTAACCCACATTCCGGCAAATCCGCGATTCAATCCCGGAATTGTCGGAACGCTTTATTCCCAATATCTTAGCTCCATTCACCCCCACCTCCAGGGTTGTTTTCCGCCCCCAATCTCCCGGAGAGTGGGAGGAGCGGTCCTTTCATAGCCCTTTTATTGCCACAGTGGGTGTTCATTCCAATGTGAGTTTGTAAAGCCGATATACCGGTACATATCGGGCAATGGGTTGTTGGTATTGGCTATCAAGGAAAGCAGCCTGTCTTTCCACTGACTCTTTGGCGCAGAAGTACGCAACAAAACCTGGCATATCGTCAAGACAGACGCTGTTTGATAATTATTACCCGTTAACCCAGCAGGTGTCTGCTGCGAATCATATTTCCATACTTGTGACTCTGGGCAATAGACCATTTGCCACGAGGGGAAACACTTATTTGGCGATTTCAGATAATGAGCTCCTTTTGGTGTCAGCCAATATCTGTTCCAGACACGCCCCTGATGCGCACACGTATTACGCACATCATTCAGCAAATTGACACACGACACAAAAAAATCAGCATCAGAAAAACCAAAGTTATCCGCTATCGAAGCCACAGTCGCAGGAGGCAATCCTCCGGACAACAACGATGCCAGATTCCCAAAGGTAGAATACTCCACAAAAACCCAGACCGGCAAATCTGCCGCTCGCTTGATTCCATACACCTTTTTATGATGCCGGGCAACATCATCGTTAATCTTCTTATAATACGTGTCTACCTTCGACAACAAGGTGGCATAATCACTAGGCCGTGACTGATTACTCTTTTTGTCAAGCTTAGAGACCGTATACGGGTGGCTGTAGCAATTAGTATCGCGCTGCGGAGCCGACTGCTTCGTATGCTTTGCCCATATATGTGCTATCTGAGTACGCAGCGCAATCTCTATTCTCGAAATAGCATCAAAAATCATTCCTCGCAATCGCCGGTCAAACATATACAGCCCCCGAATCGTCTCCCAATGCGTCTTCGATTTAAAATCATCAGTCAACTCACCAGTCTGCCGCTTTCTACGATACGCATACCAATACGCAGACAGGCGGTAATAGTTAATATAAGCCAGGTCCTGCATGATTTCATGCACCAGCTCATCCTGATTCAGTCCAGCAGAACTCGACATCCCCCGCTGAACAAGCTGCATCGCCTGCTCGTGGAATGTTTTAAAGGGCTTGAGTGACGGAAACTCAGACATCTCAGTAAAAAGTCAACGACCCACCCCAATCACGCAGGGCGGGTCGAAGATAAAATCGTGATACTTGCACCAAGCATTTTTGGCGCCCTTGCGGGAATCACCTTGCTGAACTCATTAGACTACAGCAGATTCTCCATGTCAATCCAAAAATTAAAAAAATCATGACCGGTCTTCAATTCCCGCTGAAATTCACGTTCCTACCCACCC
>JAZRBC010000164.1:0-2167 GCA_045634905.1 Akkermansia sp.
CGGAACACCTCAGCCCCCCGCAGCGCAGAGCGCTCCTGCGGATGCCACGGAATATGTGACCATGGCGCATGAAGTGCTCAGCTGCCTGAAGGAGCTTACCGGCATTCTGGCCGGGGTGAAAGACACCGCTACCGCAGATGCCGCCGCCCCGCAGATCAGCGAGGTAGCCGCGCGTCTGCAGACGCTGCAGACGAAATCAGAATCCATGCCCCGCCCGAGTACCGAGGTGGAAGTACAGGTACGCAGCAGCATCAACCCGCAGGAGGTACAGCAGGTCGCGGGGAATTTCCTGAGTGCAGTCATCAGCATCGGCATGAGCAATGCATACGGCTCCGAAGCGCTGATTGATGCGCTGGCTCCCATCATGAATGCCATGCCCGGCAGCGCAGAGTAAAGTATGCGCCGGATTCCTCTGTTCCTGCTGCTGCTCATGACCGCCGGGCTTAGCGCACCGGCGGCGGCTCGCGTTTCCCACGTGGCGGCACAGCACCGCCCCGCACAGGAAATGCTGCAGACCATGGAATCCATGACCCGGCTGATGGATTCCGTGCGCAACCGCGAGGCAGCAGATGCCGCCGCACCGCAGCTTACGAAGCTTTACAAGGAATACCGCACCCAGCGCAACGCCGCTGAAAATGCAGCCCCCATGACCGGGCAGGCTCTCGAAAAACACCTGACCCAGATGGACCGCAGCATGGACGATTTCCGCATGGCCTGCGCACGCCTGATGCGGGAAAACTTTTACGGTTCCACCAGACTCGGCGGAACCGTAAAGAAAATTGCAAAAGGGTTCTGAATCTCAGACGCGCCAGAGGCGCGGGGAACTTGCACATTCAGAATCAAACATTCAAGATTCAGAATCTTCACCGTCCCTGCTCGCGCAGCTTTGCCTGAATCCCTCGCAGGAAAACGGTTTCGAGCGAATTGCGGGCGGGACGACAGCCCTGCCAGTAGTCGCCCGCCAGCTGGCGAATCTGCTCCAGCAGCTCGGGGGTGGGGTTACTCAGGGTGATTTCACTGTGGCGATCATCGCGGGTGAGTTCGTCCATCGTTCCCTCGGCAATGAGACAGCCCTGGTAGAGCACACCCACACGGTCGCAGATTTCCTGCACCTGCTCCAGCAGGTGCGAGCAGAGGAACACCGTCACTCCCTGCTCCTTGATGCTCAGAATAATATCCCGAATCGTGCGGGAACCGATGGGGTCAACACCGGCCGTCGGTTCATCCAGCACCAGCAAGCGGGGACGCTGCACCAGCGCCTGTGCCAGCCCGATTCGCTGCAGCATGCCCTTCGAGTAGCCCCGCAGGCGGCGGTCTTTCGCCTCAGTCAGCCCCACCAGCTCCAGCAGCTCGCGGGTGCGTTCCTTCAGCTCAGCACCGCGCAGGCCGCACAGGCGGCCATAGAAACGCACCGTTTCCTCACCGGTGAGGAACTTGTAGAAATACGGATTTTCAGGCAGGAAGCCAATCTCGCGGCGATTGGCCGAGGCCGTGGCAGGCTGGCCGAACACGCTGCACGAGCCGGCATCCGGCGCGAGAAGACCGACCAGCAGCTTCATCACCGTACTCTTGCCACTGCCATTCGGACCGATGAGCCCATACACCCCGCCCTCAGGGATACGCAGGCTCACGCCTTTCACGGCGTACACGCCCCCCCTGCCCCAGTGGCCGGGGAAGCTCTTGTGTACGTCGGCTATGGAAACAGCGTCCATCACTTGGCCTGGGCCATGAGACGCAGCATATTCTTGCCCATCTCGATGCCCTTCTCAAAGATTTCCACGCGCATGTTCTCGTTGGGCGAGTGGATGCGGGCATCGGGCAGGTCGAGACCAAGGAAGAGGGCATCCTTGCCCAGCACCTTGGACACCTCGGCAATAATCGGAATGGAACCGCCTTCGCGCACCAGCACGGGCTTGTTGCCGAAGGTCATCTCCTGCGCCTTCTGGGCAGCCAGACCGTAGGCGGAGTTCGGGTCGCTCAGGTAGGCCTCGCCCGTGTGCTGCGGGGTGAACTTCATGCGCACGCTCGGCGGGCACACCTTCACAAAGTGGGCTTCCACCTTCTCCATCACCTTCTCAGGCACCTGACCGGGCACCAGTCGGCAGCTCATCTTGGCAATGGCATGGGTGGGAATGACGGTCTTGGAGCCTTCGCCCTCGTAGCCGCC
>JAZRBC010000165.1:0-2279 GCA_045634905.1 Akkermansia sp.
ATTCCCGCGAATCGGGAATCGTATTCCCGATTCGCGGGAATTGAGTGTTCTAAAAATGCCTGAAATCCGGAATATGTGGATTTTTATTGAGCTCACCGATGTCGCCGGCTTTTTCTGAGGGTGAGGCTGCTGCTCTGTTTCTTTCTGCGGATAAGGTGCAGGAACCAGACAAGAGAGATCAGGAACAGGAGTCCGGGTAACAAGGTGCAGGCTGCGCCGAAAGTGGTCAATTCGTGGCAGACGGCGGCATTCCACGGGTGCTGTTTGTCTACACAGACGGGAATGTAGCCCAGCTCGTCATGGATGCTGCGCAGCTGGCCCTTTGTCAGGAGCAGCCCGGCGCTGCGCAGTTCATGCGGTTCGCCCTCATAGTCGAAGCTGACTCGGGGCCTGGAGCCCCAGCTTGCGCCGCTGTTGAGCGTTCCTCTGACGATGGCGTATTCCGCAGAATCACGGTTCAGCGAGATATAGGCTGCGTTGCCATTTACGAATGCCGCACCGCCGGAGAAGCACATAAGCGCAACGCTCATGGCAACCGAGCTGCTTTTCTCCTCTTTGTGTTGTTCTTTCCGTCTTTTCATAGGGAAACCCGGAGTTAGTTTTTCTCGTCCAGCCAGGCACGGAGACAGTCATCGCCATGGTGATATTTTTCGCAGAAGGAGAGCATGTTCCGCAGGATTTTGCGGCATTCCGGCGGGTCATTTTTCCACCAGCCGTAGCGCCAGACGATGATGCAGCGGGTGTAACCGGTAAACTCGTGTGTGAATTCCGGATCGGCGGCTTCGAAATCGTAGCAATCGAGCATCTTTTCCCAGGCCTGGCCATAGTAGGCAAAGCCGGCAGAGCTCATCCACCCGAGGTGTTCGCTGTAATGGGCAAAATTCTCCAGCAGGAGTTCCATCGCCTCCTCCTGCGTCTTGCCGTAGAAGGTATCCAGCGCGCTCTGCTCATACACGCTGTTGCGCGAGTTGATATCTTTCCTGCCGGGGAGTTGCTGCATGGTGATTTAATGGATAGAAAAATCCCCCGCCTGCATGATTGCGGGCGGGGGATTGGTAATTGTCTCTTAGTTGGCCACGATGTTCACAAGGCGGCCGGGAACCACGATGACCTTGCGGACCGTCTTGCCGGTGGTGAACTCGAGCACGCGGGGCAGGGTGAGGGCGGTGGCTTCCAGCTCCTCCTTGGGAGCATCGGCGGCCACGGTCATCTTGTCGCGCAGCTTGCCGTTTACCTGCACCACGATTTCCCTGGTATTTTCCACCAGGTATTCGGGGTTGAAGGTCGGCCAGGGCTGCTCGCAGAGCTGGCAGGCGGGCAGAGTGGTGAACTGCTGGCGCAGGATGCTGTAGAGCTCCTCGGTGATGTGGGGAGCATAGGGATTCAGCACCTGGAGCAGGTTCACATAATCGGCCACGCACACGGTCTCGGCGCTGGTCATGGCGTTCACGCATTCCATCATCTTGGAGATACCGGTGTTGAAGCTCATGGCCTCGATGTCCTCGGTCACTTTCTTGATAGTCTTGTGGGTCTCCTTGCGCACGGGGGTGACGGCGCCGGTGTCCTCACCGGTAATCTTGGAGCCAAGCTCCCACTCGCCTTCCTGGTTCTCGACCATGGCGAGGCGCCACACTCGGGCCAGGAAGCGGCTGATGCCTTCCACACCCTTGGTCTGCCAGGGCTTCACTTCCTTGAGCGGGCCCATGAACATTTCGTACATGCGCAGGGAGTCTGCGCCGTAGGCCTTCACGATATCGTCCGGGTTCACCACGTTGCCGCGGCTCTTGGACATCTTCTGGCTGTCCTCACCGAGGATGAGACCCTGGTTCACGAGCTTGTTGAAGGGCTCGTTGGTGGTGACCAGACCGTAGTCGTACAGCACCTTGTGCCAGAAACGGGCATAGAGCAGGTGCAGCACGGCGTGCTCGGTGCCGCCCACGTAGAGGTCCACGCCACCGGGATTGCCACCGCCCATCCAGTACTGCTCCACAGCGGGGTCAACGAAGGCGTTGTCGTTGGTCGGGTCGAGGTAGCGCAGGTAGTACCAGCAGGAGCCGGCCCACTGGGGCATGGTGTTGGTCTCGCGGGTGAAGGTGTCGGAGTACTGAATCCAGCTGGTGGCCTTCACGAGCGGGCCGCGGGGGTCACCACTGGGCTTGAAGTCTTCCATTTCCGGCTGCAGCAGGGGCAGCTCGCTTTCGGGGATGGCGTAGTGGTTGCCGTCCTCGCTGTTCCAGACGATGGGGAAGGGTTCGCCCCAGTAGCGCTGGCGGCTGAAG
>JAZRBC010000166.1:0-4190 GCA_045634905.1 Akkermansia sp.
AGCAGTCCGGCAGCGCCCAGTAAAGAGCTTTCCGCTTATCAATTTTTTCGAGCCCCCGCCTGCCCCCATGGCAGCCCCTTTTTTGTGCCTGCTTGTGCTCCTGGAACCGCGCGGCAGAGCCCTGTGTTCCTCGGTCCTCGGACTAATAATCAAATCCGGTGGCTTGCTGCAGGTCTTCGGCGGAGATGTAGGGTATCAGCTCTATATCCGGGTGCTGAAAATGCGGGGGCAGGTTGTTTTCGGTGATGAGAGTGTTCCCCTCGGGCAGGGGAACAGGCTGGTGAGCGTGGGCGTAGAGTGCTTGCGCCGGGGCCATGACCAGGCATTTCCGTGCAGCTTCAGTGGCGGCGCGAGCCCAGGCGGCACGGGTGGGGTGGTGGTAAGCCACCAGGTCGCTGCGTACTGCGGGCGGGCAGAGCAGGGCTATATCCGGCCGGTGTTCGGTGAATAGTGCCTTGCTGGTTGCGGAGCCGTCCAGAAGTCCGCTGTCTTTATCCAGTTCACCGCCGGGGCAGATGACCCGGTGCGGCAGTGTGGCGGCCGTAAGCCTGGAGAGCAGCTTCAGTGAGGGCGTAATGAGGGTGCATTGCTTTTCTTCCAGCTGGGAGACCAGCACCAGTGCCAGCGGGTCGGCATCCAGGTAGATGCATGCGCCGTTCTTAATATGCTGCTGCGCGAGCCTGGCCAGCTGGCAGTCCGGGCGTGTGGCGTTTTCCTGGCCGGGAGTGGGCAGTATGTATGTAGCACCGCCGTGTACGCGCTTGAGCAGGCCCTGTGCCTGCATATCCACCAGATCGGTACGGATGGTTTCGTCGGTCACGCCGAGCTCGCGCGCCAGAGCGGCGGAGCGGATGCTGCCGTGCTGCTGCAGCAGGCGCAGGATATACGCGCGTCTCTCCTGGGCCACATACATAGAAGGGAAAAGTCAGGGGTGGAAAGTAGAGGCAAATTCATCCAGCCTGCTGATGACCAGCCCGGCAGCCTTGCGGAATACAACAGCTATATCCTGGTTTACCTTGTGGCAGGCAGCGCAGAGATTCGAGAGATGATTGTGAATAATCTGCACTCGTCGGCTGGCCAGATCCACAGGGAAAGAGGATTGACGCGTGAGGAGGATAGTGGCCAGAATGTAGGATACCAGGCCTGCATATTGCTTCACGAACTCCTGCGCCTCGACCCGTTCGGCATTTTCCTGGACCATCATGTGTTTCTGCACCAGGGCTGTCAGCCGGGAGGTCTCCAGAAACAACGGGTGGCGCATGGCTGATTTCACCGCTTTGGCGTGTTCGGTGGTCACAAAATCCAGCACATCCCAATCCCGGTTGTTCTCCGGTTCGGGAGGCATATGTGCTTCGTCTTCTGCTGCCATCTGGTTCAGCAGGTCGTTGCGATCCATCACATAGGCTTCCGACATCTGCCCACCGGCTTCGTAACGGTATTTAGCGCGGATAGTGGGGTGAATCGCCATGTAGGCCTCGGCTCGGTTCAGGCGTGCATCCCACGAGCACGAGGGGAGCTTCTCTTCCTGGATGAGCAGCATGGCCGCACCTTTGAACTGTGCCACATTGCAGGCCACATGGTCGCGCAGTGCTTCCATGTTCATGAACGCCTGTGCATTGGCTTCCTGCCAACTCATCTGCCACTGCGGCAGGGAGAGTGTGTAGTCAAAGTCATTGGTTTCGATGAGCAGGCGGGTTTCCCGCTGTACAAAGAGCTCAATGGAAAGCAGGTTGCCGAGTGCGCGGCGGTTGTCCTGCTCCGGGACTCTCCGGGAAAGGGTGATATCGCCCGCCTGCACGGGGCCTTGTGAGCGGTTTCTCAGCTTGGCCAGTACGGGGTGTTCTTCTGTCCCCTGGGGCTGAGCCGGGTGGCGGTTGGTGAACTCCACCCGGCACCCGGCGATATCTCGCAGGCAGTTGCCCTCCAGGATGAAATCAATTGCTTCGCCCCCATCTATTCCCCACAGAGTAAGGTGCACCACCCCTCGCGAGGTGTTATCAATAACACCTCGGGTTATGAGGGGGGTGATGAGAGCGAGCATAGAGACGAAATGGTTGATAATTATCTGCTGCCGGGGGCTGGCAGGCTGGCTGCCAGGGCCGCTACCGCTTCGGGAGCGTTCATGAGCTCCACCACGGCATCCCACTTACCCTGCATGAGCGCCTCGCGAGGCTCGGCAGGCATGGTGATGGGGAAACTGGCGGAGGGGCAGCTCAGGGTCATGCTTTCCAGGTCAACCGTCCACTGCGTGTCGGGAACGGCGGTGGTGATTTCCATGGCGCTGGCTATGTCTTCGCGGCTGGCACGCACGCAGGGCAGGCCGATGCCGCTGCTGTTACCGAAGAAGATTTCGGCAAAGGTCTCCGCCACGATAGCCTGCACACCACTGCGCTTGATAGCCTGCGGAGCGTGCTCTCGGGAGGAACCGCAGCCGAAGTTCTCACCACCCAGAATAATGGTGGCGCCAGCATGCTGCGGGGCATCGATGGGGTGCCCTTTGCTGCTGCCGTCGGCATAGAAACGCTCATCCCAGAACATAGTGCCGGCCAGCTCATCGAAGGTGATGCACTTCAGGAAGCGTGCGGGAATGATGCGGTCGGTGTCCATATCCGCCCCGGCCACGGGAACGGCCTTGCCACTGATGCTGATGATTTTGTTGAGAGGCATGTTGTGAAAAGCGGGTGGGGGGTTACTGGATATCGAACACTTCGCGGGCATCGGCCACGCAGCCGGTCACTGCTGCAGCCGCAGCCATGATGGGGCTCATGAGCAGGGTGCGGCCCGTGGGGCTGCCCTGGCGACCCTTGAAGTTGCGGTTGCTGGTGCTGGCGCAAATCTGGTCGCCCACCAGTTTGTCGGGGTTCATGGCCAGGCACATGGAGCATCCGGGTAGGCGCCATTCGAAGCCCGCATCGCGGAAAATCTGAGCAATGCCCTCTTCCTCGCACTGCACCGCAGTCATCTGGGAGCCCGGAACGGCCAGAGCCTTGATGCCCGGCTTCACCTTGCGGCCCTTCAGGTAGGGAGCCACAGCACGGAAGTCGGTGATGTGGCCGTTGGTGCAGGAACCGATGAATACCACGTCCACCGGCAGACCCTTCATCGGCTGGCCGGGGGTGAGCTTCATGTACTCAAGGGCGGTGGTGTATGCCTTGCGGCCTTCGTCGTCGCGGGCTTCCTCAGGGGCGGGCACCACGCCGGAAATGCCTATATTCATGTCAGGGGAGATACCCCAGGTCACCGTAGGTTCGATTTCTTCGGCGGGGATGATGACCACATCGTCATACACGGCATCGGCATCGCTGGCAAAGCTCTTCCAGCGCTCCACGGCGGCATCCCATTCGGCACCCTTGGGGGCATAGGGGCGACCCTTCAGGTATTCGAAGGTGGTCTCATCGGGGTTGATGTAGCCGCAGCGGGCAGCACCCTCGATGGCCAGGTTGCAGAGCGTCAGGCGGCCATCCATATCCATGGATTCAATGGCGCTGCCGCCGAACTCGTAGGCATAGCCCAGGCCGCCGTTGGCTCCCAGCTTGCCGATGATGTGCAGAGCCACGTCCTTGGCGGTCACGCCGGGGCGCAGCGTGCCCTCCACGCGCACATTGCGCACCTTCAGCGGGCTCATGGCCAGGGTCTGGGTGGCCAGTACGTCGCGCACCTGCGTGGTGCCGATACCCATGGCAATGCTGCCCACGGCTCCGTGGGTGGCGGTGTGGGAGTCTCCGCAGACGATGGTCATGCCCGGCTGGGTGATGCCCAGCTCCGGACCCACCATGTGCACAATGCCCTGGCGGCCGCTGGCGAGGTCGAACAGGCGGATGTTGTTCTCCTGGCAGTTGCGGCGCAGCTCGTTGAGCATGGACGCGGCGCGCGGGTCGGCAAAGGGTTCGCATTGATTATCCGTAGGGATGATGTGGTCCACCGTGGCAAAAAGACGCTCCGGGTGCAGTACGGGCAGCCCCAGCTCGCGCAGCATGGCAAAGGCCTGCGGCGAGGTCACCTCGTGCAGGTACATGGTGGCAATGAACAGCTGCGTACGCCCATCCGGCAGTGTCCCCGCCGTGTGCGTTTCCCATACTTTTTGGTATAATGTCTTACCCATAGCGTTATTTGAGTTGAAATTTAGCACACGCTCAAGCGAGCGTCAAGCTGTCATGGCGTTTTCGCGTGACATCATGACACAGGCATAA
>JAZRBC010000167.1:0-3993 GCA_045634905.1 Akkermansia sp.
TAGTCACCGGGGGGCGATTTCGGGGACGCGTCTGCTCCAGACAGAGCAATGGCAGGCCGCGCGCAGCAATATTCTGGCCAGTGCAGAGGATAGTGTCGCTGCCGAACGTACTCTCTCCCGGCATGAGGGAAATGTGGTGAAAGCCCGTGCGAAGTATAATAAAGCCCATGTAAAAGCGCTCAATATCAAGGGGCAGGCAGTAGAAAACCTGATGGATGACTTCTACACCAAGGATGGATGGGAGAAGATGGATGGCAAGCGCGGCCGCAACGGCTTCGATGGCCTATACGTGAAGCGCAATAAGAATGGCACTATTGTGTCCTGGTTTGCGGCCGAGGCTAAGAGCGGCTCTTCGAAGCTGAATTCCACCAAGCACGGCAGGCAGCTTTCTCCGGAGTGGGTGAAGCATAACAACGAAACTCTGCTGAGCCAGGCTCAGAAGGATTATGCCGCTAACCCGACCAGGCGGAATGCCCGTCGACTGGCGGATCTGCAGCAGATCAACAAGCTGCAGGGGCGTCAGCCGCGCCTTTTCCATGCTGAGTGGACCACGAAGAATGGCGCCCCTAACATGGTTATTTCGCAGCAGACAGCCACCGGCAAAAAGGTTTCCCGCCCCATGGAGGTGGATATGACCAAGCCTTCCCGTAACCGCCAGACGTGCAACAAGGCGATTCGCGGCGCCGTGCGTGAGTATCTGCCCAATAGCAAGGGCAAGGCCATTGATGCCTTCGTGGATGCGCTGAACGGAGGAAAGATTACGGATGATGCCTCATTCCATAGGGTGTTTGCAGATATTTCCCGGGGAAAGATGCCAAAGGCCACGCGTCTGGCTAAACTGGGCGGAAGAGCTCTGAACGTGGTGGATACGGTACTGAACCCGGAAGAAATCCTGCTGGAACAGGGGCAGAAGGCCTGGCAGAAGTTATCTCCCAAAGCGGTAAAGTTCATCAAGGCCCAGCCTTCGCTGCGTCCTATGGCTAAAATGGGTACCAATATGGGGAAATCCGTGGCCAGGGGAATGCGTGTAGTCAAAACAGCTGGCCGGAAATTGGGAACCGCCATGGCAAAGCGTGCGGGCGCGGTACTGGGGAAGGGCGTGCTGAAGAGAATAGGTACGTGCACTGCAGCAGGTGCCATAGGCGGACCTGTGGTTGCTATTGTTGGCACTGCTGTTGGCGTTGTCTGGACCGCATGGGATGTAACCTCACTGGGTATGGACTACTGGAGTATGAAAAAGGAAGCCGAGGCCCAGCGCGCCAAAGAGGATTATGAACGCACTACAATTATTGCCGATATTAAGATAGAAGACGAAAGACGCAGGAAGAGCATAGCAGAGCATAAAGAGAAAATAAGTAGTTTGCAGGAGCAGAGAAAACAGCTGCTTTCCAATCTGAATCTGGTTGGTTGACGCGTTTTTGGGGTGCGCTTAGGTATGGCTCGTAATCGGGCCGCAATCAGGCGTTCTTTTTCCGGCTCCGGAACAGGGCGTTTCTCTCGCGAATTGACTTTATCGGGTGAGGTGGCTCCTTTATTTATTTCCCCTATTCCGAATGCAGAAGCACCATTTCCCGCCTGCGTGAAATGGTGCTTTGTAAATATTGCCTCCGGGTTTGTGGTCTTAATCAGCCTCTACCCGGTGACTTGCGGCGGCGGCGGGCAGCCATGCGCTGCTGCCGCCCTGTGCTGGTCACCGTGCGCCACGAGAGTGAGGGCGGCCTGCGCCCCATGAGCACGGAGGAGCGCCTGCATATAGCCCGCACGCTGCTGCCCCTGGCCTCTGCGTTGGACTGGGAGATTGCTCAGCTGCCCGAAGTGCAGGAACTGGTGGCCGAGGCTCACGTCTCCGGAGTGTCCATCATTGCCTCTGCTCACGATTTTGAAAGGACTCCCTCTCTGGAAACCCTGCTGGAAAAAGAACATCGCGCCCGTGCCTTGGGGGCAGATGTGGCCAAGTTTGCCTTCCGTCTGCACTGTGCTGAGGATATGATGACGGGCGTGGAGCTCATTCGTCGCACCACTGGCACCACCACAGTCATGGGCATGGGCCCGCTGGGTGCCGTCAGCCGTCTTCTCTACGCCCAGCACGGCGCATGCCTGGTCTACGGCTACCTGGGCGACACTCCCACCGCCCCCGGCCAGTGGTCTGCCGCCCTTTGCCGCCAGAGCCTCGATGCGATTGCCAATTGACCATTGACGATTGGCAAATTGCGGGGGCGCGAATCTGTCGGAGTACGGGACTTTAGTCCCGTAAAATATAAGCGGCAGCTTGCGAGTTGCCAGACGACCCGCCGTTTGCCTGTATTACAGCAATGTGAGCACCAGCATGATACTTACGATGATGATTTTGCCCAGCACTCCGGCCAGCAGGCCGAGCGTGGCACCCAGACCGGATTTCGCGGATTCCCTGGTGTTCTTCTTCTGGAACTTGAGCTCGGCGATGAAGGCACCGAGGAACGGACCGATGATGATGCCGAAGGGGAAGACGAAGAAGGCACCGACAAAGAGGCCGATCATGCTGCCCCAGAAGGCATGTTTGCTGCCACCGAACTTGCGGGCCCCCATGGCGGTGGTGATGTTGTCCACAAAGGAGCCGAACACAGCCAGCGCCAGCAGGATACCCCAGAACCACCAGGCGGGGTAGGGCGCTCCTGCGGCCACGGCGTAGCACACACTGCCACCCAGCGCCACCAGACAGCCGGGGTAGGGCAGCACCGCTCCCAGGAAGCCGGCGATGTACAGCACCACCGCTGCCACATACATGAAGGCTGAGAAGTAATCCAGCCCCGCAAACCAGTTCATGACCTCCTGAAACATAGTTTAATTAATCATTAATCACTAATAATTAATCATTACCCGAGGTTCGCTTCGCGGATGCCGGCGCGCTTGCGGGCGGTGGCTTCCAGAATGCGCTTGCGCATGCGGATGAAGTGCGGCGTGGCTTCCACCAGCTCATCGGGTTCGATGTATTCGATGGCGCGCTCCAGCGAGAAGACGCGGGGCGGGGTGAGCTGGATGGAATCGTTCTTGGTGGCCGAGCGGTGGTTGGTAAGGTGCTTTTCACGGGTGGGGTTCACAGGAATATCAATATCCTTCGGGTTCTCGCCCACAATCATGCCCTCGTACACTTCGTCACCGGGGGCAATGAACAGCGTACCGCGTTCTTCCATGGCCTGCAGGGCGTAGGGACGGGCAATGCCGTTTTCCATGGAGATGAGGGTGCTGGTCTGGCGGGTGGTGATTTCGCCGGCGTAGGGGGCGTATTCCTTGAAGAGGTGGGAGAAGATGCCGTGGCCGCTGGTGAGGTTCACCAGCTCGAATTCGAAGCCGATGAGACCGCGGGTGGGAATGGTGGCCTGAATGGTGGTGCGGCCGCTGCCGTTGGCCTCCATGTTCTCGAGTATGCCGCGGCGGTTGCCCAGGATGCGCACGGTGCCGTTGGCGCATTCATCCGGCACTTCGATGAAGACAGTTTCGAAGGGTTCGCAGTTCACTCCGTCAATCTCGCGCACAATCACCTTGGGGCGAGAGACGAGCACCTCGTAGTTTTCGCGGCGCATCTGCTCTACCAGAATGGCAATCTGCATGGTGCCGCGGGCGGATACGCTGAACACGCCGGCCAGGTCGGTATCTTCCACCTTGATGGAGATATTCGTGCGCATCTCGCGCATCAGACGGTCGCGAATCACACGGCTGGTCACGTTCTTGCCATCGCGACCACCCAGCGGGCCATCGTTGATGCTGAATTCCATCTGCACGGTGGGGGGCTCGATGGTCACGAAGGGCAGGGGCTCACCTTCCGGGTCGGCGGTGAGGGTCTGGCCGATGTCGACATCCTCAAACCCGGAAAGACCGATGATGTTGCCGGCCTCGCCCACGGTGGAGTCGGTGGTCTGCAGACCACTGTATTCGAAAAGCTTGGTCACCTTGGCCTGCACGCGGGAGCCATCCTGGCGCAGCAGGTGGAGGGTGTCGCCCTTCTGCACGCGGCCG
>JAZRBC010000168.1:0-1860 GCA_045634905.1 Akkermansia sp.
GGCCGTGAAGGTGAAGATGCCGGAGAAGGTATACAGGAGTATATGAATGAGCGAATCCGGAATAAAGAGCCAGCCCACCGGTGAGCCGAAGAACCCCAGCTTCAGCACCAGCAGGAGGATGATGCAGAGCAGAGCCAGCCCCGCATTAAGACGTGCGCTCCACATGGCGCGCAGGCTGATGAGGCGGGGCATGGGCAGAACCGCCGCTGCGATGATGACGCAGCACCACATCTGGAACCACTCATCATCACTTGCGCCGAATCGGCTCACGATGAAGCGGTCTGCGGCGGGTATGAGAAAGAGCAGACTGAGGAAGCCTCCGATAATCCAGGAAATGCGTGGGCGCCTGCGGTGTTCGACTGTCGGCTCTGCCTGAAGCTCGAATACACTGCATCCGGCGGGGAGTGCGCGGATGCGATTGCAGAGTTCCCGGAGCGCATTCGTACCACCGGAAATAGCCACGCTGCAGTCCACATGCAGTGGTTCATCTGCCGCGGATTTGCAGATGATGTTGTAAAAATCATTCTGAGACCAGCCGGTGCCGAGCGGTTCCTCCGGCGTAAGGGCGGAATCCAGTATATCAAACTCGTGGTCCTGCTCCTGCAAAGCTGTTTCAATATCGCGGAGCAGATGCTCGCGCCCCTCATCATCGAAATTGATGAGCAGTACCCCCGCATCGGGGTTGCTTTGCATGCTCAGTCGCATCAGGGGTGCGGGGGGGCGTTGTTTTCCTGGCGGAAGTTGATGTTCAGAGAATCAAAGTAGGTGGTCTGTGCTTCGAGACGGCGGGCGAACTCATCGGGAAAGACGGGGAGCCCATAGCGCCAGCCTTTTTCGGCCAGAGCGCAGATGCGGGGCACCAGCATGTATTCCAGCTTCTTCATGTCCGGAATACATTCACTCCACAGATTGGCCTGCATGCCGATTACTTTGTCACCGGGAACGGTGGTATCAAAGGTGAGCACGTGCTTCCAGTCGATGTGGTCGAAACCAGTGAGGCCGGAGTAGAAAGGTCCCGCTTCCTCGTTTGTGCTTTGCGGAAAATTGAAATAGAAGGCGTGAATGGGGCAGAGAATGAGCTCGTGCCCGCGGCGGGCGGCGATACGGGCGTGGTCCATACCTCGCCAGGCCATCACCACGGCATCCTGCGGGAGCTGCGGTGCGCACATGATTTCATCCCAACCCACCATGCGGCGGCCGTGTTTGCGGAGAACCTGGGCGCAGAGGTGGGTGAAATGGTCCTGAATCTGGCTTTCGCGGGTCATGCCGTGCTGCTTCATGAATGCCTGGGCCGCGGGACTTTCCTTCCACTGGTCGCGGGGAACCTCATCGCCGCCGATGTGGATATAAGGCGCACGCGGGAAGAGCTCGCAGACTTCTGCCAGCACGTTCTCGATGAACTGGAAGGTGAAGGTGTCCGGCCCCATGACATGAGTGAACACACCCCAGCCAGTGACGACCTCCGGGGCAAATCCGGGGCAGTCCTGATTGCCCAGCTGTGGGTAGGCTGTGACCGCTGCACTGGCGTGACCGGGAATCTCGATTTCGGGAATGACGATGATGCCCAGGCTGTGGGCGTGCGCCACTACGTTGCGGATATCCTCCTGAGAGTAGTAGAATTCCACGGGTTCGTTCTTCACCTTTTTCTGGTCAATCCAGCAGGCTGTTCCTTTGCGCTTGCTGCCGATTTCGGTGAGCAAGGGGTATTTTTTAATCTCGATGCGCCAGCCCTGGTCATCGGTGAGGTGCCAGTGCAGGCGGTTGAGCTTGTAGCGCGCCATGAGGTCCAGGATACGCTTGATATCTGCCACGCTGATGGGGTGGCGGCTGCAATCCAGCATGATGCCGCGGTGTTCAAGG
>JAZRBC010000169.1:0-3061 GCA_045634905.1 Akkermansia sp.
CATCGGTGGAGGGGGAACTGCTGCGTTTGACTTCCATGGGGTACAAGCAGCCGTTTTTCTCGTGGATGAAATCGACCTCGGCACCGTTGCGGTCGCGGTAGTAGGTGAGGCGTGGACGCTCTCCGGCATTGGCAAAGCTCCGGACCAGCTGTCCGTATACCCATGTTTCCAGAATGGCACCCGCATAGCCGCTGTTCATGAGCAGAGCTGCATTTTCCCAACCGGCCAGCCAGCAGCACAGCCCTGTGTCCATGAAATAGAGCTTGGGTGTTTTGGCGAGCCGTTTGGTGGTGTTCACATGATAGGGTTCGAGTAATTCTACGATGCCGGAGGTCTGGAGGATGGAAATCCACGCAGCTGCGGTTTTCGGGGAGATGTCTGCATCTCGCGCCAGGTCGCTGTATACGAGCTGCTGGCCGGTGCGCATGGCAGCAGAACGCATCAGTTTGACAAAGGCGGCAAGGTTACTGACCTGGGTAAGCGCCTGCACATCGCGCTCCACATAGGTCTGCACATAGCCACTGAAATAGGCCTCCCGGTTCATGCCTGACTGCTGGGCCAGGCGCGGGTAGCCCCCTTGGATAATGCGTTCATAAAGTTCTGTCAGCCCGCAGATATTCTGCTGCTGCACATTGTCTGCCGGGTGTTCTGGGTCAAATGCCTTCAGCTGCAGGGGCTGCAGCCCCTGTTCCCGCTGGGAGAGACTGTGTAAATCCACAATGCCGATGCGTCCAGCCAGGCTTTCGCTTACGCCTTTCATCATCACAAAACGCTGCGAGCCTGTGAGCCAGTACATGCCAGGTTCCTGCTCCGCTGCATCTATTTTCAGTTTCATGGCGCGCAACAGCTGCGGCGCATATTGAATCTCATCGATGCACAGGGGGTATCCCCATTCATCCAGAAATCCAATGGGGTCTTTTCTGGCGTAGTCTGCCACCATGTAGTCATCCAGGGTTACGTAGCGCATGCCCTCCGGCATGATGCGCTGCAGCATGGTGGATTTGCCCACCTGCCGTGCTCCGGTTACCAGGACACAAGGGAAGAAGCGGCTCAGCTCCTGTACCGTAGAGGTCATGGCTCGTTCCAGATACGCTCTTTTCTGCCCTTTTTTCATGGCTTCATTTTAATGCCGAGTGTGAGTTTTGTCAATATAAATTCCCGCGAATCAGGAATGCGATTCCCGATTCGCGGGAATTAAGTGTTCTAAAAATGCCTGAAATCGGGAATACACGGATTTTTTTTGAGCTCACCGATGCCGTCTGCTTTTTCTGAGGACGAGGCTGCCGCTCTGTTTCTTTCTGCGGATAAGGTGCAGGAACCAGACAAGAGAGACCAGGAACAGGAGTCCGGGAAACAAGGTGCAGGCTGCGCCGAAAGTGGTCAATTCATGGCAGACGGCGGCATTCCACGGGTGCTGTTTGTCTACACAGACAGGAATATATCCCAGCTCGTCATGGATGCTGCGCAGCTGACCCTTTGTCAGGAGCAGCCCGGCGCTGCGCAGTTCATGCGGTTCCCCCTCGTAATCGAAACTGACGCGAGGTCTTGAGCCCCAGCTTGCGTTGCTGTTGAGCGTGCCTCTGACGATGGAGTATTCAGCAGAATCACGGTTCAGCGTGATATAAGCGGCGTTGCCATTGACGAATGCCGCACCGCCGGAGAAGCACATAAGCGCAACGCTCATGGCAAGCGAGCTGCTTTTTTCCTCTTTGTGTTGTTCTTTCCGGCTTTTCATAGGGAAATCCGGTGTTAGTTTCAGGAGCGGGGGTAGTCCGCTGGCTTGGTGATTTTATGGAAAGAAAAATCCCCCGCCTGCAGGATTGCGGGCGGGGGATTGGTAATTGTCTCTTAGTTGGCCACGATATTCACAAGGCGGCCGGGAACGACGATGACCTTGCGGACGGTCTTGCCGGTGGTGAACTCGAGCACGCGGGGCAGGGTGAGGGCGGTGGCTTCCAGCTCCTCCTTGGAAGCATCGGCGGCCACAGTCATCTTGTCGCGCAGCTTGCCGTTTACCTGCACCACGATTTCCTTGGTGTTCTCCACCAGGTATTCGGGGTTGAAGGTCGGCCAGGGCTGCTCGCAGAGCTGGCAGGCGGGCAGGGTGGTGAACTTCTCGCGCAGGATGCTGTAGAGCTCCTCGGTGATGTGGGGAGCGTAGGGATTCAGCACCTGGAGCAGGTTCACATAATCGGCCACGCACACGGTCTCGGCGCTGGTCATGGCGTTCACGCATTCCATCATCTTGGAGATGCCGGTGTTGAAGCTCATGGCATCGATGTCCTCGGTCACCTTCTTGATGGTCTTGTGGGTCTCCTTGCGCACGGGGGTGACGGTGCCGGTGTCCTCACCGGTAATCTTGGTGCCGAGTTCCCATTCGCCTTCCTGGTTCTCGACCATGGCGAGTCGCCACACGCGGGCCAGGAAGCGGCTGATGCCTTCCACACCCTTGGTCTGCCAGGGCTTCACTTCCTTGAGCGGGCCCATGAACATTTCGTACATGCGCAGGGAGTCTGCGCCATAGGCCTTCACGATATCGTCCGGGTTCACCACGTTGCCGCGGCTCTTGGACATCTTCTGGCTGTCCTCACCGAGGATGAGGCCCTGGTTCACAAGCTTGTTGAAGGGCTCGTTGGTGGTGACCAGACCGTAGTCGTACAGCACCTTGTGCCAGAATCGGGCATAGAGCAGGTGCAGCACGGCGTGCTCGGTACCGCCCACGTAGAGGTCCACGCCGCCGGGGTTGCCACCGCCCATCCAGTACTGCTCCACGGCGGGGTCAACGAAGGCGTTGTCGTTGGTGGGGTCAAGGTAGCGCAGGTAGTACCAGCAGGAGCCGGCCCACTGGGGCATGGTGTTGGTTTCGCGGGTGAAATTCTCGGAGTACTGAATCCAGCTGGTGGCCTTCACGAGCGGGCCTCGGGGGTCACCACTGGGCTTGAAGTCTTCCATTTCCGGCTGCAGCAGGGGCAGCTCGCTTTCGGGGATGGCGTAGTGGTTGCCGTCCTCGCTGTTCCAGACGATGGGGAAGGGTTCGCCCCAGTAGCGCTGGCGGCTGAAG
>JAZRBC010000170.1:0-11036 GCA_045634905.1 Akkermansia sp.
TACATACCGCGGAGCGATGTCAGGAACCAGAGCCAGTCCCCGCGCTGCATGGCCGGGAAATGTGCACGGATGGCATCCTGCCACTCCTGGAGGGCGTAGGAGTAGTGAGATTCGTACACATCGCGGGTGAGTTCCGGATCCTCATAGCCCATCTTATTAAGGAAACAGAGTACTTCCACCCCGGAAGCCACGGTATCATCCTTCCAGGAGGTAATGGGTGCAAGAAGCCAGGAACCGATAATGGTTTCCGGATTGCGGGATTCACGGGCTTCTTCCAGAGCAGCGAGGCACACCTCATTGTACTGAGCAGAAAGATAGGCAAGCGTATCGCGGTACAAATCTGCCTTGTGGCCGAAGTGGTAACGAATGAGGCCGATGTTCACTTCCGCCGCGTTGGCGATATCGCGCACAGCAGCACCTTCATAGCCCAGACGGGTGAACTGCTGCACAGCGGCGCGCATAATCTGCGCCTTGGTGTCATCGGACTTGCTCATGCGTCAAACGTGTTGCGGCGCTTCTTCTTTTTCTTCCTCGCAGCCTTCTCCTCCTGCTTTTTCAGGATATACTCGCGGTCTTCCTTGCAGAACCGGCGCAGTTTGGTGCGGGACACTTTGCCGCCATATTCCTTCAGGTACACCATCTGGTGTTCCTCATCAAAGCGCTGCAGCCTTGCAAACAAGGTCATATTTCCTGCAGCAGAGCTCCAGGTGCGGTACCCTCGCGGCGCCAGGCTGGCGCGGTACTCATCCATCTCCTTCTCTGCCTTGATGACCCCTTCCTTCAGCAGAGTATCCACCTGCTGGACAAAACCGTTGTAATCCTCCACCCCCATGACCAGCTTACCACGAGGAGTCAGCACCGCAAGCGCCGGGCGACGGGTCAGGCCATACCGGCGGGCCATACGCTCAATAGCCTGGCGGCTGTACTTGGCACTGCTGCGGGTGCGGTCATCAATGGAAGCGCCGGAATCAAGTTTCAGACGCACCACGCGGTCCCGGCACCAGGCATTGAACTCCGGAGTTTCCAGCAAATCCTCCCCAAGCTGGGAACTCTTGGGCGCGATGACAGAATCGTGGAACCAGATGATGAGCGGACGGCACTCGCGGTGGGCAAAACGCGTGGCATTAGCGTAGCTCTCAAGCCATCCATTGCCGTTGCGCTTGGCCTCAAATGCCGCGGTGATACCCTCGATATCCGCATCGGGATTATCTGGGTCAGTGAAATAAACCTCGCCCTCTGCGCCGTTGTCAATCTTCTCGAGCTCTTCAGAGGTAGTCACATTGTAACTCTGCGCATTCGGGTCTGTGGCGCCACCGGTAAGCAGCGGATTCATGCCGGGCATGGCGGCATCTTCAAACCCCATGCGGGGCTTGTTCATGTCCTCCGGGCGGGGCACATCCTCCTGTTCTTTCTGCGGCTGCTGCCACAGGCTGCACGAAGCCAGCATGGCAGCCCCAAAGCAGAACACCGCTGTGCGCAGTCCGGTCATGCGCGCTCGGTGCGTTTCACCGCCTGCCAGGCAGCTTCCATTTCCTCCGTTCCGGCAGAGGCGAGGCCGATTCCCCGTTCTTTCAACAAGGCTTCCACCGCATTGAAACGGCGTTCAAACTTACGGTTGGCATTGAAAAGAGCCAGCTCCGGATCCACCTTGCGGCGGCGGCACAGATTCACCACCACAAAGAGCAGATCCCCCAGCTCCTCGGCCACGTGCGGGTCATCATCCGGCAGCTCGAGCGTCTCTGCCACCTCCGCCGTTTCCTCGCGGATTTTCTCTACCACGCCGGCGTGGTCGGGCCAGTCAAATCCGACCTTGGCCACTTTCTTTGTAATCTTGTATGCCTGCAGCAACGCGGGCAGCCCCTTGCCGCAATCCTGCAGATAGGGTTTATCCTCAATATCGTGCTCCTTGCGCTTGATGGCATCCCACTGCGAGACTACCCCCTCAGCGTTTTCTACAGCAGCCGTACCGAACACGTGCGGATGCCGACGCACCAGCTTATCGGCCAGCTCGCAGGCAATCTCATTCAGCCCGAAGCCGGCTTCAGGGTTCTCCTGAGCCATTTCGGCGTGGAAAATCACCTGCAGCAGCACATCGCCCAGTTCCTCGCGCAAGTGGGCCCAGTCGCGCTCACGAATGGCATCGATGCACTCGTAGCACTCCTCAATAAGGCTGCTGATGATGGAATCGTGAGTCTGCTCAGCGTCCCACGGGCAGCCGCCGGGCTGGCGCAGGCGGTGCATGATAGCCACCGCGCGCTCCACCTGCCGGGCCGAATCCCGGCAGTGAATCATTTCCTCGTCCGTCATCTGGACTTGCCGTTGCGGCGGTCGCGGCGCTCATTGGTAGCCTTGCCCGCCAGAATATCGTCAATATGCTGCACCATGTCCCAGGCCACACGGCGGCGCTGGTACTTGCGCCACAGGAGATCACGCAGCGTCTGCCAGTGTTCCTCCGTGAAATCCGCCGGGGTGAACACCACCTCGTCGCGCTGGGAGCGCCCCAGCTTAGGTGCCACCATCAGCTGCCACCAGCCGCCAAAGTGCTGGGCTTCGTATATGACCTTGTTACCATCGGCATCGCGGTCCTGCCAGGAGAACGTTTCCATCTGTTCGGTTTCTTGGGGTTGAATTAACGGCGATTCCGGTCCTGCTGCCTCATCTGGCGGTTAATGGCGTTCACATCATCCTGCATCGTGGGAGCAATTTCCGTAACCGGGCCGGCTGTGTTCAGAGAAATAATGAGGGGTTTGGAGCGGTTGCCTCGCTTGTCGTACTTATAGATAACGCGCTGCACCAGCTTGCCCTGGGGGTGGGAGTACATACGTTCCTCCACCAGGCGGGCGCGGCTGTCGTAGCCATAGGCCACCTTGTAGATGATATTCTTCTTGGTGTGGTCGTAGATGATGCAACCCACCAGCTGGCCGTACTTACCCTCAGTGTAATCATTCACCGCCGCCAGACGGCCGCTGGCTGTGTACGACGAGCAGCGCATGCCGCGCCAGCCCTTCTGGCGCTGGTAGATAGCACGTGTGCCGTCCGGGTGGCGCATCACACGCACCATATCACCGGTTTCATTCATGACCTCGGCGCTCTGCGCCTGCACTGCAGGCACAACCGAAGCCACAGAAACGGCCATCATCAGCATCCAGCGGTGAATCATCTTCCTCATGACCACATTCTACCTATTCGCACACGCCTTGGCAAGCGGAAAGTCAGTCTTTAGCCACGCGAAGCGCGCGCTGCATGGCGGCCACTGTGGCATCGATATCGGCCTCGGTATGGGCGGTGGAGATAAAGCCGGTTTCGTAGGGAGACGGCGCCACATACACCCCCTGCTCCAGCATGGCGTGGAAATAGCGGCGGAACATGTCGAAATTGCCGCTCATGGCGGAGTCCAGGTCACAGACCTCCTGCATGGTGAAATGCAGGCAGAACATAGAGCCATCGCGGATGAAGGTGAGCGGCAGCTGCTCGTCTCGCAGAATGCGGCGCACGCCGTCCTCCAGGCGGGCACCCAGCTGCTCCAGACGGGTGTAGGAATCGTTCTGCTCCAGGTAATTCAACTGAGCCAGGCCCGCCGCCATGGCCACAGGGTTACCGCTCAGCGTGCCGGCCTGGTATACCGGCCCCAGCGGAGAAACGCAGTCCATAATTTCCCGGCGCCCGCCGAAGGCACCCACAGGCAGGCCGCCGCCGATAATCTTGCCGAGCGTCGTGATATCGGGAGTAATGCCCAGCTTACCCTGCACACCTGCAGCCGAGATACGGAACCCGGTCATCACTTCGTCAAAAATCAGCAGAGCGCCATTCTTTGCCGTAATCTCACGCAGGAACTCCAGATAGCCCGGCTTCGGCAGGTAGAACCCTGCATTTCCCGGGAACGGCTCCACGATGATGCCGGCAATCTCCCCCGGATGCTGAGCAAAAGCCCGCTCCACCGCAGCGCGGTCGTTGTACGGCAGCACAATGGTCAGGTTCGCAAACTCGGCAGGCACACCGGCACTATCCGGCTCACCGTGCGTCAGCGCACCACTGCCCGCAGCCACCAGCAGGCTGTCCACATGCCCGTGGTAGCAGCCCGCAAACTTGATGATGTATTTACGTCCCGTATAGCCGCGCGCCAGGCGCACCGCGCTCATCGTGGCCTCGGTGCCGCTGTTCGTCATGCGCACCTTCTCAATGCTCGGAATCCAGCGGCACACAGTCTCGGCCATATCCACCTCAATGCGGGTGGGAATACCATAGCCCAGCCCCTGCGGCACAGCAGCCTGCACGGCAGAGATCACGCAATCCGGCGCATGCCCCAGAATAGCAGGCCCCCAGGTACCCACGTAGTCGATATACTGCTTACCGTCCTCATCTGTCAGATGCGCCCCCGCGGCCTTTGCCACAAAAAACGGCGCACGCTCCAGCCGCCGGAACGCACGCACCGGCGAATTCACCCCACCGGGAATCACCCGGCACGCCCGCTCAAAAAGCTCCTCAGAAATCGACATGCCCGCAGTATACCCCACATTTCCCCACCACTCAAGCCCAAAGGCACTGCAAAAAAAGAGCCGGTGGAAAAACCACCGGCCCCGGAAACGGATGTACAAAGAGCGTTACTTCGTCTTCCAGCCGCCGCCGAGCTGGGTGTAGAGCGTGGGTACGCAGGCTGCGTACTGGTAGCGGTAGGCGGCAAGCTGAGTCTGGGCAGGGAAAAGGCCCTGCTGGGCGGTGAGCACTTCGTAGTAGCTGGCCAGGCCCTGGGCGTAGCGGGCCTTGGAGAGGGTCACGCTCTCCTGGTAGGCAGCCACAGCCTGTTCCTGCTTCTTCATGATTTCGCGCAGCTTGGTGCGCTGCACCAGCGTGGTGGAAATCTCAGCCAGCGCGGAAAGCACGGTCTGCTCGTAGTCAGCCTTGGCTGCGAGGAAGGCATCGCGCTTCATCAGTTCATTGGCACGCAGTGAACCGGCATTGAAAATCGGGCCGGTCAGGTTGGCTCCGATACCCCAGCCGTCTGCCCCCTTGGCAAAGCCGTGGCGAAGGTCAGGCGTGGCAACACCCGCCAGACCGGTCAGGCTGATGCTGGGGAAATAGCTGGCAATGGCCACGCCGATTTCGGCATTAGCGGAACGGAGGTTCTGCTCGGCCGCGCGGATATCGGGGCGGCGGGCAATCACCTCAGCAGGAATACCGGCAGCCACGCCGCTGGCATTGGCAAAGGCCATCAGGTTACCACCGCGGGCAATGGCACCGGGTGCGCGCCCAGCCAGCACGGAAAGCGTGTTCTCCAGTTCGGCAATCTGCATCTGCAGGTTCGGTATCTGTGCCTCGGCGGAGGAAAGAGCCGCCTGGGCAGAGGCCGTCTGCAGGCGGTCGGCCACGCCACCTTCAAGCTGGTTCTCGAAGAGTTTCAGCGATTCGCGGTAAGATTCCACGGCATTGTGGGCAATCTTCAGCTGCTCATCCAGCATGATGAGGCGCAGGTAGCCGGTAGCCACCTGCTTCATCAGCGAAATGCGAAGATTGTTGAGTCCCTCTTCTGCAGAGAGAGCCTGAGCCTCGGCGCTTTCCACGCCCTTGCGGGTCTTGCCCCAGATATCAAGCTCCCAGGATGCACTCAGCCCGGCAGCAGTGGGAATCGTTGTCTCGTTCGCAGTTGCCACAGTTGCGGGTGAGCTGGCGCCCTTGCTGCCCTGAGCCAGATAACCCAGGGAGGGGAACATCGGCGCGCGGGCTACTGTGATGTAGCGGCGGGCGGAATCCACGTTGTGCATCATGGCTTCCAGACTGCGGTTGTTCGCGAAGACATCATCCAGCAGTTTCTGAAGGGCCGCATCATCAAGCACCTGCTGCCAGGGCAAATCCGCCATGGTGCTGCCAGCCAGGCCATTCCCGCGGAACTCAGCGGGCACAGGCATCTCGGGCGTGGTCCACATGGGGCCGAACGTGCAGGAGGCCACAAAGCCGGCCACACCTGCGAGGCTGAGAATAAAAGTGCGTTTCATGTTGTTGTTATAATAGTGATTTGGTTGATTTTGTCAAGTGATTTTTCACTTGTTAGTCATCATTCCTGTGGGCCGCGAGATACTCGCGGGCTCCCGCTTCATCCGGGTCTTCGGCCAGAGTATTCAGCTTGAACTTAATCCGGAACAGGCGCATGATGAACACGTACGAACAAGGAATCAGGAACACACCCACCACCGTGGCCACAGTCATGCCGATTACCACCACAGTACCAATGGAGCAACGGGCCAGTGCACCGGAACCATCTGCCAGCATGAGCGGCACACAGCCCAGAATGAAGGCCAGCGAGGTCATGAGAATGGGGCGCAGACGCAGCCTGGCTGCAGAAAGCGTGGCAGTCATCAGGTCCTTGCCGCGTTCCATTTCCAGATTCGCAAACTCCACGATGAGAATGGCGTTCTTCGCCGCCAGACCCACCAGCATCACCAGACCCACCTGAGCATACAGGTTGAGTTCCAGCCCCATCCAGTACAGGCCGGCATAAGCCCCCAGCACGGCAATGGGCACGGTGAGGAACACCGAAATCGGCAGCGTCCATTTCTCATACAGAGCCACCAGAATCAGGAAGGCAAACACCGAGGACATGGCGAAAATGGTCACCAGGCCGGTACCGTTGCGCACCTTGTTTTCCTGGAAAGACATTTCCTGGTAATCCATACCTACCTTGGAGGGGTCCATGGTCTGGGCATACACCTCTTCCATAGCCTCCATGAGCTGCTGGGCGGAGTAGCCGGGGCGGGGAATCACATTCAGCTTGGCAGAGTTGTAGATATTGTGGTGCATCACGAACTCAGTATCGGCAATATCCTTGATATTCACCAGAGCAGAGAGCGGCACACGCTCGCCGTCCATATTGTTCACGAAGAAGCCGTCCATCTTGTCCAGGCTCACGCGGTCGGCACCCTGCGCCTGCATATAGACCTGCCACTGCTGGCCGAAGGCGTTGAAGAAGTTCACGAAGGAAGAGCCGTTGTAGGTAGCCAGCAGATTGTTGGCCGCGGCGATATCCACCCGGTGGAACTGGCATTTCTCCTTATCCAGCTCTACAAACTTCTGCGGGGTGTCGGCCATCATCATATCCATGCACACCGCCACCTCCGGGCGCTGGCGGGCCGCTTCCTCAAAGCGCAGCACCTGCTCGCGCAGGAAAGGCACGCCCTGCCCTTCCAGGTCATTCAGCACCATGGTCACGCCGTTCGCCGTGCCCACACCGGGAATAGCCGGCGGCATCAGCACCATGGCCATACCATCCAGCGCGGCAGCATGCAGGCGGCCTTCTATGCGCTTCTGAATCTCGCGGGCGCTTTCCGGGCGGTCTGCCCAGTCCTTGAGCTCAATGAACGCGATACACGCACCGGGGGTCTGCACACTGTTCAGGATATTGATACCCACCACCGTGGTCAGATTCTTCACCGCGGGGTCGGAAAGTGCGTCCTCAAACTTCTTGTTCTCGGAATAAGCCACCTGCAGCGAGGTATCGGGCTTCATCACCAGCGCAGCCAGCAGGAAGCCCTGGTCTTCGTCCGGCAGGAATGCCTTGGGCACCATCTTGCTCACTGGCAGAATAGCCGCCCACAGCAGCACCAGCAGCGGCATGGAGATGATGAGCTTGCGGCACAGGCCGCCGCAGATTTTCACATACACATTGGCCGTGCAGTCGTAGCATTTGTTGAACAACTTGTAGAACGGCTTGAATATGCTGCGGCTCTGCTGCGTAGGCCTGAGCATGAGCGCGCACAAGGCCGGCGACAGCGTGAGCGCATTGAACGCCGAAATAAGCATGGACACCGCAATGGTGATGGCAAACTGCTTGAACAGCGTGCCCGTGATACCCGCCAGCATGAGCGAGGGGAGGAACACCGCTGCCAGCACCAGCGCAATGGCGATTACCGGGCCGCTCACTTCCTGCATGGCGGCAAAGGAGGCCATGCGCGGGTTGAGCCCCTTGTCAATATGGTGCTGCACCGCTTCCACCACCACAATGGCGTCATCCACCACCAGACCAATGGCCAGCACCATGCCCAGCAGTGAAATCGTGTTCAGTGAGAAGCCCAGCAGCGGGAAGACACAGAAGGTCGAAATCAGTGATACCGGCACCGCAATGAGCGGAATCAGCGTGGCGCGGAAGTTCTGCAGGAACATGAACACCACCAGCGCCACCAGCACAATAGCCTCGATGAAGGTGCGCTTGATTTCGTCAATCGAGTAGCGCACGGCCGTGGTCGTATCCAGCGACACATCGCCCGAAATACCCTGGGGCATGATGGCACCCTGCTTCTCAAAGGTCTTGCGCAGGCGGTCCACCGTGGCAATGGCGTTTGACCCGGGAGTCTGGAAAATCACCACCGAGGCCGACACGCGGCGGTTCAGACGCCCGGTGGCCGAGTAGTTCGACGACCCGAGCTCCACCTTGGCAATGTCCCGCAGGTAAATAATCTCGTCCCCCCTCTGGCGCACGATGATATTCTCGAACTCAGCCGGGTCGCTCAGGCGGCCCTGCGTGCGGATGGAGATGGTCTTTTCCTGGCCATCGGGCACGGGGTCGGCACCCACCTTGCCACCGGGGTTGGTGGCATTCTGGGCTGCAATGGCCGCACGCACCTCGGCAATGGAAAGGTTGTAGTGGGTCATGATATTCGTATCCAGCCAGATACGGATAGCATAGCGCCCCGCGCCATACACCATCACCTCGCCCACGCCTTCCACGCGCTTCAGCTCATCCACCATCTTCACCTGGGCATAGTTGGCCAGGTCCACAGAGTTGTAGCTGCCGTCAGGCGAGTAGAGGGAGTAAATGAGAATGGGCAGGCCGGGCTGCTGGCGGATCGTCACGCCGGAGTTAATCACCTCGGTAGGCACCTGGGACTGGGCCTGGCCATAGCGCATGTTGGTGAGCACCTGGTCAATATCCGGGTCAGTATCCGGGTTGAATACCACCTGCAGGGAGTACACACCGTTGTTCGAGGAAACGGAGGTCATGTAATCCATGCCCTGCACACCGGAGATTTCTCGCTCCAGCGGCGTGCCCACAGAGTCAGCCACCGCCTGCGCATCCGCGCCGGGGAACATGGCCATGAGCTGGATAGTGCGCGGCGTAATTTCCGGATACTGGGAAATCGGCAGATTCACCAGGCACACCATACCCAGCAGAGTCGTCACCACGGCAATCACCGTGGCAATGACGGGGTGTTTGATGAAAAACGGACTCATAGCTGCTTATTCTGCCTGGTTCTGGGAGGTAACGGAGCTCACCGTGGAAGCAGGCTGCTCGTAAATGAACGGCCGCGTCACCACCGTACCGAAACCGCTCCGGGCTCCTTTCTTGCGCATGGCATTATTCGCCAGGGCATACTGCGCGGCCATCTGGCCGCCACCCACGATGACCTGGGCATCCTCCACATGCTCGATTCCGTGCTCCAGGAGCGTCTCGGCTATGGGTTTCACCGTGCCGGTCACCACCTGCATGAGCATGGGCACCGTGGTGCCATCTCCATTCGGCACCTCCAGCACCAGTTCCTTGCCCAGCTGCACATCAATGCCCAGCGGCGTGTTATCCGGCGCCACCACATAGATGAACCGGTGATTCATGGCCGATACCAGCGCGCGGGAAGGAACCAGCAGCGCATCCTTGATTTCGCCCGTCCTGGCCTGCACGCGCACCGCTGCGCCCGTGCGCAGCTTGAGCTGCGGGTTCGGCACATAGCCTACAAACTTCACCGTGCCCGTTGACTGGCTGATCTCGCTGTCCACAGCATGCACCGTACCCTTGTGCTCAAACACAGTGCCATCCTCCAGAATCAGCTCAAACTCCGTCACCGGGCTCATCTTGTTCGGCAGGTCGTAGTATTCATTGCTGCCGGTCTGTCCGGTCAGCTGGCGGGCGGGCACGGAAAAATCCACGCGTATGGGGTCCACCGAAGACATGCGGGTCATCACCACCTGCCCGGCAGCCACAAAGTCACCCACGCTCACATTCGACTGCGTGGCCAGGCCCTTGAACGGCGCGCGTATCGTGCAGCGGTCCAGATTCAGCTTGGCCATCTCCGTCGCAGCCTCAGCCTGCGCCAGCTGGGCCCGGGCAATGGCCAGCGCCGCCTCGCTGCGGCGCTTGGCGTGGCGGGCATCGGTATACTGCTTTTCAGAAACCGAGCCGCTCTCCACCAGCGCGGCAAAGCGCTCCACGTCTTTCTTGTTCTGCTCATCGGCCACCTCAGACTGCAGCACAAATGCCTCTGCCGCGGCCACGTTGGCCACCGCCTGGTCATACGCCGCCTGGTACGTGGCGGGGTCTATGCGGAACAACACCTCCCCCTTCTCGCACAGAGACCCATGCCAGTACACCTGCTCCAGCAGCTTGCCCGACACCTCGGGGCGTATATCCGCCTGCTCCACACCGCGCAAGTGGCCGAACCAGGTGGAGGTAAGCTCCACCGTGCGCTTCTGCAGCGGCATCACAGTCACGTTGACAGGTGCCATCGGGCGTTGAGCTGCCTGGGCTGCGCCTTGCTCCTTACAGGCTACCAGAGTAGTGCCTGCCACCAGCCCACCGAGGGCTATTGCCAATATATTTGTTGCTTTCATTGATTTTCGGTTTACAGAGCTTCGGACTCTGTGGTTAAAGTGTTGTGGTATATACGCTCCAGCATGCTCTGCAGCTGCTCCAGCTCCGCCTCGGAAAAACCGGCCACCAGCTGGTTCTCAAATGCTCTCAAGGCTCCCTCCGTCTGCGTTTTCATGCGCCGGAACTCATCGGTCAGGTAGGCATGCTTCACCCGGCCGTCATCGCTGTCAAACGCCGTGCGCACGTAGCCTTTCTCTTCCAGCCGCTGCAGCAGCCCCTTCACCGTGGTGTGGCTCACTCCCAGGTGCTGCTCCAGCTCCCGCTGCGATACGGGCTCCCCGTCCCGGCTGTCCAGATACATCAGCAGCTGGCATTGCGGTGCTGTCACCCGCAATGCCCCCACTCTCTCGTTGAACACGGCCTCTGCCCGGTCTGTCACCACCTTCATGGCGAATACCGGGTGCTT
>JAZRBC010000171.1:0-4182 GCA_045634905.1 Akkermansia sp.
TGCCCAGGTACTTCCAGCCGGATTTGCCGCTGGTGAGGTAGAAGATGCTGGCTGTGGAGTGGCCGCCCAGCGAACCACCCTTGCGGCCGATCGCCCACTCTACCCAGCTCAGGGGGATTCCCAGCAGCAGGAAAGCGGTGAAGTAGGCAATCATGAATGCGCCACCGCCGTACTGGGCGGCCAGGCCGGGGAAGCCCAGGAAATTACCGAATCCGATGGCGCTGCCGGCTACAGCCAGCATGACACCGAGACTGGTGTTCCAGTTTTCTGTTTTAGTTGTAGTGCTCACGTTATAATATGGGAGAGGAGGTGAAGTTTATTTGTTGAAACGGCGGGAGGTTGCTGCCACGATGCAGAAGAAGACCGTGATGCCGGCTGCCCAGATGAGCGGCAGGATGGCACCGATGCGGCCTTCCACGATGTTGGCCACATATGGGCTGCGTGTGATGAAGAGCTCCTGATAGAGCCATGCAGCAAAGATGGTGAACATGATGACCGGGGCAATCCAGCGGATGATGAAGGTGGCAGCCGCAGGAATGCGCATAGCGGAGCCGTCGCGCAGTTCATCCATGCCCTTCTTAGTGCCCCAGACCCAGTTGAAGAAAATGAGGTTGAGGCTGGTGGTCACATAGAGGATGAGGCTGCCCACCCAGAAGTCGATGCTGTCGAGGGCCAGCATGTCCTGCGTGTACCAGATGATGATGAAGGCTCCCACCAGCAGCAGCCCCGCTACCAGGGCAATGCTCTGGCCGCGCTTCAGGTTCCAGTATTCCTCTACAAAGGAGACGGCCGGCTGCACCTGGGAGAGCGCACTGGTCACCGCACCGATGAAGAGCAGCAGGAAGAACAGTACACCGAAGAACTGTCCACCCGGCATGGCGGCGAATACCTGCGGCAACACGTTGAAGCCCAGGCCGAATGTACCTACTGTTGCGGCTGCGGCCACCCCCAGAAGTGCCAGTGCGGCAGGAACAATGGTGAGACCTGCCAGCCCCACTTCGGTGACCGAGTTGGCGGCGCCCGCGCTCAGGGCGCTCAGGGCGATATCCCTGCGGCGGCGTACATAGCTGGCATAACAGCAGATGGAGCCGGAACCCACGGAAAGGGAGAAGAATACCTGACCGGCGGCGCGCAGCCACATTTCCGGGTTAAACAGGCTCTGCCAGAAAGTCATATGCTTCTCTTCGATGGCCACGGTGGGGTATTCCTCGTGCAGACGGGAAACGAGGGCTTCCTTTTCTTCCTCTGTGGCACCAGCTGGTACCATGCCGATGGATTTGCCGGTGGTGGAATCGACCAGCATGGTTTTTTCCGGGTTCCACATGTAGCCCAGACCTTCGTTCACGCTGCGCGCGGGGCGGGTGGGATCCGGCGTACCCATGGTGAGCACGCGCACCAGCAGGATGATAGCCACGATGAAGAGCACCGGCATGCTCCATTTGCAGAACCATTCGATGCCTTTGCTCACGCCGCGGTAGATGAGCCAGAAATTGGCCAGCATCGCCAGCAGGAAGAAGATGGGAACCGAGGTCTGGCCGCTGAAGAAGTGACCGTCTGCCCCCATGCCCACGAAGTTGGCAAAGAAATCACCATAGGCCTGCGGGGTGTCTAAATTAAGGTCACCAATGAGCGTATGCCACACATAGCCAATGGTCCAGCCTTCCATGTAAACGTAATAAACATTGATGCTGAGGCCAGCCAGAATGCCGAGGATACCGAGGTATTTCCAGAGCGGTTTCTCAGCGATGAGCTGGAACACGGAGGCCGGGCTGTGGCCGCCCAGCACGCCGCCCTTGCGGCCGATAGCCCACTCCACCCAGCAGAGGGGGAGCCCCAGCAGCAGGAAGCAGCAGAAATAGGCCACCACGAAAGCACCGCCGCCATACTGGGCAGCCAGGCCGGGGAAGCGCAGGAAGTTGCCGAAGCCGATGGCGCTGCCGGCCACCGCCAGCATGACACCGAGATTGGTTTTCCAATGGTCTGTTTTATCTGCAGGCATAATCGGAATGGTAATCAGATATTACTTCTCGCCCTTTTTGTGGTAGCTGAAACGGGTGGAGGTGTGCGCCACGAAGATGAAGAACAGCAGCACGATACCTACCCACACCAGGGGGATGATAGCGCCGATTTTGCCTTCCAGCAGGTTGGTTATGTGGTAGCTCTGCTGGACAAAGAGGTTCTGATACAGCCATGCCACGAAGATGAAGAGCATGATGCCTGGTGTTATCCAGTTGATAACGAATGCAATAAAGCGGGGGATGGGCATGCGGGCTCCGCGGCGCAGTTCTGCCAGACCCTTATTGGTGCCCCACACAAAGCGGAAGACGATGAGGAAGGATGCGGAGCTGATGTAGAGGCTCATGGTGCCCAGCCAGAAGTCGAGCGTGTCGAGGGCGATGAGCCCGTCGCCCGTGAACCACACCACAATGAGCGAACCCACGGTGAGGAGCAGGGCAATGATAGTCACGCTCTGGATGCGCCGCAGCTGCCAGAACTCCTCAATGAAGGCAACTGCCGGCTGCAGAATCGAGATGGCACTGGTGATGGCGGCGATGGAAAGCAGACCGAAGAACAATGTGCCGAAAATCTGGCCGCCGGGCATGCTGGCGAATACCTGCGGCAGTACATTGAAGCCCAGACCGAAGGTGCTGGTGCCGGCTGCTGCCACCACACCGAGCAAGGCCACGGCGGCGGGGATAATCATCATGCCCGCCAGACCCACCTCGGCCACTTCGTTGGCCGCATTAGCCGTGAGCGAGGAAAGGGCGATATCTTTGCGGCGCTCTACGTAACTGGCATAGGAACAGACAATACCGAAGCCGATGGAGACGGAGTAGAATACCTGGCCGGCGGCGGTAATCCACAGATTCGGGTTCATGAGGCCCTGAGCCAGGGTGATGGGCTTCTCCTTGATTTCCTGGTCGGGGTACTGTTTAGTCAGTCGCTCAATCTGGGCAGCCTTTTCTTCCGGGGTGGCATAGGCGGGCACCATGTCCACTTCTTTTTCGCCGGCCACGAGCATGATTTTGTTCGGGTTCCACATGTAGCCCAGGCCTTCGTTCACGTTGCGCTCCGGGTGAGTGGGGTCAGGGGTACCCATGGTGAGCACGCGCACCAGAATGACCACACCGATGATGACCAGCACGGGCATACTCCACTTGCAGAACCACTCGATGCCTTTGTTTACACCGCGATAGATGAGCCAGAAACTGCTGAATACGGCAATAGCGAAGAAAATGAGCATGCTGCTCTCACCGCTGAACACGCTGCCATTGCTGTTGATGCCTACGAAATTGCTGAAGAAGTTGCCGTACTCCTCGCTGGTGGAGAAATTCAGGTCGCCCATGGCGGTGTGCCAGGCATAGCCCAGGGTCCAGCCTTCCAGCGTCATGTAGTACATGGTGATGGCAAGCGGGGTCAGCACGCCGGCGAGGCCCACATATTTCCACTTGCTGCTGCGGGAAAGGACGAAGAAAGCCGAGGCGGATGAATGCGCGCCGAGGCTGCCACCCTTGCGGCCGATGGCCCATTCCACCCAGCTGAGCGGAATACCCAGCAGCAGGAATGCCACGAAATAGGCAATCATGAAGGCGCCGCCGCCATACTGGGCTGCGAGCCCGGGGAAGCGGAGGAAGTTGCCGAAGCCGATAGCGCTGCCGGCCACGGCCAGCACGGCTCCGAGATTGGAGGTCCAGAGTTCTTGTTTGTTGTTTGTGCTCACGGTGTGAAAAAGAGTAAAAGGCGTGTTATGATACGCTTGTGGCTGCTGGATGTCAAGCATATCTGGTGGAACCGCGGATAAAAAAAGCCCCCGCTGGTGCGGGGGCTTCTGAAAGGTTGGTGTAAGCGCGGGGCTTAGATCTGACCGAAGAGGGTCTTGCCTTCGGACATGAGGTCGGAGCAAGCAACCTGAAGACGCTCGCAGATACCCTGCTCGCCCTTCTTGAGGTAAGCGCGGGGATCGTAGGCCTTCTTGTTGCCCACTTCGCCGTCCACCTTCAGCATGCCGTCGATGTTCTGGCACATGTGCAGAACGATGGGCTTGGAGAAAGCGTACTGGGTGTCGGTGTCGATGTTCATCTTCACCACGCCGTAGGAGATAGCCTCGCGGATGTCGCAGAGGTCGGAACCGGAACCGCCGTGGAACACGAGCAGCATGTCCTCACCGTGCTTGGCCTTCAC
>JAZRBC010000172.1:0-3179 GCA_045634905.1 Akkermansia sp.
CCCATTTAGCCAGCTCCGCCCGTTTTTGTCAAGTCCTATCTAACTGAACGGATATTTTCAAGGGAAGCAATTTCCGGCTTGCGTTCTTGTTTTTTTCTGATAACATGGCAGGCGAGTGCAACCAGAAGATTCCATCACCGGACCGGATGACAGCGAGCTCGAGCAGCTTGCTGCCCGCACGCGTCGCAGCCTCATCATGCGACTGGGTGACTGGAAGGATCAGCGCAGTTGGGATGAATTCTACCGCACCTACTGGCGACTCATCTATTCCGTGGCTGTTAAAGCAGGCCTGCGGGAGGATGAAGCCTGGGACGTGGTGCAGGAAACGGTGCTCACCATCGCAAAACAGAGTGTCAAGAATGCCTATGACCCGGAGCGAGGTTCGTTCAAGATGTGGCTCTGGAATGTGACGCGCTGGCGTATCAATGACCAGTTCCGCCTGCGTGGCAGAACTCAGGCCCCTGCCACCGCAACAGACGAGCCCACCCCCACCCGCGAACCGGTCGAAAACCTGCCCGACACTTCGTCCAACAATTTCACCGAAATCTGGGAACGTGAGTGGCAGCAGAATGTGATGAAGGCCGCGCTCGAACGCGTCAAAATCCGCGTTTCGCCCCGCCAGTTCCAGATTTTTGATTACAATGTGCTCCAGGGCATGAGCGCCACCGAGGTGCGCCGACGCCTCGGCGTCAGCATGGCTCAGGTCTACCTGGCCAAACACCGCGTCGGCGGTATACTCAAAAAAGAAATCGAGTACATTCGTGAACAGGAAAAATAATCCTTCCGCTTGTCCATTTTAGAATAATTCTACTTGACAAAGGCAGGCAAAGTGTTAGAATCCGGCTTAGGGAGGAGCCGGAGACGCCTGAAAAAACGCTGGACCGGGGAAAACGAGTCGAATCTCCCTTGACTTATCAAACGGGTAGCGTTAGAATCATGGCGAGGATGGAGAGTTCGGCATCGCCGCACTACCCCACTGGCTTCCATTATTCTGAACCAGCCTATTTTTATGACAGACACAACATGCACTCAGGAATGCGCCTGCCAGGTAGATCCGTGGCAGGGATTCAAATCCGGCGTATGGCAGAATACCATCAACGTCCGTGATTTCATTCAGCAGAACTACACTCCCTACACCGGCGAGGGCGATTTCCTGGCCGGCCCTACTGAGGACACCATTGCCCTGTGGGACGAGGTGAAAGATCTGATGAAGAAGGAAATTGATGCCGGCGGTCTGCTCGATGCCGACACCGAAGTTGTTTCCACCATTGTTTCCCACGCTGCCGGCTACATCGACCAGGCTCGCGAGAAGATTGTTGGTCTGCAGACCGATGCTCCTCTGAAGCGCGCTCTGATGCCCTTCGGTGGTCTTCGCATGGCCCAGAAGGCTCTGGAATCCTACGGCAAGCAGATGTGCCCGCACACCGCCGAATTCTTCGGCCGCATCCGCAAGACCCACAATGAAGGCGTGTTCGATGCCTACACCAGCGACATCCGCGCTGCCCGTTCCGCCGGTATCATCACCGGTCTGCCCGATGCCTACGGCCGCGGCCGTATCATCGGCGACTACCGCCGCGTGGCTCTTTACGGCACCGACAAGCTCATCGCCGCCCGCCGCAAGGACCTGAAGGACCGCGAAGCCGGCGTGATGACCGATGCCACCATCCGTCTGCGCGAGGAAATGAACGAACAGATTCGCGCTCTGGCCGAACTGGCAGAAATGGGCAAGAGCTACGGCTGCGACCTGAGCCGCCCCGCCGAGAACTCCCGCGAAGCCGTGCAGTGGACCTACCTGGGCTACCTGGCCGCTGTGAAGGAACAGAACGGTGCCGCCATGTCCCTGGGTCGTGTTTCCACCTTCCTCGACATCTACTTCGAGCGCGACCTGGCCGCCGGCACCATCACCGAAGCCGAAATCCAGGAACTCATGGACCAGTTCGTGATGAAGCTGCGCATGGTGCGTTTCATCCGTACCCCCGAGTACAACAGCCTGTTCTCCGGCGACCCCACCTGGGTGACCGAATCCATCGGCGGTATGGGCGAAGACGGCCGCACCCTGGTGACCCGCAGCTCCTTCCGTATGCTGCAGACCCTGTACAACCTGGGACCGGCTCCCGAGCCGAACCTGACCGTGCTGTGGTCCACCGCCCTGCCCGAAGGCTTCAAGAAGTACTGCGCCAAGGTTTCCATCGAGACCTCCTCCGTGCAGTATGAGAACGACGACCTGATGCGCCCGTACTGGGGCGATGACTACGGCATTGCCTGCTGTGTGTCCGCCATGCGCATCGGCAAGCAGATGCAGTTCTTCGGCGCCCGCGCCAACCTGGCCAAGGCCCTGCTCTACGCCCTCAACGGCGGCGTGGACGAAGTGAAGGGCAAGCAGGTGACCCCGCCCGCCCCGCGCTACGAGGGTGAATACCTCGAGTACGACAAGGTGATGGAGCTCTTCGACAACATGCAGGACTGGCTCGCCAAGACCTACGTGGATGCCCTCAACATCATCCACTACATGCACGACAAGTACTGCTACGAGCGCATCGAGATGGCTCTGCACGACCCGGAAATCCTGCGCACCATGGCCTGCGGTATCGCCGGTCTCTCCGTGGCCGCAGACTCCCTGTCCGCCATCAAGTATGCCAAGGTCAAGTGCATCCGCAACGAAGAAGGCCTTATCACCGACTTCGAGACCGAGGGTGAGTTCCCCTGCTACGGCAACAACGACCCCCGCGTGGACGAAATCGCCGAGGCACTGGTGAGCAACTTCATGAACAAGCTTCGCAAGCTGCACACCTACCGCGATTCCATGCCCACCCAGTCTGTGCTTACCATCACCTCCAACGTGGTGTACGGCAAGAAGACCGGCAACACGCCCGACGGCCGCCGCGCCGGCGAGCCCTTTGCCCCGGGTGCCAACCCCATGCACGGTCGCGACAAGAACTGCGCTGTGGCTTCCATGCTCTCCGTGGCCAAGCTCAGCTACGATGACAGCCAGGACGGCATCTCCTACACCTTCTCCATCGTCCCCGGCGCCCTGGGCAAGGACGAGCACGAGCGCGAGACCAAGCTCGTTTCCCTGCTGGATGCCTACTTCGCCGCCACCGGCCACCACATCAACGTGAACGTGCTGGAGCGCGAAACCCTCATGGATGCCATGGAGCACCCCGAGAAGTATCCCCAGC
>JAZRBC010000173.1:0-8600 GCA_045634905.1 Akkermansia sp.
GCTACGCTGGGGAATTCAAAAGACCCGATGCGGGCCCTGAGCAGGAACCAGAGCTTTCGGAAATTATTCACGCTGTAGCGGCGCTCAAACACGCGGTACTCATCATCCTTCATCTTCTCCAGCACGGTGCGGTAAATAAGGCTCATGGCCTGAGCCGGAATGAGGCAGTTCCGGTCATCTACAGACAGCGCCTGGTAGCGCTCCTCTGCTTCGCCGAAGTACTTTTCCGCCAGCGCCGCTTCGTATGCCAGAAGCTGGCGCATGCGGTAGTTATACCGCTGCTCCTTGATGTCGTCCGGCGTTACGCCGAAAAGTGCCATATCGTCTGCCGGAAGGTAGATACGGCCATGCTTGCGCCAGTCTTCTCCCACGTCGCGCAGGATATTGACCAGCTGCAGTGCGTAGCCCAGGGCTATAGCGTAATCCCGGGCGGCGGGTGTGGCCCCCATCACTGCGGCGCTGGATATCCCCACACAGGCTGCCACCTTGTAGGCATAGCCGAGCAATTCGTAGCGGGTCGCCGGCTGGGCCGGGGATATATCTGCGCGGCAGCCCGATATAAGTTCGAGCAGGGGCGTGGTGTCCAGCTGCAGCTCCTGCATGAGTTTCTGCACCTCGGTTTCGATGCCGGGCAGGGCTTCGGCCCGGCAGGTGATGATTTCGGACCAGCGGTCGAGTGCGGCGTGGCGCTCTTCTCCGGTCATGCCGGGCTCGTCCACGATGTCGTCAACGATGCGGCAGAAAGCATACAAGCGCGCCATGTTGCGGCGGCGCTCCTCCGGCAGGTCAACCAGGGTGAACGCCAGGTTCGATTTGGCGTTGCGCGTGATAGTATCGGCGTCGGACATAGAGAGAGTGTGTGTAAGTGTGCGGGTGAAAGGGAAGCGTTATTCAATGCTCCCCCAGTGCGGGGTGAAGGGCCAGAGGGCGAAACTGGCGGGGCCGATGATGTTGAACTGCCGCACCGGGCCCCAGTAGCGCGAGTCGAGCGAGTTGGTCGTGTTGTCGCCCAGCGCGGCGTATTCGCGGCGGGCGGGGTCGGTGGTGTTCTGCAGGTGCACCGGTCCCAGGCTGGTCATATAGGCCAGGGGCTGCTGGCGGTAGTCCAGGGTCACGTAGCCTTCCGGGTTGAAGGGAGCCTTGCCGGCCGCCACGCGGGCTATGGTGCTTTCCGTGGCCGGGGCGCCGTTTACCAGCAGATGCGGGCTTTTCACCTGCAGCGTGTCGCCGGGCAGGCCGCACAGGCGTTTGATGTAGTGCGTGCCGTCCTGCTGGTCGCTCAGCCGCTGCGCCGTGGCCGACTGCATGGAGACATTGATACCGCGAGTGTCGAACACAAAGGTCTCCCCGCGCTCCGGCTTGCGGAAGTGGTAGGCCATGCGGTTCACCAGAATCATATCGCCTGCGTCCACCCGGGCGCGGATGATGGTCTCCCCGCTGCGGTAGCTGCCCAGGCGCAGGCCGTTGGGCGTTTCAATCAGCTTGCCCTGGCTCTTGAGATACTCCATCACCGCCCCTTTGGCGGAGGGAATGCTCACCTTGGAGCCATCACTGAAGCTGAGCACCGTTTCGGTGAAGAGGAACCACTTCGGGCGCTGCTCAATCCCCACAATGCTTTTCGGGTTTTCGGCGGTTGCCTCCACATACGCGCTGCCCAGGGTGAGCATGTCCCAGGCCTGCCGGGCCACACCCGGCACCTCATCCACCGGGTGCACGATGATGCCGTTCAGGCTCGGCTGCATCGACCCCGTGGGAATGCGGAACGGCTGCACGTAGTACGTGCGCAGCCCCAGAAAAATGACCATGATTACGAAGAAGCTCTCCACAATCTCCACCACCGCGTTGCGCTTGAACCCCGGCATACCCTCGCCCTGCGTCTCCACCAGCCGCACCAGGCGCGTGCAGTTCTCCTTGTCCTGGTTCAGCAGCGCGGTGTATATCTCCTCCCGGTGGCGGCGGAGCCGGTCCAGCGTCTCTGCGTCCAGCGTGTGGCGGTGGTAGTCGGCATAGCGCTTCAGCGCGGTCATCGCTTCGCGGCCGCTGCGGCGCCAGGCGGGGCTAAACCACGCCAGCGCGTTATCCAGTATCCAGCAGAGTAGGGGCTTTACGTATTTCATGCCTGAGCCTTATTCTACACGATTACTGCCGGATGGAAAGCAGAAAGTGCAGCGAAAGCCGTCATCCGCCCCCCGGGGTGGGGCCCACAGGCCCTGCTAACAATAAAAAAAGAAGCCGAGTCCCGACCAGGGGGCTTTCGCAGGGATTTTGAATGTAGAATTTTGAATCTTGAATTTTGAATGTGTAACGTTTCCTGCGCCTCCGGCGCAGCTGTAAATCAACCGCGCCGAAGGCGCGGGGGACTTACACCTTCAAGATTCAAAATCCTAAATTTTCAACCTCTGGTGGGTTTGCGGCGACCGTGGGATTCGTCGTTCCACTCGGGGGAGTCGTACTTGGTGCGGCAGAGCTCTTCCAGCTCCTGGTTGAAGCCGGGGTAGGGTTCGGCACCTTCCACCACGCGCACACTCGGGGCCAGAGCACGGGCCAGGCGGGTGGGCCAGCCGGGGGCGGGTTCGCACTGCTGGATGAGCCCCTGGTGGAGCACTGCGCCTTTGTAGCGGCGCTGGCCGGCACCGGCGAGTTTCTGCCCGGCGGGGTCGATGATATCGCTCTTCACGGGGCTGGCCCAGCAGGCGCGGCCGCCGTCCGGTGCGTCCTCGGTGAGCAGGGTGCAGCTCACCCCGCTCTGCTGCAGCGCAGTGGCCAGGGCACCGTGAATCCAGAGGTAGAGCTGGTCTGCCGAGGGGTACATGACCCCCTCCTGCGCGGGGAGGGTCACAGTGTAGGTGTGGCCGATGCGGTGGTCCACAATGCCGCCGCCGGTCCAGCGGCGTATGTATTCCTCTGCCCCGGGGAAGATGCCGGCGGCTTCGGTGGCGGTATCGAAGTAGCCGAAGCTCACAGCCGGGCGCTCCCAGGTGTAAATGCGGAGCCAGGCCTCGCCGCGGCGGGAGAGCAGTTCATCTGCGGCCATGTTCGGGTAGCCGCGGCGGGGTACGGGGTCAATCCAAAGCGTGATGGCCCGAGGGAGCACATCACGCTGCTGGTTCTGCATCTGCATGGCATGGGGGGATATGGGGAATGGAAAATCAGATAGGCTGGGGCAGCGAGACCATGCGGGCGTAGCTGCGGGTGTATTTGGCAAAGAAGTCTGCTATCTTGCGCGGGGCGCGGCGGCGGCCCTGGCGGATCTGCTCGACCATGGACACGCCTTCCTCCGTGAGAACGGTGATGGAGAGCATAGCGGAAACGATGCGGGCGTTCTCGTAGGTGGTGCCGCCGGCCACGATGCGGTCGCCGTAGACCTGCACCTTGTTGGTGCGGCGGTTGGTGGCCACGATGGGCACGGTAACCACCTCGTAGTCCACGCGGCCGGCCTCAGCATCGGCCTCGGACTTGGAGTAGCGTATGGTGAAGCTGATGTTGAGTTCGAGAATGTTCTCGCAGAGGAAGTTGGCGTTGTCCTCGTCGTCGTTCTCATACTTCACGTAGGCGGATTCCAGGTTTTCCTTGCCCATGAGGTCCTCGAAAGTGGAGCGCGGGGGCACCACGTGGCGGTAGAGCGAGAAGAGGGGGTACACGCCGGGTTCGTTGCTGTCCGAGGCGGGGAGGTTGAGAATCTGGTCGCGGTACATGAGGCGGTAGCCGATGGCGTTCACATCGCCCTGGGTTTCGCGGTTGTGGGCGCGGGCTTCGCGGTAGTTCTTGCGGAGCGAGGTGCTGGAGCTCACGGAGGGGTTGCGGTCCGGGGCGCAGGCAAAGAAGACACACTGCACAGAGCGGGGAATTTCGAGCCCCTTGGGCACGTTGTCCATGCGCTCATCGGCCTTGGAGAAGAGCCACTGGTACTTGTTGTCGTAGCCGCGCATCTGGAAGGACTCGAAGTCGTGGCTGATGGTCTGCAGCGCAGCACGGGAGCGGGAGGAGGTGCTCACGTCCTCGCTCACCGCGCGCCAGAGGTCGATACTCTGGTTGGTGAGCTGCATGATGACGACCACCAGCATGCCGGTGATGGCCATGGCGGTCATGAGTTCGATGAGCGTGAAACCACGCCGGAAAGTGGATTTGCCGAGTTTCATGGTCGGGGGAGTCAGAGAAAAAACAGAATCAACGGTGGAAGGAAAGATTGGCCGAGAAGAGCGGGCGCCCCAGCTTGTTCCAGGACTTGCCCTTGTAGCGGGCGGGGTTGGGGGGAGTCATGTGGTAGAAATCTGCGCGGCAGAAAATGGCACCGCCCCAGGCGTTGCGGTCGCCGGGCTGGGAAACATAGTTCTCCGGCGAGGAGGCGGCGGAAATCACACCGGGAGAGCTCGCCAGGCGGTATTCACCGTTGCTCTTGAGTTCGAGCTGGGTCATCTTCACGAGGAACACGGGGCCCACCGCGTCGCGGATGTCGTCGCGGTGCACCGGGTCATCCATGGGGCAGGCTATGGTGACCAGCTGCATATTCTTGCCGGGCACGCTCTTGCCGGCAGGCACCGCGGGGAACGAGCCGTCCTTGCGGGCGGGTTTGGAGAGGTCTGCCCGGTAGGAGAAGATGACAATGGCGCTGCTCGGGCGGGAGGTTTTGCGCAGCCAGTGGAAGCCCTTGTCGAAGGTGCTCAGGTACTTGTTTTCCGAGGAAGCCTTGGCGCCGCTGTCGGCAATTTCATCGGCCCGCAGGAAGCTGAGCTCCGAGCGGAGAATGCCGGTGATGCGCTCGGACTCCTGGCGGGTGAGCGCCTGGCGCACCAGGCCGCGGGCCGGCACAAACACAGTGAGGAAGATGGAAAGCAGCACGCCCACCAGCGCAATGGCCAGCAGGGTTTCCATGAGCGTGAAGCCGCGGAGAGATTTCTTAGTCGTCATAAGGTTCTTATTTCGTGTATAGGCTGTACTTACTGCACCTCGCGGAACACCTGGTCATCTGTGCGCAGGAGGGTTACATCGCCATTCGGCCAGAGGCACAGGCCCTTGGCTCCGGCGGGGCGGCGCTCACGGCCGTCCTTGATGGTATCGCGCGGCACAATGCCGTCTGCCGCGTTGCGGCCGGTTCCCGGGCGGCCGTTGATGAGCACCAGACGCTGCGGGCAGGTCAGGTTGAGCGGGTCTGCCATGGGGGCTACGAAGCGGCCCTTCTCATCGAACTCCACAAAGTAGATGCGGGTCATGCCGCGACCGGCCAGGCGGGTGGTGCCCTCGCCGATCATGGAGCCCACCGCGCCGTCCTCGCGCGGAAGCGGCTTGCTGTACGTGGGGGAGAAATACACACCCGGGGGCAGCAGCACACCTGAGGAGGTGGAAACCCACTTGCCTTCCTCGGCCACATTGGTGCCGTCGAAATTATCGCCCTTGCCGCTCCCCTTGCGGTACATCTGCACCGTCATGTAGCGCAGGTGCACGGTATCTGCCGAGCTGTCCTTGGGGTCGGCCACAATCACGAGGCGGGTGTAGGTATCATTGCCCTGGGCGGTGGCACGCGCCTCCATGACCAGAGAGTCGAGCAGCTCCACGCCGGACTCAATGCCGCGGCCCTTGCCGGCATCCCGCAGCACACCGGCGGCCATGGTCATGACCACGCCCAGAATGGCAATCACCACCAGAAGTTCCACCAGCGTGAACCCCTTCTTCAGTTTACGACAAATTTTCTTCATATGCATTTACAAGCGCAGCACGCAGAATTATGCCACTATACATAGCAGTTTTTCCGGCCTTCTTCAATCTTTTTTTACCGATGGCAGAGTTTTATGTCTGCTTTTTCGTTTTGTTATTGACCTTTTCCGGGAAATACGGTACACCGGCACGCGCGATGACCATTCTGCAATCCATCATTCTGGGCCTGGTTGAAGGGCTTACCGAGTACCTTCCTGTCAGCTCCACGGGGCACCTCATCATCACCCAGTACCTGCTGGGGCTGGAAAAATCTGCCGCGCTGGATGCCTACTCCGTCTGCATTCAGGTCGGGGCTATTCTGGCGGTGCTCAATCTCTACTTCTTCCGCGTGGGGCAGATGTGGCAGGGCGTGTGCGGCAAGAACCCGGCCGGGCTGCGGCTGGTGCGCAATCTGCTGCTGGGTTTCCTGCCGGCCATGGTCATCGGGCTTATTCTGGCCAAGCCCATCAAGGCATATCTGTTCAATGCCGAAACCGTGCTCACCACCTGGGCGCTGGGCGGCGTGGCCATTCTGCTTTTTGTGCGCTACCAGCGCCGCCAGGGCAGGGGCAAGGGCCACGAAGGCACCGAGCTCGAGGACATGAGCGCGAAAGCCGCGCTCACCGTCGGCTTCATGCAGTGCATCGCCATGTGCCCCGGCACGAGCCGCAGCCTCATGACCATGCTGGGCGGCCTCGTCGCCGGGCTGAGCATGGCCGCAGCGGTGGAATTCAGCTTCCTGCTCGGCCTCATCACCCTGGGGGCTGCCACCGTGTATGATTTCATGAAGTTCGGCAGCAGCATGGTGCAGGAAATCGGCTGGGGGCCCATGCTCGTGGGCACCTTCGTATCGTGGCTCAGCGCCATCATCGCCGTGAAATGGATGGTGAATTACCTCAAGAAGCACGGTCTTTCCCTCTTCGGCTGGTACCGCATTGCCGCCGCCGTCGTCATGCTGCTCCTCATCCTCAACGGCCTCACCGTGTGAGGAAAGGAAGGGGGATTTTGAATTTTGGATGTAGAATGTGTTGAGTCCCCTGCGCCGCAGGCGCAGCAAATTTAAATTCTCAATCGGGAGCTTCTAAAGAGTCAGCGTATCTCGATAAATGGGAACTTGAATTACGAATTACGAGTTACGAATTACGAAGTATTGTAGTTAGGCGCGCGGAGCGCGCATTGATACTGCCGCGCCGTAGGCGCGGGGCCAGCCTCGGCGTATCAAGCACGGCGCCAGCCGTGACGCGAAGACGGGAACGCTGGGTTTGGAATAAAAAAATAACTGGAACCCCAACCAACGTGGAGGGGTGGCAGGGAGGCCACGGCTTATGATGCTGCGCCGACTTGTGCCGCCCACTCGCTACGCTCGGGGCTCTGGTATCTTTGTATCCCATACCCGGGGTTTGGGGCTTCCGTCTTCGGCTATGCCTACGCCGTGACAGGTCGCGTCTCGCTACGCTTGCTTGCTACGCCCTCACAGGTACGCCCCGGGCTACGATTCTGCCGCCCCTTGCGGGGCTCAAATTTCCGCTCATCATCGGCATGGGGATTTCTTACATCGGCAACGCCGATGTATTTCATGCGGCTTCGCCGCATTTCATACCGCAGGAACTGCGGTATTTCGTGCACCGGAGGTGCAATTCATTGAGCCCCGCAATGCGGGGCGACTGCTTCGCAGACCGGGGAATAAAAAATAAACAATAATATAGAATATGAAGCTTAAGTGCTTATTGCTGTTCCCGGTCTAGGTGATTCAAGGCGCCAATCAGCAGTCGGTCGCTAAGCTCCCTCAATGAAATACTCGCGGCGCGAGTATGAAATCCGCCGTAGCGGCGGAAGAAACTACTGCTTTGCAGTGGATGAATTCCTTTGCTGCGCAAAGGACGAAATACCTGCGCTTCGCACAGGTGCAAGAGCGGGGGCGGGCTCGCGGCTATTCAGCAGTCGTCGAACTCGTATTTGCGGAGTTTCATGAAGGTGGGGGCGGGGCGGCGGGAGTCCCAGAAGAGGAGGAGCATGGCGCCGAGAAGGAGGAGGCGCATGCCGGTATCCAGCGGGTAGTTGGTGATGGCCTGGGTGGTGCCGAGGCAGTTGCAGCTGAGCTCGAGCCCGCGCAGCCAGCCCTGGAGGTAGAGCAGGAGGAAAACGCCGCACATGACCACGCCCCAGAGGGTGGCCCCGCGGTAGCTGCGCCGGGTGAGCAGGCAGACGGCCACGACGAGCTCCATAGCCAGCCCGAGACAGGCGAGCGGCAGGGAACACACGGCGGGGAGAATGCGGCTGCGGGTGAGAAAATCGGCCATTTCGTGGATGCCGGCTATTTTCTGCACCCCGGTGATGAGGAAGAACACGCCCAGCCCCAGGCGGAGCAGCGCCAGCAGCAGGTTGATGAAACGGCCGTTTTTCATGCGCCGGAGAGTGTACACCACATCGCCCCGCGCGACAAGCCCGAATTACGATTGCCACGGACATGCCCTATCTCGGAGCAGCGGCAGGTTAGTGTTTATATCACTGAGTGCCGCATGGGCGGCACTCAATTTAGACTGAGCAAAGCGAAGATTTAGATGCCACGTCAGTGGCAATTTCGACCGCCGCAGGCGGATTTCGATGCTGTTTTCTCATTGCCCCCCGAAGGCGGCATCTAAATCCGCCGTTGGCGGTCTAAATTGAGCCCGGCAGAACCGGGCTCAGTGAAATAAATGATAATTGATTGCGCCGCGAACCTGTGGGGCTCCCGTTGTTGTTTCAGGCAAAGAACCGGGGATTGCCGAAGAGGAGGCGTTTGGCCGTATCCAGCGCGGCGTGGGCGGATTGCTCGCCGAGGCTTTTGCAGTAGCCGAGGCTCTGCATGAAGGTAAGCCGGGGCGGGAGGGGGAGTGCGTGGCGGTCCACCGCGGCATCGAGCAGCGCGG
>JAZRBC010000174.1:0-3546 GCA_045634905.1 Akkermansia sp.
AGGTGTGCAAGCAGGGCGGCATCCTCCGCGGTGGCGGCAGCGATGCTGGGGATAGGTTTGCGCGGAATGAGCAGCACATGCACCGGCGCCGCCGGGGCGATGTCGCGGAAAGCCACGCAGAGCTCATCCTCGTACACAATACTGGCGGGGATTTCCTTGTCCGCTATCTTCTGAAAAAGTGTTTTTTCCATGTAGCGATATTTTTAGCACAACAGATTGCCGTAAGCAAGTGAATAATGAAGGGCGAAATGGTGAATAGTGAAGAGGGTCGTGAGGTTCTGAGAGACTGTTTCAGATTTGCTGGTTGATATATGTGCTCCATAACCACCTAACGTGATGAACGAACAAAGATTACGCGTTTGTATAATGAAGCGGTAGCTACAAAATCGGGATTGGGAATTTCTAATAAGTCCGGAAATCACCATGCCGCCCGATAAATTGGGTCTTTGGCGAGGTGAGCGAAGCGAACGAAACTTAAAAGCCCGCAGCGCGGGCGACATATCAATAGCGAGGGGTGAAGAGGGGCGCGCGTAAGCGAGCCTCTCGCACCCCCTCGTTTGATAAATAACAAATAGAACCAGTGAAACGGAGGACATAAGGCTTTGGCAGTCACCCTTTCCACGGCTTATGTCACCCGTTTCACGGGTTCCGGATTATTTTTTTTGCATACGAGGGGTTCCGCCCGCCAACGCTACGCGTGTCGGGCTCTACCCCTCGCTATTGATATGCCGCCCCTTCGGGGCTCAAATTTCCGCTAGCCGTGGGCTCGCCAAAGTCCAATTTGACTAGCAGAATGAGTCAGCAAATCTGAAACAGAGTCGCTTCTGCTCTTTGCGGGAGCTTTGAGCTTTACATGGTGGTGCAATGGTGGTAGTCTGACAAGGAACGATATGAAACAGAATAAGTTTTCCCGGGGAATGTTTTGTGATTTGGGGCGTGCGGTGCTGCCTGTCTGCGGGGCTGTGTTGATGGGCAGTCTGCCGGTGGTGCCGGTGTCTGCGGAGGAGGAGACGGTTGAGGTGGTGGCCGGAGATGAAACTGCGGCTGAGAATGTGCAGACACGTACTGTTGTGGAGCCGGAAGTTGTGACGGAGCCGGAGAAGCTGCGGAAGTTTCTGTCGCTGCCCGGGATTGACGTGCGCGAGTACTATGTGCGGGATTCGACTATGTATGGAGACTATGTATGCTCCCTGCTGGATTATGCTGTAATGCAGAGCTGCGAGGAATCGGTGCGGCTGCTGCTGGATACGCCTGGCATAGATACCTCCGCCTACCATCCGGTGGCACTGGCCGTAGCGGCGAATGATGCGGCTCGTCTGAAAGCATTGTTTGCACTGGGGTATACCGTTCCCCGCCGCGAAACAGGTTCGCTGCTGCACGATGCGGTGGAATCCAATATGCTGGAATGTGTGGAGTTGCTTCTGAGCCGCCCGGAGGTGGATGTGAATGCCCTGGCACATGATGAAACGCCGCTGTATGTGGCGGTGCGGTATGGATTCATTGACTGTGTACGACTGCTGCTGAAATCTCCCAGGATTTTCAAGAAGCCGCACGGAGCGTATCGCCGTTGGTTCAACGAGGAAGAAATCATGGAATCGGTGCTTTCATCGAAGCGGGCGGACATTCTGAAACTCATGCTGGAGAATCATTACCTTCGTACCGTTTATCTGCGGGGTATGGTGTTGTATGCAGCCGCTCATTCCTCTGCTGAGTGTATGGAGCTGCTGCTGAAGATGGAGTACATCCTGCCCAATGAGGCGAATGAAGATGGGGACACCGCGTTGCACATTGCGGCGCGCCGCAATGATGCCGACATGGTGCGGACTCTTCTGGCGGATTGCCGCTGCAGGGCATCCAAAAGAAACGGGAAGCGGCAGACCGCCCTGCAACTGGCTGTGGAGCTGGGCAATGCAGAAGCGGCGGCGGTGCTGCGCACCATGGGCAACCGGATTGAACAACGGATAGAGTATCCTTCGATATTCGCTGTTCCTCAGGATATAGCGGCGGCGGTTGAAAACGAATCCGCTAATCCGTTTTGTGAAATGTATCAGCCGGATGCCGATGGCTATACTCTGCTGCATCGCGCGGTGCTCCAGCAGGATGAGAAAGCACTGGCTCTTATGCTGAAGCAACCCTGGGTCCCGGTGAATGTGGTGGATAACGAGGGAAATACCCCCTTGCATCTTGCTATGGAGACCGGGAATCCACGCCTCGTGCAGATGCTGGTGGAAACCCGGGGAGTTGATGTGACCAAGCGGAATGATAAGGGGAATATGCCACAGGAGATGTATCCGGATGAAAACAGGAATGAATGCATGGCTGTTTTGCTGAAGCATCCGGCGGTGCGGGACTGGTATGTGCCTTCTGACCCGCGCCCGCTCATCTGCAATCTTACAGATTCTGAAGCCCGTATTTATGCGGAGGGCGGGGCAGATGCGAACAAATGCACCGCCCGTGGTACCCGTCCCTTGCATCTGGCTGCCTGGTCAGAACATATTCCTATGCTGGAGGCCTTGCTGAATGTGCCTGGTATTGATGTGAATATGGCAGACCCGGATGGGCGGACGCCTTTGCATTACGCCACGACCATGAATCAGCATGAAAGTATCATCACATTGCTGGGTAAGGGCGGCGCGGATTGCTGTGTAAGAGACCACCTGGGGCATGCGCCGCTTCATGCGCTGGCCTATTCCTACTGCATCATGAAGGCGCCGGGTGAATACAGCGCTGATACGGAATATGTGACTGATACGTACAGGACCACACTGGAGATTTATAAGAGCTTTGGGGTGGACCTCAATATGAGGAATGCTCAGGGGCAGACTCTGCTGCTCATGGCGCTGTTCGAGCAGAATCCGGTGCTGCTGAGCGTGCTGCTGGCGAATGATTCGGTTGATGTGAATGCTGTGGATGCGAACGGATACACAGCTTTGCACTGGGCGGTGCTGCTGGATGACCGCAATGCGGCGGAGCTGCTGGCATGGCATACAGGTGTGGATTTGCACAAAAAAGATAACTTGGGACGCACTCCTCTGGATTTGCTCAAGGAGCTTTCCTCTGTAGAGATGAAATGCCGCAAGTATGTGGCGGCTGCCTATGCCGCCGAATCGGCCGCCAGGGCTGCGGCTAAGGAAGTTGTAAGAACCCGGCGTGTGGCTGCTGCACTGAAACGTGCTGCTGCCGAGGCTGCGGTAAAGGCCCGGAGTGCAGCCGAAGCTGAATCCAGGGCCAGAGCCCGGTTCAATCTGCTCGCCAGGCGTGCGGCTGAGGCCGGGAATCAGGTCAGAATCATGGCGGAGGCGAAGACCCGGGCGGAGACTGCGGCTGTGGTCAGGAACAGGGCTGCCGAAGAGGCAGCGGCCGCCGTTGTGGCTCTGGAGCAGGCAAGGGCTGCGGCTGAGGCAGAACTTGAGACCGCGGTGCAGAAGCGCGCCGCTGCTGAAACGGCGGCGGTAACCAGGACTCAGGTCTGGAGCGAGACCGAGGCTTTGGGCAAGGCTGCTGCAGCGGCTGAGGCTCAGGCAAGGGCTGCGGCCGAGGCTCTGG
>JAZRBC010000175.1:0-2891 GCA_045634905.1 Akkermansia sp.
GGCCCCCATGCCGGGCGATGGCCGCATGCTGGCTGCCGCCGGTGCCTGGGATGGTAAGATTTACGTGGCCGGTGGGTGCTCCCTGCACCCGGATGCCAAGGGCGCTGCCGAGCGCACTTACCTGAAGAGCACGCTCTGCTACGACCCCGCCACCAATACCTGGAGCGCTGCGGCTGATATGCCTGAGACTATCGTGGCCCCGGCCAGCCCTATGCCCACCATGTATGGTAAACTACTCTTGCTTTGCGGTGACCCCGGTAACTTCTACCGCGCCAGCCTGGAAGGTAAGGCTCCCGCCGAGCACCCCGGGCAGAATACCACCATCTACAGCTACGCCCCCTGCAGGAACGCCTGGACCGTTGCCGGTCAGAACAGCATCGGCATTGCCACCGCTCCTGCCGTGAAGGTGATGGGCACCGTCTTCATCATCTCCGGCGAGACGCATCCCGGCGTGCGTACTCCCGTCATCTCTACCCTGAATCTCTCCAAATAACAACAAAGAAACATACATATGCCTGAACCTAATCCCGTACTGTCGTTCCTGGCCGATCTCACCCCCTGGGTGGCCATCGGTATTGCTGTGCTGGCCATCATGGCTGCCTGCAAGAAGGGCCTCAAGAAACCCGCCATCTCTCCGAATGCACCCGTGACCAAGCCCGGCAAGTGGGCCTGGATTGCCGTGGCTGTGCTCTGGGTGGTGGTGATGCTGAACTACTTCGACCGCCAGCTGCTGGCTGTGCTCAACAAGTCCATGACCGAAGGTCCGGGCTGCATTGAGATGACGCAGGCTCAGTTCGGTATCGTGACTTCGGCCTTCCTCATTGTGTATGCTGCTCTCTCTCCGGTGGGTGGCTACCTGGCCGACCGTTTCAGCCGTTCCTTCATCATCATGTGCTCCCTGGTGGTGTGGTCGATTGTGACCTGGATGACCGGTAAGTCTGAATCCTACGAGGAACTTATTTTCTGGCGCGCCATGATGGGCGTGAGCGAGGCTTTCTATATCCCCGCTGCTCTGGCTCTGATTACCGACTACCACCGCGGCAGCACCCGTTCGCTGGCCACAGGTCTGCACATGAGCGGTATCTATGCCGGTCAGGTGATGGCCGGGTATGGTGCCATGATGGCCGGCGACCCCTGCCAGATGGGCTGGCGCCTTACCTTTGAAATCTTCGGTTTCATTGGTGTGGCCTATGGTCTTATCGTGCTCTTCTTCCTGCGTGACCCGAAGGCCGAGGAAGCAGCTGCCACCGAGACTGCTACGGAAACTGCTGCAGCTCCCGCTGCCCCCAGCTTCACTCTGGGCCAGATGCTCAAGAGCATCTTCACCGGCCGCGGTATGTACCTGCTGCTGCTCATGATTTCCTTCGCCGGCTTTGCCAACTGGTTCCTGCTGGGCTGGTATCCCCGCCTGCTGCAGGATATGTTCCCCATTTCCGAGGCCGAGGCCGGTCCCGCTGCCACGCAGTGGATTAACATTGCCAAATACATCTCCGTGCTGGCCTGCGCTGTGATTGCCGACCGCTGGTACCTGCGCAACAAGAACGCCCGCGCTTATGTGCCCGGCATCGCCTTCTGCATCGCCGGTCCCTGCGTGCTGCTGGCCATGATGTTCGGTGAAGGCATTGGCCTGGCTGCTGTGCTTGCTCTGGTTTCCATGCAGGGTGTGGCTCAGGGCTCCATGGATGCCACCCTCATGCCGGTGCTCCGCAACACCATCGACGAGCGTTTCGCCGCTACGGGCTACGGCCTGCTGAACCTGACCTCCGTGGGTGCCGGTGCTCTGGTATCCTGGCTGGGTGGCATGCTGAAGGACGCCGGTACTCCGCTCTCCATGGTGCTGAGCCTGGCTGGTATCCTCATGATGCTCTGCGGTATCATCCTCTTCTGCCTGCCCAAGAAGGACAATGCCTAATACGATGAAGATTTCATCACTTATACTGTGTGCCGCTACCATACTGGTGGCGGCACCAGTTTCTTTTACTCCGGCCTTTGCGCAGGATGAGCTTACAACAGAGCAGCCTGCAAAGAAAAAGGGAAAGAAGAAAAAGAAGGATAAGACCACATCCCTGGCGGGTAAGGCGGCTACAAAGTCTGAGCTGGCAGCGCTGAATAGCGAGCCCTATGGGCGTGCGGTGGATGTCTTCGTGGCGGGCGAGGGGAACCCCTACGCCAGTATCCGCATTCCGGATATCATCAATGCCAACGGCCTGCTGGTGGCGATGGCTGAGGGGCGTTATCAGGATACAGACCAGGGGCAGAATGACCTGATTGTCTCCACCAGCCGGGATGGTGGTAAGACCTGGAGCAAGCCGGTGGTGGCCGCTGCCTCCAAGGGGGCTACCTTTAATAATCCCTGCCTGATATATGACCAGAAGGCCAATCAGATTGTGCTGTTCTTCCAGCGTTATCCCCAGGGAATCAAGGAGCGCACGCCCGATATCCCCACCGGCTGGAAGGATGACCGCTGCATCCGCAACTTTGTCTGCTTCTCCAAAAACGGCAAGAAGTGGAGCAAGCCCAAGGATGTGACCCAGTTCACGAAGAATGACGGCGTGACCATCACCTGCAGTGGCCCGAATCCCGGCGTGCAGATTACCCGTGGTGAACACAAGGGCCGCATCGTGGTACCGCTGAATGAAGGCCCCTTCGGTAACTGGACTCTGGCCGCTGCTTATTCTGACAACGGCGGTAAGAGCTGGAAAATCGGTAAGAAGTCCGATGCCGGGCGCGGTATCAATGAGGTATCCATCGTGGAAACGACCGATGGCGGGCTTCTGGTGGTTTCCCGTGCCTGGGGCGGAGGCCTGCGTAAGGTGGCCTACTCTGAGGACGGCGGCGAAAGCTGGGGCCCGGTGAACGACCACCCCGCTCTGACCAGCCCGAACTGCCAG
>JAZRBC010000176.1:0-22023 GCA_045634905.1 Akkermansia sp.
GCTTGTTCCTGCCACTCTCTGCCCAAGTGCAGCTTGGCCAGAGTCTCCTCATTGGCCAGATGGTCGCCCTTGGTCTCGATGATGACTATCTTCCCGGAGCGCGTTCTCACGATAAAATCCGGATAGTGGTTGATAAAGCCATAGATGGCGAAACCCGTTCGCGCGATATTGCGATGGCACCACAGGATTTTCTGCCCACTTTTATGGCGTTACTGCCTACTTTTAACTTGAAAGTAGGCAGAAAGTTGCTAAAGTGTGGGCAGAGAAACAGCGATCAGACATGAGAATCTTCAATTATTCAAATTTACCCGGGCCTTTACTTACGCCGGAAATAAGCAATCTGCTGTCGGCTATACATGAATACCGGGGCAAACAGACGCTGTTTATTACGGCAAGAAAAGATGTTCTGCAGAGTCTGCTGGAAATTGCCGTAGTTCAAAGTACGGATGCATCCAATAGAATCGAAGGCATCTATACCTCCGATGCGAGATTAAAGGATTTGGTATTGCTGAAGGTAGAGCCAATCAACCGCAATGAAAAGGAAATTGCCGGGTATCGAGATGTGCTGCGGACGATTCATGAGAATTACGAGTATATTCCTGTAACGCCGAATACCATTCTGCAGTTGCACCGGGATTTGTATTCATTCCACCCTTCCGGCATGGGGGGGCACTGGAAGAATGCTGATAATCTGATAGCGGAGACAGATGCAGCGGGCAACAAGCATGTCCGTTTCACTCCGACTCCGGCATTTGAAACACCGGATGCGGTGCGTTCTCTGTGCGATGCGTACAATCAGGCCGTTGCACAGGAGGTTTGTGATCCTTTGATATTACTGGTACTTTTTGTTTTCGATTTTCTGTGCATTCACCCGTTCAATGACGGCAATGGGCGTATGAGCCGACTGCTCACGCTTATGCTGCTTTATCAGCAGGGCTATATTGTGGGTAAATATATCAGCCTGGAGAAATTGATTGAAGAAAACAAGCAGACCTATTACGAAACACTACAAGAGAGCAGCACCGGCTGGGATACGGAGAGTAATAACTATCTCCCCTTTTTGCTGTATATGCTGGGTATCATCCTGAAAGCTTATCGCGAGTTTGAGCGCCGGGTGGAGTATGTTGCCTCCGTAAAACTTAATAAGATGGAGCGCATCAGAATGATGTTTGAACAAAAATCGGGTAAAATCAGCAAAGCTGACATCATGGCTGCTTGCCCGGATATCAGCCTCTCCCTCATCGAGCGCACCTTGAAACAGATGCTTGATAACGGAGAAATTCGAAAAATCGGAGCCTCACGCACAACGGCTTACATTAAAATATAACCAAATTCTATCGCATGAAACACATTTCGCTGCCGAATCCGAAACAAAAAAAAGTCGGAAAGTCGGGATTTTCTAATAAATAGAAGCTCGAGGCGGGCATTTTGTTGCGCGTTTCCTGCATTTTTGCAACTTGTGCAAAATTTGCACAAGTTGTACTTTCATCGGCTTCGTGTCCAGCGTAAATACATTGCAGATGTTTCGTCACTACACTTCGGTCTACACCAAAGAGCTGCCCGATGGCTTTTTGGGTGAGCCACACTTCACCGTCTTGCACACGCACCTCCACCCCACTCTGATTTCGCATTGCGGGTAAATACCAGAAAACTCACCGAGTGCCCACCTAAAATGAAACATCTCTTGCAAGGCGATTATCTACCATACTGGGAAAGAGCAATAACTGTGGCCGGGACTACCCAAACCGGGCTGATAAGAGTAAACGGAACATCTACCCCCACGAACATGATGGCTGAGAGGGGGTAGGCGTACAGCGCGTGTGCATCAGCGGAGATATAGGTGGAGGGTCGCTCTTCTTTCGATTTGAAGCTGAATTCGCAATTCATCCCGGCGGTTAGTCCGTCCACCGCATGCAGCACAACGCGTCTTTTCCGAGGCACGGTAAGGCGAACGGCATCGGGCGGTAACTGTGTAAGCGCATCCTTGCAAGAAACGCGAATGTGTACGTCTTCCGACAGCAACTGACGGCAACCGTAGCGGAACTCGCGGCGCACGTCGTTCCAGTTTTCATTTACCAGACGCAACCAGACTTTTTCCGCTTTATCTGTATGGGGAGTCACATCATATTTCGGTTTTTTCCAGTCCAGCATCAGATAATTTCCCCATGGGCTTCTACCGCCCATAGTAACCTCTCCGCTACTGCGGTATGCCTGTACATAAAGCTCATTCCCGATGCGATAGAGGCAGTCGGTTGTACCACCCAGCTCATTGACCCAGTATACCTCGTCTGCACTCTGTCCCCACGCCTTAACGACGCGGTGGGTGGTGCTGATACACGAGCTGAGTCCCAGCGCCGCAAGGCACAGGGCTGTGGTGGCGAGGATTTTATGGAAAGTACTCATAATCGTTTAATAGTGATTTATATTGCATAGTTTATCTCACTCCATCAATATATAAGGAATCATGAGAATATTGACCGCCGAATAAATGAGAGCAGATGGCACATCTACCGCAACAAAAGCAGCCGCCGCAAGTGGGTAAGCGTACAGCGCGTGTGCGGTAGTCCGGGTTTTCTTTTCGTAAACACCGTGGGGCATCTTGTCGCTGAACGTTATGATTTTTCCGGATGGGGGCCCTGGCAATTCGGCAAGCCATTCTGCATCGCGTTTCAGGTAATAGCTTTCCTCCCCGTATTCGGAATCCGACGATATCTCGTGATACAGACTACCGGTTTCTGAGCCCGGTATCCGCGTGTATTCACCGCCGTTGTTTTTAAGCTCTTTCCAAAGCCAATCGTGCCTGTATGCAAATTCAGCTTTTTTGCCCTGAATATAGTGCCGGTCCCCGACTCGATACACTTCTTTGGGGTCTGTAATCTCAATACCGGTACTTACTTGCCCCATATCGATAAAACGGGCACAAAACTGGGTGCAGCTCACGCAGGATACCGCCGCAAGGCACAGGGCTGTGGTGGTCAGGATTTTTTTGATAGTGGCGGGTATGGTCATACTACTCGGTCTGCTTCTTTTCCCTATGATGCATCAGCAATTCGATGCAATCGGCGTGACCGCCTTCCCGGGCAAAATCCATAGCGGTCTTTCCTTTATAAATAGATTCCCAGCACCATTTTCCTCCGGTTTCCGCTTGTGCATTTGCTCCCTTATTCAGCAACAGGCGGGTCATGTCGGCATCCCCCCAATAGGCAGCACTCATCAACGGTGTACTACCATCCGGACCGAGAGGCCCTTCAATATCCGCCCCGGCTTCCAGCAACAATTCGACAATCTTATATTGCTTCAGATACACCGCCAGGTGTAGCGGCGTGTAGCCCTCCGTACCTTGATAAAAATCTTTACTCCCCGGCAATAGCTCATGGTGCATGGTCTCCACTCGTTTTTCCGGGTCGGCACCCAGCGCCAAGCACATTTTCACTCCTTCCACATCTCCGTGCTTAATGCAGTGTTGCAAGGGCGTGTAGGTCCTCCGGCCTGTTTCGCTGCTCATCAGCCCACTTTGATTTACATTCCGGGGGGTGAGCACTTCCTTTTCCAGCTCTATCAAATAATGGTTCCCGTTGTGATACCAACGGAATGCGGCGTCCCGTTGAATATCTCGGGAGTCGCACGAGCTCACCCCCACCGCCGCAAGGCTCAGGGCTGTGGTGGCCAGGATTCTGGGGATGAGGGGCATGGAAGATTTGTTCATAAGGAGAGGCTTACCAATAGTATTGAGTGTTGTATATCTCTGGGGATACAACTCCTGAGGGGGAATAGAGAATCTGGTCTACCTCAGTAAACATTCTCAGCGGATGATTGCGAAAATAGTTATCAACAGCAGGCGGAAGCTCGCAAGGCTTGTCTGTATGAATCAGAAAAGAAGAGTAGTAGCTGTTCACATGACCGCACATGCCATAATAGGTGACACCTTGAGCAGCAAACTCTTTTCTCAAATCCAAAGACCTCTCCATACGTGCGATATAGTCATTTCTGGCATCAACCTCTGCTGCACAGGGAATAAAACCAAGCAGAAATACGACGACAGCCCAACAGATAGCTACGGCGATAACGATTTTCAGGAAACAGGTCTTCATCGTTGTCAATCTTTGCTAATAAACAGACGGTCGCCGCGGTCATTTTTCTCAGAGCTCGAAAACAACCCCAGGCAGCACACCCGGCCTGGAGTAGATTACCAGACCATCGGGGGTACTGCCAGAGCTGTGCCGCATGATACGGGTGATATCGCCCTTCTCGTCAGTGGTGAAGATGAAGGTATGCCCGCCGATGCGGAAGTGCCGGGGCGTATCGGTGCGGAAGCTGCGGGTGCAGTTGCCGGCGGGGGAGAGGCGCATAATGGTGAGAGTGAGACCATCTGCAGAAAGTGCAACAAAATCCCGCGCAATGTGGTCTCCCTGCTGTTGGTCAATCGTAACAGAACCGGTAGGGGAAATCATGCCGGAAGGCGCCGGAGAAGCCGTGAGAACGGGTGTGCAGAGCAGGCCTGCCATCAGGAGAATTCTGGAGAAAATGTTCATGGTGTTGTGTTATCTCTGCTTATATTAACACATCCCGGACACAAATTCGCAGCAAAAAATGCGAAATGCGTGATTTTTCCACCCCTGCGTTCATTCCGACTTGGCGGCCGGGCTGTGCGCTTCCAGCAACTCGCACATGCGCTGCCAGATGGCGTATTCCAGAGTATCGCGCAGGAGGGGGGCGGCATCTGTTCTTAATCTGCTGCGGATGGGCGGATTATCCCGGAGGATTTGCAGGGGCAGGCGGGATTCCGGCTCGTCATACTCGTCTGTACCGGTCGGAAGAAGTGTGGGGTCTGCGCCGTATTGCAGCAGGAGCTTCAGAATAGCTTCAAGCTCTCCCAATCGCTGAGAATCCACTGCGGCAATTTTAGTCAGGTGTTGCAGTGGCGTCCTCCCTTCATCAACTGCGTTGGACAAACCGGGATTGCTTTTCAGCATAGCTTCAATCAATTCAAGCTGAGCACCCTCAAAATTTATCATGAGTTGCAGGTGTTCGCCTGTGGCCTTGTAGCCCTTTTCGATGGCCCAGAGCAACGGGGCACTATCCTTTTCCTCGTGCAGCATGTATGGCATGAAGCAGCAAAGCCCGATAATGCGGTCTGCATTGATATCTGCCCCATGTTCAATCAGAAAGTCAGCTATAACCCGCCGTTCCTCCCAGGGAATATTTTTATTCGGATGGATGAATTTTCCGGATATCAGGGGAGTGAGAGGAAGCTCCACCAGATTTTCCGGTTCTGAATCATCCGGCTCGATGTTCAACCCGGCATTCGGATTAGCACCGTGACGAATCAATGCCTTGAGCGCACCGAAATGAGCACTCTGTGAAGCGAGCAGTGCTGGCGTTACCCCGCGCCCCACCAGGTTTTCCACCCCGGGTATAGCAGCATCGCCGGTTTCGGCAATATGCCGGAGCTGCTCACTCACCGGGCCACAAATAGTCTTTGCCAGAAGTGCCTTCGACATGGGGTGCAGATCTTCGGGCAATCCCATAAGTGCCAGCAAACTTTCGTTTACGAATGATTTTTGAAGAAAAACATCAAATTCGGCGAGGGCGGTCCGTTCCTCCGGAGTCCAGCTTTCGTGGAATTGCGGGGTTGCCTTCCACGTCCACCCCCACAGCCACACAGCACCGGCCCCTGCCGCCAGCAACAGGGTAATCAGCAACCCAGCCAGCGTGTAGCCTGTGTATCTCCAGAATTTTCGAAGTTTAATCTTGTTCACCAAGGTATCTCCTTTACTTATAATAATACTTTCCGGCACCGAATCCGCAATAAAAAAATGGCAGAAAGTGCGTTTTTTCTAATAAACAGGCGCTCGCAGCCGGCGTGTTGTTGCGCATTTCCTGCGTTTTTGTTGCCAGTGCTGATGAAGTGAGCCAAGTGCTTTAAGGTTATTTTTCAGATTGACTCCGCTTGGGGACTGTAGTATAAGGCAGGGATGGCGAAGATGGTGAGCAGAGTATTAAGCGCGCTCTTTCTGGGGGCATTGTGTTGCTGGGCAGAACCGACTGCCGAACCTACGCAGGAAGAGCTGCTGAAAGCTGCTGCTTTGTACAGGTTCAGTGGTATGTCACCCGTATGGGAAGGCTCTGCACGTGCGCTTCAGCTGCGCATGGAGGGGATGCGAAAGGCTCGCTCGGAAAAGCTGGCGGAGAATGTCTACCTGCTGCGTTTTGAAGAGGGACGGGAGGAACGGAACGAAGCAGTATACGCACGCTACATGCTGGTGCGGCGTGAGCGCGAACAGTGGCGGGCGATTCAGCTGCGTAGTTTTGAAATAGCATGTGATAACGTAGCCTTTCACAACTGGGATGGCACGGTGCTGCAGTTGCTCACGGCTACCGGTCATATCATGGCGGATATGGCAGTGGATGGCAGTTTTGCAGATGCCCCTCAGTATGTGCAGTTGCGCTACATGGGCTTTGAGTCCGGCAGCGTGCGGGTCGAGGTACACAACACGCTGGATATTCCGGTGCGCTTGCTGCCAGGCAGGTTCAAGGTGAATGGGATAGTGGGGCAACCTGCCATGTGCGACATGGTGTACCGGGCCCGGCTGCGTGAGGAGTGTGTGCTGCAGCCACATGAAACACGGAGTCTGGAGCTTCCCTTGCTTCGCAACAGCGTTTTCATCAGCCCGCACCGCGAGAAGGTGGAGATAGCGGAGCCGTATGTGACCTATATTGCTTCCCCTCCTCCCGGCTCTGTCCGGGCGGGGGCGCATGAGTATGTGCCGTATGTCATCCAGCGGGCGGGCAGCCCCACTATGGACTCCTCCCCCTTATGTGAGAACTATGTGTGGAAGATGGATTTTAACCCCGGGTGGACCTCCGGTCTGGATAGCTCTGTGCGCGCGGTGCAGCTCTGGCGGCGGGAGAATGGACGCTGGCACCTGCTGCGAGAGCTGGCGGACAGAGCACACAGTGAGGCCCGTTTTGAGGGAGATGCCAGAACATACCGCCTGAGTGGCCAGGTGCTCTACATGGGGAAGCCCACGGAGCGCTCCCGCCCCCGCATGGCCGTGCTTCTGCCCCTGCCGGGATGCTCGCGTGAGGTGGAGTTGCAGCCTGGATACATGCTGGATCTCTCCATGTGCCTGAAGCTCGATTCAGAGCAGAAGCCGGAGACCTGGCACCTGCGCCATGGTGAGCTGCGTCTTCCGATGAACTTATCCGGAGTGCTTAAAGCAGGAGATAAGATACCTCCGCCTTTGCGGCACCTTTCCTGGGTGCATCGCCTGCGCATCTCTCTCCCCGCGGCGAATGGCAGGCACTACAACCTGACCCTGGGTCTTACTAAGCAGCGGGTGCTGGTGTGCGATGCGAACGCAGACGGCGTGCCTGACGTGAAAATTGCGGACTCTGACTATGTGTTTTACGGCGTGGCTGAGGGCAGCGGCTATTTCCGCTGCCCCACCCTGGATGCCCGTGAATAACATACCGGGCTTCCTTGCCTGTCCGCTGGCATCGAGATTCTTTGCTCGTCCTCAGATGATGAGGAGGGAAGGGGAAATTACCATGCAGCCCGATAAATTGGGATTTGTCGGGGATATTACGCGCTGGCATAATTAAGCGAAATTGTTGTTTTCGGAGTACGGGACTTCAGTCCCGTAAATCACGGAGAGTGTAATCGGGACTGAAGTCCCGTGCTCCGATGAAGTTCACCGCCAAAGTCCAATTTGCCGATGATTGGTAATTATGCCAACGCGTTGTATTTCTTTTTCCATGACCTCTTACAAGTGATGTGACAGGCTCATGAGCCATGGCCGCAAGCAAAGATGTTTCGAACCGAAAAGCCAGACAGACTTTACTCAGAGTGAGATTTATCGGAATCGGCGCTCTGTTCCGGGGGTATCCACCCACGGCCGCCACAGCGATTACAGGGTGAGTAAGTATAGGTGTGGCATTCACCTGTTAATGTGTGATGGTAACTCTCGTCGGAATAATGGTCGGAATGGTAACAGGAGCTGGAGTGTCGGTACTGGATACTGTAATCTTTACCGGTGCCACCACAAACTCTGCAGGATTGGCGTTTTCCGTAAGATTCACAGGATATCAGAGCAATGGAACAGGCTGCTGACAGAATAAGAAGAAATCGGAGTTTTTTCATAACGTAAAGATTCAGCCAGTATTTTATACGTTTTCAGCCACCTCCGCCGCCGCAAGGCACAGGGCTGTGGTGGTCAGGAGTCTGTGGAGAGAAACCATGGTGATGTTACGCGTTTGATATTATCCATTGAAGAGCTTGGCAATGCCATTCCATACGGCAGACGGAGGCAGGAGAACGATGATGGCAGCTGCTTCCGCAGCCCGCATGGCAGCAGTGGCGGTGAAATCCACTACCTGCAGCGGCGTGGCGGCGATACGCTGCCCGGTGGATGGCCGGGCGGGTGTCTCCGTTATCGGCATACCGGCGACGGCACTGCGGACTTCCTGATATGGCATACAGAGCTCGCCCGGGCCATGGATACTGAGGCGCACCTCATCTCCGGCTATTTCAATGCGTTTTGCCTTTGAGTACGGAAAATCCTGTTCCATGATGGCCTGGTCAAAACGCATCCCGCCGTTCACACGGGTGGTGCAATGCTCTACACGCGGAACCATACAGGTGCGCACACTCTCCTGCAGAATCTGGTAGCGGTCGGTGGTATCCTGTATGCACCAGGCGGCTCCATCTCCACGCCGATAAATGCTTTTCCCTTTATCTATGGCGCGGGCCAGCTTGATGGGATACCAATCCAGCCCCTTGTATCTGTATTTGAATACAGAGCCTGGTTCTGAGATGCACACTACCACCTGCTTATCACAGTGCAGGACTGCCTCTGCCGTATGCAGAGAGGGCCAGCGCCAGCTGCAAGAGCTCAGCCCTAAAGCCGCAACAACAAACAGTACCCCCGATATGCTCAAAGATTTCACCTTTATCATATACTATCCCAACGTGCTTATTCTCGAATCATTAAACAATAGCCGCCACAATACAGACAACCAGCAGTAATACCGCACCTGCCGTTATTCCCCACCGCAGAGAGCCGCGTATGGCCAGCCCGAGCAGCAGCCAGATACCGAAATAGGCGAGGAAGGCGAAAATGGCAACTCCTTGGAAGGAGTGCAGCGAGATATCCGCATTCGGGGAATCATTCACATGCTCAAGAAACCCGGGGGCAGGTTTACCCAGCCTTGCCTTAGCCAGCGGGTCGGCCATATCAAGCACCCCGCCGCGCTGGCGACCGACCAGTGTCACCTCGGCTCCGGAGGGCAGCAGCGCCAGATGCTCATCACCCTCTTCCACCCAGTTCACGCCGGGGGTATTGATGGCAAAATAGCAGAACGGAGACGCACCCCTGGCATACAGCCCCTGTACCTGCCACTGCCCCAGCTGCAATGCATCCGCATATGCAATGGTAGTATGGTTCTGTATCTCGATTACTCCGGTGTAGCTGCCCAGATTCCCGGCACTCACCGTCTCATCTGTGCACAGCGGGCCGGTCACGCGAACCAGGCAGCCCTCGTGCGCCGGGTCGATGTTCTCTGCGGTGGTGGCATACACGCGCTCGCTCTGCCAGTATGCCTTCAGCATGCCGGCCTCCATGCCCAGCAGAGCCAGCATTACCAGCATGAACAACCCGCCTAGAATCACAATAATCGGGCTGAATAATGCCCAGGCCATGCCTGATGCCACCGCGGTTTTCTTCTCTCGTCTTTCCATCACTAATCTAACATCTGCGGACAATGTTCCCTTAGTTCCCGGTAAAGAGCCAGATGAGGTAGCTGTACGGCCAGTACGGGCAGTCCCAGAGCAGATACGCCCCTGCAGCCAGCATCACCGCAACCCCGGCCAGCACGGTGTAGAGCGGAGCTCTGCGCGGAATGTAGGGAGCGGCGGCCGGAAGTGCGGCAGGCTCAGTGCCCAGGGGATAGGCAAAATAGGTGTGCTGGATGTAGGCCAGACTTACGTGACGACCTTTCAGCACCTGGTGCATGGCGGCGTAGTCAGCGCGGATCCAGCTGCCGTTCCGGCGGTGAATGAACTCGCTCCGGCCATCGGTGGTGCGGGAGTCCTGAGCGCCCGCTTCGTGGCGGAAAGCCCGCAGGTTCTGCTGCAGCAGGTAGCGCCCCGGGTGGTGCAGGAACACGATGGCGCGGTACACGAGAAAGGCCAATATGGCGCTGTAGATTGCCCATTTGCTTTCCTGCCAGTCGGTTTCAATGCCGCGGAGCACGAAGATGACCGTGAAGGCGGCTGAAAGCAGGGCAAGCACTGCGCGGTACCACAGGCTGGTGGTATTCCGCAGGTATTGCATCATATCGCCCATTTCCAGCACCTGGGCCAGCGTTTCCGGCTGCGCCATCTCCGTGGCGCCATACGCGCTGCAGGGCGGGGGAACAGGCGGCGCCATCTCTTTGCCCACGTGCTCCTCCGCAAAGCGCAGCAGGGCTTCCCGGCGCTCGGGCGTGCTGTCCTTGATATTCCAGACACGGTCGTTGTTCCCCGCCATGGTAAGCACCAGAGCATCGCCCACCAGCGTTGCTTTCAGGAAAAACACCCAGGGATAGAACGAGGTCAGACCCTCGTCCTCGGTCATCACGCCGGCATCGGTCAGCGTCAGGAATCCGCAGCCACGCTCTCGGGTACACTCATGCCTCCACACACGGCGGAAGCGCAGCCACAGCAGCGGGAGCACAATGCTGTACACAAGCGCCACCAGCAGAAGCGCCCAGAGCCACGGCATGCGGCTGCAGGATAAAATGACAGCCGGCAAGCCCAGAAAGAGCATCCAGCGCAGGCGCAGCACCCTGCAGAATTGCCAGTTCGCCAGGCGGTCAGCCTGTTCCTGATAAAGAGCTTGTGTCCTGTAAACCATATCTGCCGTCGATTATAACCGAGCAGTCGGCGGAGTCAAGGGCTATGTAGTGGAATAGCCGTAAATCCTTGATTCTCCGGAGATTCCCGGGTGCAGCCCCTATTTGGCATCGGGGTGAAGCCTGGCACCATGTGCTCGAAGCACCTCGCTCACGGCTCTGGCTTCGGGGGTATCGATGCTGCCGTAGTATATACGCAGTGAATTCCCGTCGCCGTTGAGAACATCCAGCGGAGAACCTGCTTCTATCAGCATGGTGGCAATCGCAGCGAGTTCTTCCGGTGTGGGCTTGTACCTGCTGGAGAAAACACTGTACGGCCTGACCGGCAGATTGAAAAGGTAGCTGGCCACGCGCCCGTTTCTACCAATCTTGCGGGTGACATCGAAGCCCTTTTCCAGTGCCAGCCGGATAAGCCCGGGATCCGGATTGTTCCTGAGCAGAAAGTGCATCAGCGTCATACTCTTTTCGCCGATATGGGCATTCGGGTCCACGCCTCCATTCAGCAGCTTCTTGACTAATTCTGTATCATGGGAGTACCACCTCCATGTAAGATGCCAGTCTCTGGTGCGTTTTTTCAGATCCTGCTCACCGTATTCAAGCAGGAGCTTGCGCATGGCGTTGTTCCAATCGTGACCACGCAGACGAGTGAAGGGGGCTTCAAAGCATGGCATGCTGCCCCAGCTTCTTACAACGGGGGCATCCGGGTCTGCGCCTTTATCCAGCAGGCGTTTTGCTATGCGGGTGCGGCGCGCTGCGCTTTCTTCGTCCATGAAGACCACAAGCATGCCCAGCGGAGTACTGCCGATTGCCCCCATTTCACGCCAATGCTTCGGGCGTGCGTTCACATCTGCCCCCATGTCGAGCAGCTTGTTCACCAGGGCTTCATCACCCGCGCGGCAGGCGGCCTGCAGGGCGGTGAATCCGGAGGGCGAGCGCAGGTTGGCATCGCCTGTGGTTTCCACGCGGGCCAGCAGTTGGGGTATTTCCACATCCCACGCCCGCTCGGTGAAGGGGGCTACGTTGTTGGCATAGAATTCGATGGGGCTTGCTGCCTGCAGCGGCAGGGTCAGCAGCGCGAGAGTCAGGTAAAATGCGGTTTTCATGTTCGTAAGCAAGGAATCAGCCCCTGACTTGCGGGCAGGGGCTGTATCTGGGTGAATGGTATCAGGCTGTGGTCACCTTATGTGCCTTGTGGATGAGTTCGGCTTCCCGCTTCACTCGCACCTGCAGGTCGGCCAGGGCGTTCATGTAGTAGATGTACGCATCGTAGGGCGAGGGGTAGGGGGTGAACCCGTTGCTCTTCTCCATATAGTGGAAGTGGTCGGCACTCTGCAGCTTGCGCCACACGTGAATCATGTCCCGGTCTTCGCTGGCTTTTACCGGGGATTCGAGGGCGTAAATCTTCTTAATGGCCTCCTGCTGCATCACATTGCCGTTCCAGTGAGTGGTGGTACCGAAGGTGGAGCAGCTCACGGGGTTCGGGCAGTTCAGCGTGCCGGTGGAGGGGAAGGTGCGCACGGCCTCGCCGGGTGTGTAGAACTTGTTGCCGGCGAAGAGCGCCGCCGTAATCAGAGTGCGCCAGAATTCAAACACACCGGTGGTATCGGGCTGGCGTTCGCCGATGGTCTCGTAGTCCATGGACAGGTTCACCACCTGACCCAGCTCAGCACTCAGCCATTCGGCAAAGGTGTAGGGGGAGAGCGGGTATTCGCTCCAGCTGGGGTCGGTGCGGCGGTTGGCCAGGTCGTTGGAGAGGTGGCGGTGGCGGAGCAGGGTCTTGGTCTTGTCGATGAGCGGGGCGCACTGCACGTCATTCGTGTTGCGGTTGCTCATCATGCGGCCGTTGCCATCGGCCATGATGCCCTCGAAGCCCATGTCGTATGCCTGGGCTGCAATGGCGTTGGAGTAGAGCATGCCGGTGTTCCAGAGCACCGTGGGACGCTGGCCGAAGAGCTCCTCGATGAGGTCGCAATGCTCCTCCACCTGCTCAGCAAACTCACCGGTGGAGTAGAGCGAGGCGAGCGAGGCGTAGTAAGGCATGGCCAGGAACTCCACGCAGCCGGTCTCAGCCAGTTCCTGGAAGGAGGTGATGAGGTCCGGGCGGTGGTACTTTGCCTGCTCCAGAATCACGCCGGAGATGGCGAGCGCAAACTTGAACTTGCCGTCGGAAAGCTCGATGAGCTGCTTCATCATGCGGTTGGCGGGCAGATAGCAGCGTTCGGCCACCGCACTCAGTACGCGGCCGTTGAGAAGGTCATCCTCATAGAAGGCGTGTTCGCCGATCTTGAAGAAATCATACGGAATCAGGCGGTTCGGCTGATGCGCATGAAAGGTGAGCGTTATGTTCATAATATCTCGGGGAAAAAAAGGTTAATGGTTCGCCTTACCAGCCCAGCACGTGGTGGTAGACCTTGATCATCTTATCCGCTGCGGTTTCCCAGTTCGAGTTCTTGATATCCTGGGCGCTCTGTTCAGCCACGCGCTTGTAGAGCTCCTCGTCCGTCACGAGATCCACTATGTGTCTGGCCATCATGTTCACGTCCCAGAAGTCTGCCTTGAGGGCACCCTTCATTACCTCTGCCACGCCACTCTGCTTCGAGATGACGGCGGGAATGTTGAACTGAGCGGCCTCCAGAGCGGAAAGCCCGAAGGGTTCGGAGACCGAGGGCATGCAGTATACATCTGTCATGGAGAGCAGCTCGTTCACCTTCTGCTTGTTCAGGAAGCCGGTGAAGTGGAACTTGTCGCCCACGCCGTGGAAGGCGCCCGTCTCGATGAGCTGGCGAAGCTTCTCTCCCGTGCCGGCCATCACAAATCGTACATTGTCGGTCTGTTCCAGTACCTTGGCGGCGATATCCAGGAAGAACTCCGGTCCCTTCTGGGCGGTGAGGCGGCCGAGGAAGAGTACCAGTTTCTCCGGGAACTTCTTTTTGCTGTGGAATACGTGCACGGGGTCGGCACCATTGTGCACGGGGAAAATCTTGGCGGGGTCAATGCCGTAGTGCCCGGCGGCCACCGTACCCGTGTACTTGGAAACGGGAATCACCGCGTCAGCCTGCTCCATGCCGTATTTCTCTATGTCGTAAATCCAGCCGCGGGCATCGGCTCCGGCGCGGTCGAACTGCGAGGCATGCAGGTGAACCACCAGCGGCTTGCCCGTGGCTTTCTTCACTTCCACACCGGCCAGGTAGGTCATCCAGTCGTGCGCGTGCACCACATCGAAATCGTACTTGCGCGCCATCACCGCGCAGATTTTGGAGAACTCAATCACCTTGCGGGCCAGGTCGCCGGCATACAGATCTTCCTTGCTGGTGAAGAGCTCCAGGTCGGCCTTATGAATGCGGGAGAAGAGCAGTTTACCTTCCTTGGTGAAGGTGATATTGCCCGGTGTACCTTCCACGCAGGCGTACGGGTCAAGATTCACAGGGGCTTTGCCCACCACTGTGAAGCTTTCGTAGGTGTAGCCTTCTTCCAGCGTTTCCATCTGCTCATGCTTCAGGGTGTTCACACCCATCAGCTCAAAGCCATCGTACTTTGCTTCAGGAGATGCCTTGGGTACAATCACCTGCAGGTCCACCTTCTGCGACAACGCCCGGGATATGCCCATGCACGCCACGCCCAGCCCGCCGTTAATCAGCGGAGGAAACTCCCAACCCAGCTTTAAAACCTTGATTCTCTTCATAGTCAGTTTAATGTTTTCCGTGTAAAAATTGCAGACTGCGCATTGCTCCAGTCTCGCCCTGATTTAAGCACAATGCGAGCCGCTTGTCCAGACAAAAGTCTGTCAATCCTACTAACAAAATATATATTTCGCTGATTGCGAAAAAAGAACCGGTCAGTTCTCGTTGTTGGCGCGACGGATATCCTCCAGTGCAGCAATGAAATCATCGAGGATTTCAGCAGGCACCATGATACGGTCACGGTTCGAGCTCACCTTTTCGGTGATACGCACAACGCGGCCACGAGCGTTGCTCTTGAGGTCGATAAAGAAGGTCTTGCGGTCAGCAATGATTTTTTCGGTGCAAATGATATCGTCGTCCACTGTTACATTCCCGGGGTGGTTATTCGAAACCCCTATGGACACGCATTATAGCATACAATGCCAACCAGTCAACCATGAAATTGAAGAAATCGGTGTACCCGATTCCGGAAGCCCGGGGCATTACTCATCGTATGTCACCATGATACGGGCAAGGTGCGGGAGCCGCTCAGCCAGTTTCTTATTGAGCTTGGTGAGGCGGGCATGACTCTGCTCCACGGTAAGTTTGTTTTCCTTGGGGATGGAAACAATGCAGAGACGTTCCGGCCCGCTGTTGTAACAGCTGATGCTGGTGGGCAGGGGGGCACCGCGGTTGATGAAGGCTTCGCGCACTTGAGCCTCCCAGTTTTCCGGCAAGGGGGCGGAAAAGCGAGGCAGGCATCGCAAATCCGGCTCTACATGGAGCGCCACGACATCCGCCTTGAGGTTCCGGAGCACTTCTTTGCGGAATGCTTCGATGGGCACCTGCCATGATTCAAGCGTGGCGTGTGAGGGGAGCTCCAGGTCAACCGCGATGACGAATTTGCCGTCATCTGTGTGCTGCAGCACGAGCCCATGCACGCCGAAGCGGTGGGTGAGTGCCAGTTTCCGGATGGTGAATTCGGGTGTTTCGGGAATATCCTCCGCCGGGTGCATGTGCACCATGGTTTCTGCGCCTTCCAGCACCCCTGCCACCAGTGTTTCGATGGCATCGGCTATTTCATGCGCGGTATCGACATGCAGGCTGTGGGGAACCTGCACGGTCATATCGACATAGTAACGGGAGCCGGATTCCCGCACGCGAAGCCGGGAAAGCGGGTAAGTCGGCATACGCTTCGTCATGGCCTGGCGTACTTTTTCCGCTGCGGCCGCATCGGACTTATCCATGAGGTTCCCGATAGCCTGCATACCCAGATCCTTGCACACGTGCAGAATGAGCGCAGCCACAACAAGGGAGGCAAAAACGTCTGCACGCATGAGCACCCAGTGCAGCCAGCTGCCTTCCACGGTCATGCCTGCGACAGCGGCACCTGTGATACCGAGAAGCACGGCGGCGCTGCTCCAGATATCGGTGGTGAAGTGGGCGGCATCGGCCTCCAGGGCGGCGCTGCGGGTCTCGCGGGCCACTCGTTTGAGCATGGCTGCCCGGTTGACATCGACCACAATGGAGAGAATGATGACGGCAAAGGCCCAGTAGGAGAAGGTGACTTCGAGAGCTGCCGGGTCATTGCTCAGCAGGCGTCCGGCGGCTTCCATGATAACCCAGCCGGCAGTTGCCAGCAGCAGCAGGGTCTCCCCGAGAGCCATGAGGTTTTCAATCTTGCCATGGCCGTAGGGGTGTTCGTCATCTGCCGGGCGGGCGGAGACTTTGACTGCATACACCGTGCCACCGGCTGCCACTAAATCCAGTGCACTATGCAATGCTTCGGATAAGATACCCAGCGAGCCGGTCATGATACCCACCACAAGCTTGGTAGCTGCCAGAGCTCCGCTCCAGACAACTGATGACCACGCGGCTACGCTTTTTTTCGTATCTGCATCCATGGCGTAAACTCTACCTTTTATGCAGCCATTAGTCAAGAAAAAAGCCGCATCCCGGCGCGGAGACAGGATGCGGCGTGAGAAAAGTGCCGGGGCAGCCTTTATTCAGCCCAGGTGAGAACCACCTTGCCGGACTTACCGGAGGCCATGACCTCGAAGCCCTGCTTGAAGTCGGTGTAGTGCATGCGGTGGGTGATGATGGGGGAGACATCGAGCCCGGAGCGCAGCATGGCGTCCATCTTCTGCCAGGTGCCGAACATTTCGCGGCCGTAGATACCTTTCATCTTGAGGCCCTTCCATACGAAGGTGTTCCAGTCGATGCCGGAGCCGCCGGGCTGGATACCGAGCAGGGAGATATTGGCACCATAGGCGGAGTGGGTGATGATGTCCTTCAGGCAGGCGGGAGCGCCGCTCATCTCAAGGCACACGCCGTAACCTTCGGTGATTTCGAGGTCCTCGCGGGCAGCGGCAATGCTGTCGCCGGAGATGACGTTGACCGTGCGGTCTGCACCCATGGTTCTGGCAAGGTTGAGCTTATAGTCGCTCACGTCGGTAATGGTGACGGTGCGGGCACCGGCTTTCTTGCAGACGGCAGCAGCCATGGAGCCGATGAGCCCGGCACCGGTGATGAGCACATCCTCACCCACGAGATCCCAGGAGAGGGCGGTGTGGGTGGCGTTACCCAGGGGGTCAAGAATGGAGGCAATCTCCATAGGCATGTCCTTATGGATGCGGATAACGTTATTCTGTGGAATGGAAAGGTATTCGGCAAAGCAACCGGCACGGTTCACGCCAACGCCCATGGTGTTCGGGCAGAGGTGGAAGAGACCTTTGCGGCAGTTGCGGCAGTGCCCGCAGACAATGTGCCCTTCGCCGGAAACAACGTCACCCGGCTTGTATTCGGTTACAGCGGAGCCCACACGCTCAATGACACCGCAGAATTCATGCCCCACGTGCATGCCCACCGGAATAGTCTGCTGGGCCCAGGCGTCCCAGTTCCAGATATGCAGGTCGGTGCCGCAGATGGCAGTCTTGTAAATCTTGATGAGAACATCATTTGCGCCGACTTCAGGCATCGGCACATCCATCAGTTCCAGGCCGGGACCGGCCACTGTTTTGACGAGGGCTTTCATTTCGGGCGAAGAATATACCCTTGTGCAGACTCCTGCGCAAGCCTAATCTCTGACTCTGGGTGGAAAATGGGATAGATTGTCAGTCATCGTGCCCGCAACAGCCTCGTGGAAAACTTGACTGGCGACAGGATTTGCGCTTGCCAAGTGGTGGGCTAAATGGCAGAATACGCGCATGGCGCGTTACGGTAGATTTCTGGCAATGGTGCTGCTGGCAGCAGCGGCGGTAATGACAGGTTGCCAACAGCAGGGGGGGAATTCCTACCTGCGTACTCCGCGCGCCGTGCGCTTCCAGCCGGTGCGCAGCCCTCTGGTGCAGCGCAGTATTTCCCGCCTGGCCCGTGAGGTGAATATCAAGGTGCGTATCATGCCCTCGAACTCCCGCCAGCGCCGCGGCTCGCGCAGGCTCAATCCGGCTTTCATCACCATTCACAGCACGGCAAACCACTCACCGTCATCCACCGCCATGCAGCACTCGCGTGCGCTGTGCCGCGGGGCATTTACGAACCGGAGCTGGCATTTCACCGTGGACCAGTTCATGTGCGTGCAGAATCTTCCGCTGCGTGAAACCGGCTGGCATGCGGGCACTCCCGCGGGTAATAACAACTCCATCGGTATTGAAATGTGCGAGTGTGAGAACCGTGGTCACAACCACTTCCGCACCTGGGACCGCGCCGCTAAGCTCACCGCAGTGCTCATGAAGCGCTTCAATATCAACCTCCGCCGTGTGGTGCCGCATTACCACTGGACAAAGAAGAACTGTCCGGCTCCGCTTCTTACCAACGGAAAACCCGGACCGAAGTGGGCATGGTTCCACAGCCGTGTGGACTATTACTACCGCTGCATCAACCAGGGCAAATCGAACCGCTGATATGAGTATCGCGCTGCAGCCCGGCACCCCGCTGAGCGCGCTGGGAGCTGTTTCACCTCGTGAGCTGCAGGCTCTGAACGCCGCTGGTCTGGAGACGGTGCACCAGCTGCTGCGGCGTATTCCCCGCCGCTATGAGGACCGCCGGGTGTCCACCCCGCTGCACATGCTCCAGAATGGAGAGACCGCCTGTCTTCGGGTTCATGTCTATGGAGCAGCCTGGCGGTATGCGCACAAGCGCTATTTTGAAGCAACCACCGGTACAGAGGGGGACCCGCACGGAACGCGGCTCTATCTTCGATGGTTCAATATGCCCTATGTGGCCAGGCTCCTGGCCACAGGGATGAACCTCTGCATTTACGGTAAAGTGCACGTCTATGGAGGTAAACTAACCATGGCCAACCCCGATTTCGAGGTCATGGATGATGAAGACACGGGGCTCCGCCTGGTGGAAGCAGCCATGGGCGGGCTGCAGACGCCGCCGCCAGCACGCACCCCAGGGGCCGAACCGGTGCATACCGGCCGCATCGTCCCCATATATAAAACTGTTCCAGGCATGGCGGCCCGTAACTACCGGGCCCTGGTATGGAACGTATTGCAACACCTGGCTCCGGAGCTGCCTGCGCCCGGTTACGATGTGGCACCGGCCTATCCCTACTGGCAGGCTGTGCGCGATATTCATTTCCCGGACGAGGCGGAGCTGAACCGCAAAGCCCGGCTTCGTTTCGCTCTGGCCGAATGCTTCGAGCAGCAGTTCCGCGTGGCCTGGCGCCGCCACCGTCAGCAGGGGCGTTCCGGTCAGGTCACGGCTACCTGCTCAGCCTACATGGATGAGATGCTGGAATCCCTGCCGTTCCGCCTTACCGGAGCCCAGATGAGGTGCGTGCGTGAGATTCAGCAGGATATGGCCAGCCCACGCCAGATGAACCGACTGCTGCAAGGCGATGTAGGCAGCGGCAAGACACTCGTGGCGCTCTGTGCTATGCTGCTGGCGGTAGGCAGCGGCAAGGTGGCTGCCATGATTGCGCCCACGCAGATTCTGGCCGAGCAGCACTACCGCAATTTCTGCCGTCTGCTGGAGCATACAGATGTTTCGGTATCTCTGCGTACATCTGAACATGTGGATGATACCGGGCTTGTGCTGGATGCCGGAGTGCCCGATTCCTCACCCCGCATCATAGTGGGCACGCATGCGCTGCTTTACAAGAAGCACCGGCCTCTGAATCTGGGGCTCGCGGTCATTGATGAACAGCACAAATTCGGTGTGGAGCAGCGCGAGCGCTTCATTGCCAGCGGGGAAAATCCCGATGTACTGGTGATGACCGCTACGCCGATTCCCCGCACACTTACCCTCACGCTGTATGGTGATCTGGATGTTTCCATCATCGATGAACTGCCGGCCAACCGTGGTGAGATTGTGACTGCGCTCCGGAACCCGGCGCACATGAAGCGAATTATCGCTTTTATGCGCACTCAGCTGGATGAAGGCAGGCAGATATACATCGTGTCCCCGCTTGTGGAAGAAAGCGAGACCCGCAAGCAGGCCAGCGCCACGGCTGAGCTGCAGCGCTGGAAAGAGCTTTTCCCGGAGCGGCAGCTGGGGCTGCTGCATGGTCGTCTGCCCGCTGAGGAGAAAGATGCCGTGATGCAGAAGTTTCACTCCGGACGTCTGGATATACTGGTGGCCACCACCGTGGTGGAAGTAGGGGTAGATGTTCCCAATGCCAATATCATGATTATCAATGATGCGGATAGCTTCGGTCTCTCGCAGCTTCACCAGCTCCGCGGCCGTATCGGACGTGGCGAGCACAAGAGCTACTGCATTCTGCTGAGCGGAGCCAGGGCGGGTGAACCCGGGCGCGATAAACTGGAGGTGCTCTGCCGGACTCAGAACGGCTTTGAAATCGCCGAGGAAGATTTCCGGCTTCGAGGGCCGGGCGATGTGCTGGGCACCGCGCAGAGCGGGCTGGGTACCGTCGAGTTCACTGAATGGTTGGGCGATATGCGCCTGATTCACCGTGCCAGCCGCGAGGCAGCTGCTATTCTGCAGGCTGACCCAGGGTTGAGACAGCCCCGGCATGCCCCTCTGCGCCTGCTGGTTCAGGATGATGGTGATGCCGGTGTGACCTGTTGATATAAGCATTCTAACAGACTCTTTAGCTTGACTGGCTGCGGGGTGAGATGTATATTATGTATGTATGAAGCTTTTTTCTCTTATCTCCTGTTGCCTTGTGGGCGTTGTCCACTGTGCTGTTGCAAATGAAACGCCACAGCTTTCCCTGTATTCGCTGCAGCGTAACTATTCCGTGGCTGCGGAGCCGACCAGAACTTCACACAGCATGTTCCGCATTTTCAAGGCCCCGTCTGCCATGCAGTTGGTGTGGAAAATCACGGTGCCCTCAGAAAAGCAGAGTATCCTGAGTGTTACCCCGGTGGATGTCAGTATTTCAGATGCCACCGGTTCTCCCCTGGAATGGCTCGTGACGGATGAGAAATCGCGCTCTGCTTCCGCGCATATGCTTGCGTTCGATATTGAAAACCAGCCGAAGGGAGAGTGGGTGGAAATCAAGGGTTCGGTGAGTGTCTCCATCGCTACCGGGGCGGTAAAGCAGCCTGCGCAGACGGTGAAATGCGGCGAATCCGGAAAATTAGATATTCCGGGACTTGAAATCTCCTATAAGTGGGAGAAGGGGGAGGATATCGAGTTCTCTATGTCGGAGGCAGACAGCCGCCGCATAGCGGATATCAATTTCAAGACACCCTCTGGGAAGAAGATACATGTGGTCAGTACCGGAACATTCTCCGGTATGGATGAAACGGAGTATTCCTATGGTTTTGCCACTGATGAGAAGGAAATCTGCGTGGTGGTGGAAACCTATACAGAGCCCGCTACGGTGACGATTCCTCTGAACTCACGCATCGGGTTCAGCGGCGAGCAGAAATAACGGAGTTCATGCCGGAAGAATCCATAAATCAGACACAGGTGCTGGAAGGCATCTGTGTCGGGGTGGCAGATGGCGATTCTCTGCTGCTGGAGCTACCGAGCGGAGAGCGGGTTCGTGTCCGCCTGTTCGGCATCGACGCGCCGGAGAAGGACCAGGAGTTTGCACTGCCGGCTCGCAAAAAACTCACCGGACTTGTTTACGATAAGCCCATCCGCGTAGAGGTTCAGGATGTTGATCAGTATGGCCGCTACGTGGGCAAGGTCTTTGCCGGTGCGCGCTACGTGAACCGATTCATGCTCAAGGAAGGGCTGGCATGGCACTACCGACACTATGCAGCAGATGACGATGTGCTGTCCGAAGCCGAGGCTCGGGCCAAAGCGGCGGGTAAAGGTATCTGGGCGGCAGAATCTCCCTGTCGGCCACGCAATTTCCGCAGCGGAAAAAGAAAGGAGCAACCATGAAGAATCTCGTTATTGCGGCGGCCACCATGCTATGCCTGGCTGCTTGTCAGGTGCAGACCGCGTCGTGCATAGCTGACTACGGGCGGGTTTACGAGTGCGTGGAACTGCCGGAGAAACCTCCCTTGTGGGCCGCAGGTGGAGAGAAGATTCCCGAGTTTTCAGAAGG
>JAZRBC010000177.1:0-5942 GCA_045634905.1 Akkermansia sp.
ATGCTCTTCAACCTGCTCTGCGCCCCCTGCTTTGCGGCATGCGGTGCCATACGCCGCGAAATGAACAGCGGACTCTGGACCTGGTTCGCCATCGGGTACATGACCCTGTGGGCCTATGCCATTGCGTTCATCACCTACCAGATCGGGCTCTACTTCACTACCGGTGTGATTGGCAGTGCGCAGATACTGGCGGCGGTGCTGAGTCTCGGCATCATCATTCAGGCGCTGCGTCCGAAACAAGCTACGAACAATTAACCATGGCAGACGCCCTCATCATCCTGATACTCGTAATCGCGGCGGTGCTGGCGCTTCGCTCCTGCCTGCGAAAATCGAAAGATGAAGGCTGCCCCGGCGGCTGCAGCGGGTGCAGCGGCAGCTGCGGCTGCCGCAACATCCACCAGGATAAAGACAAACAATAAACACACTTCCCCAACTCCCCTACCCTCACAACACACACACAAAGAGACTCTGTTCTCTATCAACAAACAAAATGAAAAAAACGAACATAATCGCAATAGCACTGGCCGGGCTCATCACCCAGCCCGTGATCGCAGGCGAAGCCTCAGAGCCGATGGCAGGAGACATTCTCCAGGGTATTAACATGTTCACCCCTGAGGAAGGAGACCCCGCCTATAAGGTAAAGGCCAATGAACAGTACGGCACCCAATGGGCCGTAGATATGGCCTATGGGTATTGGCACAGCAACAACACCTCCCCCGGTGTACACAATAGTGCCAACCTCTTCCTCATTCATGCCCAGCTCAACCAGCGCCTCATCGAAAACAATGTGCATGGTGGCACCTGGTTACGAGTCGAATTTTCCGGTTCCTGGGGTCTGGATAAAGATTCCGCCCAGTCAAGCTACATGTTTACCGAAGGTACCGGCAGCGTCACCGGCGCACACGCCGATATCTACGGAGGCCACGATGGTGTGCTTCCGGAGGTAGCTCTCATGCAGTACTTCAACAATAAGCGCTCCTGTGTCATCGCCGGCATGGTAAATCTCACCAACTATTTCGATGCCGTGAGCATTGCCAATGATTCCTTTGCCGGTTTCACTAACGATGGATTCATCAACTCCTCCGTACTCGGTCTGCCGGATGCCAACCTCGGTGTGGTACTCCAGCATGAGATTGACGCGGTGAGCTACGTCATGTTCGCGGCTTCCAGCGAGGCTACCGGCTATGGTGACAATCCCTTCAAGTTCCACGGGAACGACAGCTTCCTGCTGGTGGGTGAATATGGCCGCATGATGCTGGATGGTTCCACAACCATACGCCTCAATCCCTTCTATCGCTACATCGATAACATGGACGGCACCAGCAGCAATAATGTGGGGCTTGCCGGCAGCATCGAATACGCCGTAAATGACACCCTCACGGTGTACAGCCGCGCCGGCTGGTCTGCCCGCCAGGATGCCGGCAACGGCTTCGACTTCACCTGCGGTGCAAATGTGAAGCTCATTCCCTCCCGGGAAGACGACTTCCTGGGTGTAGCCTTCGGCGTATTCAAAGGCGTTTCCCCTGTCGATAATGACCGTGAATATGTGGCCGAAGCCATGTACAGTCTCCAGCTGAATGATTACTTCAAGCTGGTCCCCCACATCCAGTACATCTCCAAGCCAGCCTACGCCCCGGACAACAGCGACGTTGTCATCATGGGGGTCCAGGGTGTCTTCTCGTTCTGATAAATCGAAGCATTTCGTTGTCGTGCTGTCTCGAGTGAGCAGCAACTGACCCGCCGGGTAGTCGTGTGCCCGGCGGGTCTTTCGCGCAGCAGGCTTACTCCCACACCCGGGTGCTGCGGGCAGCCAGTTTCTGGTCCAGCCCCAGCAGTTCATCAATGCGGGAGCCGCACAGCGTCATGATATCCACAATCTCCTCCACCTGCAGCTCCTCCTCCACCTGCTCCTTCACGTAATCGAACAGCAGGCACTGCGTGGCGTACTCCCGCTCATCGCGGCAGAGGGTCAGCAGATGATGAATCGCGGCGGTGATGCGGCGCTCATGCTCCAGCGCCAGGCGGAACAGATCCAGCGGCTTCTCCCACCGGTACACCGGCGCCGATATCTCAGGAATAACCACCTGTGCCCGCCGGTTCTCCAGGTGGCTCACAAAACGCAGCGCATGGCCGCATTCCTCGCGGAACTGCTCGCGCATCCAGTGCCCCATGCCGGGCAGGCCGTATTGCCGCAGGTTCCCCGAAAAAGCCAGGTAAAGGAAAGCAGACTCGAACTCCAGACGAATCTGGGCATTCACAGCTTCTACAATAATAGGTTTCATACTCATACGCTCCCCATTGTAGCACCTCCGACGGTCAATTTGTATGACTGTTCGCCCGCAAAAAGAGAATACTCGTTGGCACAATTAGTTGCATTAACTCGGCGAATAGGAGGACGAGGAGATTTTGAATGTAGAAAGTAGAATTTTGAATCTTGAATGTGTAAAGCTTCCTGCGCCTGCGGGCAGCGTATGCCCCCCCGCCGCTTGCGAGCTGCATAGCGCAGAGCTCGCGCACGCGCGATTTCACTATCGGTACGGTCGGCAATTTCACGGCTGCCACCTCCAATGAATCTCCCATTCGCGGGCAAATGCCCGCCGAAATCCGGAGCCCGGAGGGCGTTAGCTCCTTAGGCAGGGCCGATAGGCCCTGCTGACTCATAAAAAGGAATTGGAGTCCAGTCCAGGGGCGGCAGAGGACTTCCCAGAACGAGGGGGAGATGGGATTTTGAATGTAGAAGTTCCCGCGCCTCTGGCGCGACCGATACACGGCTGCGCCAAAGGCGCAGGAAATTCTATACATTCTACATTCAGAATTCAAGATTCCACCTCCCTGCCCCCCGATGATGCAATACCGCAAGCTTGACGCTCCGCATGGGGAGTGGTAAAGTCTGGGGCAATGACAAATCTTCGCAACAGATTGCGGTGGCCCGAGGCAGAATGGGATGTTTCCGGTGCATTTGCGAAAGACGCAGTACTGCTGCGCTTTTACGATTTCTGCAAAAAACAGCTGGGCTATGCGCCATTTGCCGTGGTGCACGGCTCACCACTGTTTCACTGGAACTGCGGGCGCGTGCTGAGCATGCTACAGCGCACAGACCATGAAATCAATACGGCAGCGGCAGAATACGTGAAACGCGGCATTCCGGTTGACCTCACCTTCACCAATGTGAATCTGAAAGAGGCGGATATGAAAAACATGCTGGGCAACCGCCTGCTGCGTTTCTTTGCAGAGCGCTGCACGCCGGCCATGCAGCATGCGGTCATCATCGGCTCTGATGCCCTCTATGACCACGTGAAAACCAACTACCCGCAGCTGAACACCGTTTCCTCCATCCTGCGCATCACCTGCGATGGCGGCAAAGGCAAGCTGGATTCCTACCTCCGCCTGGCAGAAAAGTACGACAAGGTGATGATTCACCCGGACGACGTATTCAACTACGACCTTCTGGAAAAGCTGGAGGATAAAGACCGCTACGAGCTTATTCTGAACGAATACTGCATGCGCAGCTGTCCCATCCGCGCGTTCCATTATACCACCATGGCCGAGCAGGCATTCGACATAGATGGCTACGACACCACCAAATTCAACAAAGCCTTGTCGCGCAACGGCTGCCGGAACCTGCCGGCCATGCTCACCAGGCCGGAAGTAGGCGTGGCGGCACTCACCACGCCGGAAATCCAGCACCTGTACGACATGGACTTCCGCAAGTTCAAACTTCAGGGGCGCGCCCACCCCAATGCCATGCCGCTCATCAATGACCTGCTGCGCTTCATGTTGCCGGAAGAACAGGAGACCGATTCCCTGTGGCTGAGCCTCGGCGTAGCCTTCCTGGAAAGTTTTACCCCCGTTACCCCAAGGAATGAATACTGATTACTTTACCAAAGATTACATGCCCGGGGCCTGCTGGAGCGTAGGTGGCGGCCTGCTGCACGGCACCACCATGCTGCAGCTCTGCGAGGGGATAAGCAAGGAACTGGACGGCATCCTCCGCCTGGATTGCCTGCACGCCACACCGGCCTGCGCCTGGAGCCTCGACTGGTCCACCCAACGCCCCCTCACCTCGCCCACCTCATACAGCCAGCTACTTCGCAAAGCAGCTGAGCTCAAGCAACCTGTCTGTCTGAGCTTCGATAACCCCTATGTCGCCAAAAACCTGCTGGAGGATGATTTCGGGCTCTACCTCGTGAGCGAGCTGCTGCAGAACAACCCCACGCACCAGAACGCAGTCGCCGTGGCCGATGACCGCGTGGCCATGGGGCTGCCCCGCAATTTCCCGAAACTGCCGCTCATCGCGCACATGAACCGCAGCGTGTGCGAAGAGCGCGAACCGGATGCCGCTTTCTACAACCAGCTGCTCAGTCTATACCAGAAGGTGCAGCTCTACCCGGCCAGCACCCGCAACCCGCGTCTGCTGGAGGAATTGCAGCACCCGGAGCGCTGCGTCGTCGTCATCAACGACTGCTGCCGCCAGGGCAGCAGGAACGCCCACCGCGATATGCTGCTGCTGCTCGCCCAGATGCGAATCCGCCCGTACGAATTTGCCTTCAAAGTACGCCGCAGCGAACAGATGCCGGCCATCATGTCCTCCCCCGGCTCCCCCGGCAACGCACTCTCGCGCCGGCAGATTCTGGAGTTGTACGCCGCAGGCTTCCGCCAGTTCCACGTGCAGGCAGAGCAGTACCGCAACGGCATGACTCCCGCCTGGGTGCTGATGAACCACATCATCACCGCCGAGCCGGAGCGCAGCAACATGCGTGGTCTGCTGGTGTACAAGGCCTTCTGCTACCTGAACGGCGCCCAGTCTCCCATCGCCAGCGGTCTGGAGCCCTTCACCCTGCGCTACCCGGAGTAGTGCCTATGCATTCTTCATTTTTCACCTTTCATTTTTCATCTTTCACTTTTTATTCGGGAATTTCTAAAAAGTCCGGAAATTATAATGCAGCCCGATTGGAATTTGTAGAGTAGTTTACGGAGCGTCAGCGTAGCGGAATTTTGAGCCCGTAGGGCGGTAAGCCGTTAGGCAGGAGGTGGAGCGAGCCGCATGGCTCGCGGAACCCCTGCTGGATAAAAAAAGGAAATGGAACCCAGGGAACCTGTGGTGACAGCAACCGACGCTAGTTATTGAGGCCAAGGTTGCTGTCACCACCGTTCCACGGGGTTCCAGTATAATTTTTGTGAGAAACAGGGGTTAGGCAGCGAAGCTGCTTCACCCCTGTGTTACAGCTGTCGCCCACTCCGTGGACTTTTTAGAATTTCCCATTCTTCATTTTTCACCTTTCATTTTTCATTCTTCATTTCCCCCTAGTACCACAAAAAGCTTCCTGCCCATTCCGACAGGAAGCTTTTTAACTGAATCAGCTATGCGCCCGATACAGCGCGTGGACTCACTCTGAATCCCCAGCCCCTGCGTCCGAGTTGCGGGCAGTAGCAATGCAGAGCTCCACGATTTCCATCTGGCGCTCCAATTCCTCATCACCAGCCATCATATGCTCGCGGGCCTGCGCCAGCAGCTCCTCCGCGCGCTGCAGCTCGCCACCATCCACACAGTGCATGGCCAGCGCCACGCAGCACGGGGAATCATTCATCGCAGCGCCACGCTGCCAGTACCCGACCGCAGCGACAGCATCCTGCCGCACGCCCTCACCTCGGGAACAGCAGATACCCAGGTGATACAGCGCGTGGGTATCACCCATCTCCAGCGAGCGCTTGAAATAATCCACCGCGCGTTTGAAATTGCGGCGAGTCCCCAGGCCTTCATAATAATGCAGGCCCACCATGAACGTGCCATAGGAATCCCCCAGATTGGCGGCTTTCTGGAAATAGCGCAGGGCAATCTCATCATCCTGCCGCACACCGGCACCCAGGGCATACGCTTGAGCCAGCTCCAGGCAGCACTCAGAATCGGAAGGGGCCAGCCGGTGCAGCTTCTGGAAACATTT
>JAZRBC010000178.1:0-3147 GCA_045634905.1 Akkermansia sp.
ATTGAGGTGGGTACGACACGCCCGCGGACGCTGGCGCGCCGCTCTGTGGCGTGCGAGGTGTTCCGCCGCGATTCGTTTGAGGTAGAGGTCGAGGACCTGACCGAAAAAGTGTCACCGAAGGAACTCGCACTGCGCGTGAAAGCGGTGGATTTCAATGGTGCTCCCGTGAGTCGTGGCCGTGTGGTGCTGAAACTGCACACCCGGTTGCCTCTGGCGGGCTCGCGTGCCGTGAGGGTAGGTGATACCCCTGCCTATGAGCTCGAAACCGAGCTGCCGCTGGCTGAGGATGGTACGGCTGAGTTCCGCAAAGCGATTGAAGATAAAGTGACGGAGGATTTTGATGTATGGTACGAAGGCTCCGTTGCAAATGAGCGCGAGGAACACATCGCCTTTTCTCATTACAGCATATGCTATGCGTCGGAGGTGGTTCCCGTATTGATGGATGAAGCGGCGAATCTGCGGCTGCTCTGCGCATGCTGCTATGAGGCGTTGCCGTATGGCCTGTCGGTGCGCGTGACGCTGCTGAACCGCCGGGAGCATGTGCAGAAGATGCCGAATGGCTTTGCTCTGGTCGGTAAGCAGGAGGAAAAGCTCTGGTCGGAGTGGGTGAATGTGCCGGCCGATTGCGCGGTGGGCGTGCCGCTGCCTCTGGCAGATGTGGTGAGCCGTAATGGTGTGCCGCCGGATGGTGAGTTTACCGTGCTGGTCGAAGGCCGCGATTACCGGGGAAACATGTTCAAACACTCATTCTCGTATTATCCCCGGTCGCAGCGTGCGGAGACAGGCGTTTCCGGGCTGGACAAGGGCGATAAACCCGGTGAACTGGTGCTGAATACGCAGGAGGATGGTGAGATGCTGCTGCTGGTTCGCCATGGTTCCTCTACGCGTGCGGTGGTGCTGGCGGTGCAGAAAGGTGTGTCGCGCTTCATGGCTCCGCTGATGGAGCATGAGACCGGCCAGGTGGTGCTGAATGCTGCCATGATTCACCGGAATCAGGAAACCGGTACGCTTTCTCTCTCAAGCGGGACTTTTGAAGTGTTGCAACTGCCGGCCACGCAGAATGAATTGAAGGTGCAGCTCGAGCTGCCGGGTACGGTGCGTCCGGGCGCGAGCCAGACGCTTTCCGGTCGTGTGACGCTGCCGGATGGCAGCCCTGCCTGTGCAGCGGTGACTTTGTATGCGGTGGATGCCGGCATGCTGGAGTCCTGGGGTGGTTCTGCCGCCCCCGATGTGGTGAAATCGCTGAGCCGCTGGCGTAGCTTCTGGCCTTACCTGCTGGATGAGGATTATGATTTGAACTGGGATGAAGAGCGCCTGACGCTGAGTCCGCTTCCCGGCGTGTGGCAGGGTGAGGGCCGCATGGCGGACGGCAGCTGGAAGCAGCAACCCTGGTGGATGCAGGAGTTCATAGATGTCCGGCTGGATGGTTCTGCTGACGATGCTATTGCGGTCATTGTGGGCACGGGGATGGATTCTTCCCGGCCTTCCTACGTTGCGGCGCATGCCTCGGGTTCTACTCTTTATCGGAAATCTGCCAGAGATTCATACCGCGCGCGCGCCCTGGCCGTGCTTGGCCCGCCGATGAGTGCAGCTCCTGTGCGTCGCGATTTTGCGCCGCTGGCGTTGTGGCGCAGCGCGCTGAAGACGGATGCAGAGGGACGCTTCAGCACCACCTGCACCCTGCCGGATACGCTGACCACCTACCGTGTATTTGCGGTGGCGGCAGATAAGGGCGGCAGTCGCTTCGGAGCTCAGACGGGTGATTTCACGGTAAATCAGCCAGTGATGCTCAGCGCCGGCACCCCTCTGTTCATGAGCGTGGGCGATAAGCTGCAGCTACCGGTCACGGTGACCAACAATACCGCCGCAGAGGGCAGCTGGCAGGTGCAGCTGGAAGGTGGTGGCGAGCCGCAGCAGGTCACGATTCCTGCAGGTTGCAGTGCCACGCTCGTGTTCGAGGTGGCTCCGCAGCAGACCGGTACCCACACCTGCCGCTGGGTTGCTACCGGTGAGAGCGGGCAGGATGCCGTTGAGGGTAGCTTCGCTGTGCGCCACCCCTCTCCGCTGCTCAAGGAAGCCCACCACCTGGTGCTGGAACCGGGTCAGGGCGAGCTGGTGCCGCAGAATCTGCTGGCACCGGAGCTGGCCAACGCGCCCGGTTGCGAGCTGGAGCTGCTGGTTTCTGCCAATCCGCTGCTGCACCTGCAGGGCGGGGTGGATTTCCTGCTGCAGCAGACCGGGTGGCCGTTCCTGGAGTGCCGGGCTTCGGCTCTGATGCCCTGGCTGCTGTATGACCGCCTGGCACCTCTGTGTCCGCGCATGGCTCAGACTCCGGCAGAGCAGGTGAGCCGCACTATCTCCCGCGAGGTGGTGCAGCTGTTCAATCACCAGAATGCCGATGGTGGCCTGCCTTCCAACGTATCCGGGGGTGAGAGCTCACCCTGGGTGAGCGCACACGTGGCCATGGTGCTGCGCATGGCCGAGGAACGTGGGCATACGCTGCCCTGGGACAAGTGGTACAAGCTGCTTGATTATCTGGCTAAGACGGACCTTTCTGCCACCAACCCGCTCACCCGCTACGAGGCGGCACGCGCTCTGCAGAACCGAGAAGCCCAGCGCGATGCCCTGAAAGCTGCCCTGGAGCAGACGGAGCAGAGCTGGTGGTGCAGCGGCACGGTGCGCCAGGATATCGAGTTCCTCGAGTACCTGCGCACCAATAACGACGGCCGTCACGAGGCCTTCCTGCGCTGGATGCGCTCCCGCGCGGCAGATGAACGCCACTACAGCAGCTGGCGCAGCGCCTGGTCGCTCTACGCACTCATGACCTATGTGGGCAACTCCCCCGGTGCCAGGGTGGAGGCCATTCTGCGCCTGCCGCACGGCATTGCCACGCTCGACCGTGGGGTGTACACCGTGCAGAACCAGCAGCCGGGTTTCCGTTACGATGCGCTCCGTGGCACGGTCTATGCCGTGCTGCGCGCCAAGGCTCAGCCGCAGCAGACCGAGTACCCCGGCGTGACGGAGAAGGGGCTGCAGATGACCCGCGTGTACGAAAAGAAGGGCGAGGACGGTATCTGGCGCGAAGCTACGGAGTTTGCCGTGGGCGATGTGGTGCGCGTTTCGCTCACCTGCGCCAAGGCGGGCGAG
>JAZRBC010000179.1:0-1594 GCA_045634905.1 Akkermansia sp.
CTCCTTTGTGCTCGTCGACATTCCGGGAACAATTCTGGCCAACACGGTGGTGCCGGTAGCCAGCGGCATAGCCGCCATTCCCTGCAGCATCTACGAAAAAGGCCGCCGTATCTTTGTGCGACCGACTAAATAAGGCCGCTACTTATTCTTCACCGAAATCCGGTTCCTCGGCGCCCTCGGCAAAAAGCTCGTAGGCGATGGAATCCACGATTTCAACCTCAGCGAACTCACCGACGGGCAAGGCCGGGTCTACGTGAATGGAGCCGTCCACATCCGGGGCGTCCCAGGGACCACGGGCAATACCGGGAGCATCCACCAGCACACGCATGCGCGTACCCACACTCTCCTGACCGATTTCGTCGGCAATGCCGGCCAGAAGCATGGAAAGCTCATTGCTTCGGCGTTTCTTGGTGGCATGGTGCACCTGGTTCTTCATCTTTGCTGCCAGTGAGCCTTCCTCCTTGGAGTATGCAAACACACCGGCACGCTCGAAGCGGAACTCCTTGATGAAATCACGCAGCTCCGCGTGGTCTTCCTCGGTTTCGCCGGGAAGGCCGGAGATGAAGGTGGTGCGCAGGCCGATACCCGGCACCGCAGCGCGGATATCGCGGATGAGGTTGCGGATGTAGTCGCCATCCGTCTTGCGGCGCATGCTGTCCAGAATTCCGTCGGCAATATGCTGCAGCGGAATATCCACATACTTCACCACCTTTTCGCACTCGGCAAAGGTATCAATAAGTTCCTTGCTCCAGTGGGCGGGGTGGGTGTAGAGCACGCGAATCCAGAAATCTCCGGGAATGGCATTTATCTCTCTCAGCAGCGTGGCCAGCGACTCACCGCGGCTGGAATCCACACCGGCCGTCTTGCTGCCGCGCTTCTCCCACTTATCCATGCCATAGTAAGTGGTATCCTGAGCAATGAGGTTGATTTCCTTTGCCCCCTGCTCCACCCAATGACGCACCTCCTTGAGGATATTCGCCTGCGGGCGGCTGCGGTGACCGCCGCGGATGCGCGGAATCACGCAGTAGGCACAGGCGTGGTTGCAGCCTTCGGCAATCTTTACATAGGCATAATGCGGCGGCGAAATCAGCTTGCGAGGCACGCCCCAATCCGGCAGATAGGTGGAAACCTTGGTGGTGTAGGTTTTCTCAGCCGTGCCGTTCAGGCAGGCGGTGGCAATCTCCGCAACGCGGGTGATTTCATCCACGCCCATGAAGCAGGCTACCTCGGGCATTTCCTTGGCCAGTTCCTTTGCATAGCGCTGGGAAAGGCACCCGGCCACGATGATTTTCTGCTCAGCAGGTGCATCACCCGCCTCGCGGGCACGCACGGCATCAAAAATGGTGTTGATTGCTTCCTCCTTGGCGGGGTCGATAAAGCCGCAGGTGTTGATGATGAGCACATCGGCCTGCCCCGGCTCTACCTGCCTGAACCCGGCCTCCGACATACAGCCCACCATATGTTCGGAATCCACCTGATTCTTGGCACAGCCCAGTGATATAAGAGCAAAGGAAGCGTTCATGCCGCGCATTATACCCGAGATTCGTGGAATTTCAAGGCTTTTCAGGTGCAAAAGCCCCCTCCGTGTACTTCA
>JAZRBC010000180.1:0-5574 GCA_045634905.1 Akkermansia sp.
TTCATGTAGCCCATCATGAGCACCTTGCCCGTGGCGGCATCCTGAATAATGGCGGGCACCAGGCCGCCGCACTTGTCGAAGTCGATTGTCATATGCGGAATTAAGCGGTTGCGGGCAGAGTATACCACAAGTTCGGGGAATTGCCACCTTTTTTTACTGCAGCACAAACCAGTTACGACATTTCAGCACCAGAATGCAGGAAAAACAGCACAAAAAACGGTCTCACGGCAGCACACGCACTAACTGCGAGGAAGATTCTTCTCTACGTATTGAATGAAGTGCGTTTTGAACGGCTCTCTGCCGGCGATATTGTACAGATTGGTCATTCCCCAGTCATCATCAACATAGGTACGGGATGCAGGCTTAGGAATCAGGGCGGGATTGCGACGTTCCAGCTCCTGCCAGGATATGTATGTTCTCTGCTGCACATCATAATAACGCAACGGGTCGCCATTCAGACAGGTTGTAAGCGTTAAATATCCCTCATACTCCAGGCAAACATCCACAGGCGGGCTGAAAAAACGGCAATAAATCGTCTCTCCCTGCCAGGAAACAACCTCAACGATACACTGAGTACTTGCAGAACCGGGTACGGTAATATGCCACCAGCTGATACCTCCCACCCTGACCCAGCGCGGCATGAACATCATCAGCAGCAAGCCCAGAGCCAAGAGTATCAGTACGATTTTCTTCATATTGTTTTCTTCATATTGACTGACCGGCAGCCACCACACTACGGAAGAAAGCGCCCAGCGGCGCGGTATCCGGCTCGGCGGGAGCGGGCATATTCTGCAGCATGGCATCGAGCGCAGCCAGTTCGCGCACAATGAAAGCATCTGCCACGGGATGTGCCGGACCGGTGGCTTTTTCGGTAGAGCCATTGCGCAGAGCCAGCAATTCATCGGTCACGCTCTGCATTTCCTGCGGCAACAGAGGACGCAGATCTGCAAAGGGAACGGGGGCAGGCACCAGCTCCTGCATCACCCAGCGGGCAGCCAGCAGAGGGCGCAAAGCATAGAAATACTGCTTGTAAGGCACCTCGTCGCGTTGCAGATAGCGGTGCATGGTAGAAGCAGCCATACCCAGATAACGGGAGGCCAGCATGCGGGGCTGCATCACCGAACGGATAACGCTGCGGAACTCCTCGTGCCAGGGGCTGGTGCGGTACACAATGGGTGAATCAGCCCACTCAAAAACGGTAAGATTCGATTTAAGCGCCAGTCCAAGCGACTTCCGCAATTCCCAGCCGGTGATATCAAACACCTCGTTGAGCTCCCATTCCACCGTGTCGCGCGGCAGGCGCACATCCAGATACCGCTCCTGCGGGTAATAGTAGATGCAGCGCACATCATAATCACTGTCCTGCGAGGCATAGCCCCAGGCGCGGCTGCCGGATTCTACAGCCAGCAGCAGGCGACAGTTCTTCTCCGCCTGCAAAGCATCCAGCTTCTGCTGAATTTCCTGTTCAATGGGATTCATCGTGTAATCGGATTCGGAGTTGGGCAAGTTCCTCCCACATGCCATCAATCTGCGGCGTCTCAGGCAGGCCGGAGGCATCATAAAGTGGCTTCAGAGCAGACATTTCCTCTTTCGCCATGCTCATCAGTTCATCCAGAGGCAGGCGACCGGCGCGCACCTCGCGGAGGAAAGCGTTATCATGCGTGCGGCGCACGTGAATGCGCCCTTCGACAGCAATTTCGCGGGCGGTGTGCAGCAGGCGGAACACGTGGCCCATGTGCTTGGTATCGTAACTCCCCTGCCCGGATTCCAGCGCAGCATCTGTCACCAGGCGCGCGGGGTTGCGTTTTTCGAGCCACTCGCGGTACTGGGCACAGCGGCGGTTCTGCTGGCTGTAGGCCGCGGCCCGGAAAAGCATGACTCCCAGCAGGGGAGCCACCTCGGGCAGACGCGGAGTCGAAATGGTGGTACCATCCTTACCGAAAAGCCCGTGGGGTGAGGAATGGCGGTACAGGGCATAAAGATTTTCATCTCCCACCAGACGCCGGGCAGCCACATCGCACAAGCCGAGCCCCTGCTCTGCCAGCCAGTCAACCAGGGGCAGCATGGCAGCGCCCTGCAGCACGAGGGCGAAGTCCTGCGCGACAGCGGGTGCAGGCGGTGGCTCTGCAGCTTTACTGTGTGTGGAGCAAATGCGCTTGAGTTGCCGCTCAGCATTCGCCATGTAGGTGTAATAACAACGACGGGACAGAAAATTATAATGCCCCAGGAACTCGCGCAACCAGGGAGCACAGTACAGTTCCTGCTCTCCGCCCATGCAGGCCCACAGCTCCATGGCGCCGGAGTTATTCAGCTCCAGCTCGCGACAGAACGCCCCAAGCTCCGTATATTGGCGGTCGTGCTTCTCATCCTGCACCATCGCAGGTGCCTGCCCGGTGAGCACCAGCGGCAGGGGCGCCAGAAACACCCCCTTGAAATCATCATCGCTCGCCGGGGTATCCAGCCCATAGGCCTTGCTGCCAGCCACGCAATCGAGGCAGACAAGCTGACGCACGGAATCGATATCAATCGGCATCAATCGTTTACTGTCTCACGCAGATACCTTCATTGTGGAGGTATTGCTTGAGCTCCGGGATTTTGATTTCACCGAAGTGGAACACGCTGGCGGCCAGAGCGGCATCGGCATGGCCGAGGCGGAAAGCATCCGCAAAGTGCTCTCTGGCCCCTGCACCACCGCTGGCGATGACGGGAATACCGAGGGAATCGGAAAGGAGGGCAAGGGCTTCGTTGGCAAAGCCCTGCTTCACACCATCGTGGTCCATGCTGGTGAAGAGGATTTCACCGGCACCGCGGTCTGCCACCTCGCGAGCCCAATCGAGAAGCGTGCGCTCCACGCGGATGCGACCGCCATTCACATAGCAGTGCCAGCCATCGGCATCGTTTCGGGCATCGATGGCGACCACGCAGACCTGGGAGCCGAAGTGGGAGGCTATCTCATTCACCAGATTCGGGTTACGAAGGGCAGCAGAGTTAAGGCTCACCTTGTCGGCACCGGCTTCGAGCAGGCGGGCCACATCCGCCAGTTCATTGATGCCGCCGCCCACGGTGAACGGGATGGAAACCGTCTCTGCCACGCGGGATACCATATCGGTGAAGGTCTTGCGACCTTCGTGCGAGGCGGTGATATCGAGGAAGACGAGTTCATCTGCCCCCTGCTCGCTGTAGGCCTTGCCAAGCTCCACGGGGTCGCCGGCATCGCGAAGATTCACGAAGTTGATACCTTTGACGGTACGGCCATCCTTCACATCGAGACAGGGAATGATACGCTTGGCGAGCATGATGAAATGATTAGTGATTAATGATTAGTGATTAATTCCGGAAGATTGATGCGGCCTTCGTAGTAGGCCTTGCCGAAGACGACGGAGGGGATGCCGGCGGCATCGAGCGCGCGTATGTCCTCTGTGCAGCTCACACCGCCGCTGGCGATAAGGCGGCAGCCGGGGTGCTTGGCCATGATTTCCTGATACAGCTCAGCGTTCGGGCCGCCCAGGGTGCCATCGCGCGAGATATCGGTGCAAAGCACGCGGGTGATGCCATGGCTCATGTAGAAGCTCACGAATTCATCCAGGCTCATGCCGCCGTCCTCGCGCCAGCCCTTGATCATTACGCGGCCATTCAGCGCATCGGCCCCCACAATGAAGCGGTCGGGGCCATATTTCTCTGCCCACTTCAGCAGGCGCTGAGGGTCGGTAGCTGCCAGGCTGCCCACGGTCACCATGGCGGCGCCATGATCGAAGGCGGCCTGCAGGTCGCTCTCCTGCTTGATACCGCCGCCGAAATCCACCGTCATGCCCAGAGCGGTGATTTTCTTCAGCGTCTCCAGATTCACGATGTGGTCAGCCTTGGCGCCATCGAGGTCCACCACATGCAGACGGCGCACGCCCATATCATAGAAGCGGCGGGCCACGTCCTCAGGATGCGGGTCATAGGTTTTCCGGGCAGCGTAGTCGCCCTTGGTGAGGCGCACACACTGGCCGCCGATGATGTCGATTGCGGGAATGAGCTCAATCATGGCAGAGGTAAATGAAATTGTGAAGGATTCGCAGGCCCACATCACCGCTTTTCTCGGGGTGGAACTGAGTAGTGTAGAAATTGCCACGTCGCAGGGCGGAGGCGTAGGTCACGCCGCCGTAGGTGGTGCGGGCTATGGCCTCCGCGCAGTCAGGCACGTAGAAACTATGCACAAAATAGACGAAATCACCCTCCTTCAACCCGTCAAAAAGCGGCGTGCTGAGGTTTTCGATGGTGTTCCAGCCAATCTGGGGGATTTTCACGCGGCCTTCCTCGCAGGTGGCAGGGAAACGCACCACAGGGCTTTCGAACACGCCAAGGCACGGGGTATCGCCCTCCTCGGAATGGGCACAGAGCAGCTGCTGGCCGATGCAGATGCCCAGCACGGGCTGCTTCAGGCTGCGAATCACCTCGCCCAGGCCGCTTTCGCGCAGGTAGGCCATGGTGTTGGCCGCTTCTCCCTGCCCCGGGAAGATAACGCGGTCGGCTGCGGCGAGTTCCGCGGCATCATCCGTGACCACCGGCTCCACGCCAATGCGGTGGAGGGCATTGATGACGGAGCGGATATTGCCCGCATTGTATCTGACAACGGCTACTTTCATATCTCAAAGCGTTCCCTTGCTGGAAGGCAGCACCAGGTGGCGCACATCGCGCTGCACCGCCACGCGGATGGCGCGGGCCAGTGCCTTGAATGTGCCTTCAATCTTGTGGTGTTCGTTATCTCCCTCGGCCTTGATGCTGAGATTCATGAGCGCGGCATCGCTCAGGCTCTTGAAGAAATGGTAGAACATCTCCGTGGGCATGTCGCCGATGCGCTCGCGCTTGTACTCAGCCTCCCACTGCAGCCAGGGGCGACCGCCGAAATCCAGCGCAGCCTGGCACAGGCAATCATCCATGGGCAGGCAGTAACCATAGCGGGAAATCCCCAGCTTGTTGCCGATAGCCTTGCGCAGGCATTCGCCCAGAGCCAGGCCGGTGTCCTCGATGGTGTGGTGCTCGTCCACGTACAAGTCGCCCTTCACGCGAATGGTCACGCCCATGCCGCCGTGGTGGGCAAGCTGGGCCAGCATGTGATCGAAAAAGCCCAGCCCCGTGCTTACCTCGCAATAACCGGGGCGGTCAAGTTCGAGCTTCACGTAGATATCCGTCTCGCGGGTGGTGCGCTGCACCTCGGCGCTGCGCTCGCCTGCCACCAGAATCTCGGTAATCTTCTTCCAGTCCATGCCGTCGGTGCCAATCTGCAGCGCCTTGCAGCCCAGATTCTGAGCCAGCTGCACATCTGTGGCACGGTCGCCGATGACATAGCAGTTCTCCAGGTCATAGGAGCCGTCCATGTAGGCGGTGAGCATGGCGGTGCCGGGCTTGCGGGTGGGGGCGTTATCGTGCGGGAAATGGCGGTCGATAAGGATATCGTCAAACTCCACACCCTCGCCTTTCAGCGTGTCGAGAATAAAGTTATGCACCGGCCAGAAGGTGTCCTCCGGGAAGGAATCGGTACCCAGGCCGTCCTGGTTGCTCACCATCACGAACTCGTAATCGGTCAGC
>JAZRBC010000181.1:0-12530 GCA_045634905.1 Akkermansia sp.
CTGCCCATCACCGAATCCGGAGGGGCCGGTCCCTGGACCATCACCCCCGCGGGCAATGACCACTCAGCCCGCATCCGCAAGCGTATGGAAAATGCCCAGCGCGAGCGCGACCACGCCCGAAAACTGGCCGAAGAACAGGAACGCCACCGAGAGCGAGTGGCGGCACGCAAACGCCGCAAAGCCCGCAAAACACACCTGCCGCTCTGGAAACAACGTGCCATGGAACGGGAAGAAGGCAAAACCGGCACCCACGCCGACCGCCGCATGCGGGATTAACATGCGATTTCTCTTGATTTTCAGGTGACTTCTCAGTAACCAGTTTGTTGCATATGAATCACCTGCCCCTCATCCTGAAACTCTTCCGCCAGTTCATCTACCTGGTCTTGCTCACGCTTATCGTCATCGTGTTCTGGCAGGTGGCAGATGTATTCAAATCCGCCACGGTGCAGGAATACGGCATGTTTGAAAGCATCCAGTCTGTTGTACTGTTTCTCATTGCGACGAGCTTCAGCATTCAGGCTTTCCGCAACAAGACCTACCGTCCCATTCTCTTCAGCCTGGGCATGTTGGCGCTGGCGGCTCTGGTTCGCGAGCAGGATTCCTTCTTCGACAACGCAATTCCCCTCATCGGCTGGTCCTGGTGCTGGCTGTTCCCGATTTCCGGGCTGGTTCTTCTCATCTGCAAACGCAGGGAAATCGGTCCTGCCATGCATGATTTTCTGCACAGCTATGCTTTCCACATGATGCTGACAGCGCTCATCATCATTATTCCGGTAGCGCAATGTCTGGGCCACCGCAGTTTCCTGGTCGATATGCTGGGCGACCAGAGCGTGGACAGTCACCTGGTGCGACGCATCATGGAAGAGCCCATCGAACTACTGGGCTACATCCAGATTCTCCTGGCTTCCATCGAATGTGCCATTGAATTGCGCCGCAAATAAAAACCGCGCCCTCAGCAGAGTGAAAGGCGCGGCCTGAATCAGAGTTCCGTTGCCGGGGTGCTTAATCGATTTCCCAGGCAATCGTGCGGGCGTAGGTTTCGCCGGGACGCAACTCAATGGTGGGGAAATGCGGCTGGTGAGGAGAATCCGGAAAATTCTGAGCCTCCAGCGCCACACCACCACGCGGCAGCGGCAGGTAATCACCCGTATATACCTGCAGACCGGGAGCATCCGTCAGCACGCGCAGCGTACGGCGACCATTCGTAAGCACCGCCGCCAGTTTTACACCGGGAGCAGCAGGCAGCACATAGTTATCATCGTACCCGCCGGCAATGGCTCCCGGAGCATTCCGCTCACCCAGGCAGGCAGGACGGCGCAAATCATAAAGCGTACCCTCAACCGGCGCAATGACGCCAGTGGGTATATTGGACACCATGGGCGTATAAGCAGAGGCATTTACCTGCAGGCAATGCGTATCAACCGTGCCGGCTCCGTTCAGATTCCAATACGCATGATTCGTGAGATTCAGCAGGGTGGGAGCATCGGTAACAGCCTCCATCTGCAGCGAGAGACGGCGCCCCTCTACCGCATAGACCGCACGAACACTCACCGTGCCCGGATAATTTTCCTGCCCGTCCAGAGAAACCAGAGAAAGCACCAGACGCGAACCGGTGGCCTCTTCCACCACCCAGGGCAGGTCGGAAAAACCGGTGGCACCGCCATGCAGGTGATTCGGGCCATTATTCACCGCCAGCTGGTATTCTGCGCCATCGAGCACAAAGGTTCCACCGGCAATGCGGTTAGCCACGCGGCCACAGATGGCACCGCAGTAGCAGGTATCCGCAGCCACTTCCTCCAGCGTACGGGGACCGGCCAGGCACTCCGTCCCCTGGTATTCGAAGCTGAGCACACGGGCTCCGAGATTGGTAATCTGAACACAGATTTCCGACGTTTTGAGCGTATAAATAGCAGTTTCCATAAAAAAATCAACGTTTGCGGCTCTCCCAGGAAGTCACCTTGTCATTCTGAAACATCACCCACGCAGCCTCGCGCGGCACATAAGCAGTCGAGCTGCCCACCCCGCCATACCAGCAGCCACCGTGCCAGCAGCCGGCTCCCACACCCACGGTACTCATCAGCACCGGGTCATACACCACGTATACCCACTTTTCATAGGGGGTCCCATTCTGCTGACCAGTCATCGGCGGCGTATTCGGATTTCCCCATGCCAGAAACACGGCATCCTTGCTCATCCCCTCGCAGATGCGCCCCTGCTGCACCAGCATCTGGTGCTCCGGGCTCAGCATCTGGTACATGACGGGATTCTGACTGGCCCGGCTCATGGGAGTCGGGCTCTGACAGGAAAACAGCACAGCTGCACAAGCCCCTGTCAGCAACAGACGGTTAATAGCACGCAGGCATGTCATAGCATGACAATACCACCGAAATTCGTGCTTGCCAAGAAAAAAAAACGGTGATAGAGTAAGGCATATACGATATGAATCTGACTCGCATCACCCTCAGCATACTGGCAGCACCCGTGGTTCTCTGCAGCACCGCGGTGGCTGAGAGCGCCCCTCAGGCAATTGCAGAATACCTGCCCTGCAACGGAGCTACCGTACAGGGTTTTGTGGTCATCCCTGCCCGCGATGCCTCTTTCGTTGAGCTGCACCGCGCTGCTCTTGAGCGTTTCATGCAGCTGCCCAAGGAAAAGCAGGAAGCAATCAACAGCAAGAGCGCACCCGACCGCCTCATGGACTATGATGCAGACCTCTGGCCGGATAAGGCAGAGTATGATAAATATGCCGCCGCCTGGAAGAAGACCCAGCTTGTGAAGCGCGCTGAAGTCGTGGTAGGTCTGAAGACTGACGATAACAATATCTACGACATTCTTTCCGGCACCCGCCTTTCCAATGGCAATATCCAGCCGCTGACCATCAGCTCCCTGCACTACGATGCCAGCCGCAACGTGTGGGTCTCCAACAATGGCGAGCTGACAGGTACCGCCTTTTCGGCAGATGACCGCTTCGACTACGGCGCTCAGACCGGTAACGAATGGGTCATGGAGAAGAAGGATTCCCTGACCAACCTGCGAGAAATGCTGCGTCTCACCAAGACTACGGATGGCAAGGCCATTTACCTGACCTACAGTCTGGTAGAGCGCTCCACCCTCAGCGGCACCGTCATTGCCAACCACGGTTACACCATTATCTTCCCCATCACCTCTGCCAGCGCACGCGCCACGCGTCCCGGCCAGAAATAAACGCAAGGGGTACACCCACCCGATTTACCAAACAATAACGGGAGGCAGGCTACCCAGTGCCGTGTCTCCCGTTTCTTACATTATCACCACCAGATGAGAATCATAGCAGGAGCAGCCAAGGGACTGCCTATCCGCGTGCCGCAGGGCGAGGTACGCCCCACCCAGGACCGGGTACGCGAAGCGCTTTTCAATATTCTCGGCCCCACCATCCAGGGGGCACGGGTGCTCGACCTGTTCTGCGGCTCCGGCTCCGTGGGAATCGAAGCGTTGAGCCGGGGAGCTGCCAGCGCCCGCATGGTGGATGCCGCGCGCCCCTCCTGCGCCATGGCGCGCCAGAATCTGGAGCGTTCCCGTCTGGTGGGCGGCAGCGTGGTACAGAGCGATTGCCTGCAATTTGTCAAGCGCGATGCCGGGCGCTATGACTACATCTTCGCCGACCCCCCTTATGCCAAGGCCATAGGAGACCGCGACATGATAGCCGAACTGATGACCGACCGCCTGCACGAGCTGCTCGCCGAGGGGGGCTACTTCATTGCCGAAGCGCAGGAAGGCTACGGAGTGGGCGATTCTCACAGCCGCGAATTCCCCGGCTGGAAACTTGTGGATACCCGCCATTACGGCAAAAATGTCATTCTTTTCTACCAGGTCGAAACCGTATGAAACGCTTCATTTTTCTCCTTCTCTACAATCTGCTCCTGCCCGTATTCCTGATTCTCTCCATACCGGGATACCTCATCAAAATGAAGAAGCGCGGGGGATTCGGCACGGGGCTTTCCGAGCGTTTCGGCATTTACAGATGCCCCGCCAGCGAGGAACCCAAAGGAGGACTCTACGTACATGCCGTAAGCGTGGGCGAGGTATTCATCGCGCTCAAATTCATCCGCGAATGGTGCAAAACCCACAGCGAACCCGTCATTCTGGCCACCAGCACCGCCACCGGTCACCAGGTCGCAAGGGATGCCGCACTGCCCAATGTGCGCCCGCTGTATTCCCCGCTGGATGTCCCGGGCCTTTCCGGGCGCTGCCTGAAGCGTTTTGCCCCGCGGGCCGTGGTATTGATTGAAGCCGAACTCTGGCCGAATTTCGCCGAAGCCTGCCACCGGCTGCATATTCCCATGGTGATGCTGAATGCCCGGCTCTCGCCCCGCAGCGAAGGCCGCTACGCCAAGGTGCGGGGCATCACCCGCCTGCTCTTCGAACGGCTCAGCGCCCTGGGTGCCCAGAACGAGAACGACATGGGCCGTTTTGCCCGCATCGGGGTGAATCCCGGAATCATCAGTGCTCCCGGCAGCATCAAGTTCGATGTAATGGGAGATGCCCCGCAGACCTTGCGCGAAGATTTCCGCAGCATTCTCGACACCCTCCGGGGCGGTAAGCCCGTGGTGCTGGCCGCCAGTACTCACGCCGGAGAAGAAGCACTCATCGCCACGGCCATCCGCCAGGCAGGAGCCTTCCCGCTCATTGTTCCCCGCCATGCGGAACGCCGCGCCATGGTAGTGGCCGACCTGCAGCAGGCCGGGTTCTCCCCCATCCTGCGCACCGCGGGAGAACTGCCCGCCGGCACCCCGGAGCACGCATGCTACGTGGCCGATACCACCGGCGAACTCCGGGAATGGACAGCCCTGGCAGATGCGGTCGTCATCGGCAAGAGCTTCCTCGCCAAAGGCGGCCAGAACCCGGTGGAAGCCATTGCCGCCCGCAAACCTGTCATCATCGGCCCGGATATGACCAACTTTGCCGACCTTGTGACCCTGCTCAAAGCGCAGGATGCCATTCTCTGCAGCGAAGCCGGTGAGCTGGCTTCCACCATTGCCCAGGCGCTCGACGGCAGCGAAGCCACTGCCGCCCGGGTAGAGCGGGCACACCATGCCCTGCATGTGCACTCCGGAGCCACACGCCGCAGCGTGGAACTGGTGGAAACTCTGTATAACGCTGCATGAATTTCAGCTACAATAATCTGGTGCAGAAGGTAGATGTCTACCTGCGCCTGAAACGTGACACCAGCAGGCTCTGGCGCATCCTTCTGCCGGAGCAGCTGTTCAGCCCGGAGCTCTGGCTCTGGGAACCACGCGGTGTTGCCACAGGCTCCGCATGGGGAGTGGGCTGGGCGCTCGCCCCGGTTCCCATGCAGACCATCTTTGCCGTACTCAGCGCCATGTGGACCCGGGGAAATATCCCCATGTCCGTTGTCAGCTGCTGGATTTCCATTCCCGGCTACCAGGTCATCGTCTGGCCGCTTCAATGGTATGTCGGCGCACTCCTGCTCGGGAGCCTGAGCATGAGCAGCGGGGTCGATATGCAGCTGATGCGGGAAGCCGCCGCAGCCGCTCCGGACGGCATTGCCGCCGTGCTGAGCGTACTCGGGCGGGTGAACCTCTGGCTGCTCTGCCTGGAGCTGCTGCTGGGCTGTCTGGTCACCTGTGCAGCCCTGGGTGGTCTCGTGTACGGCAGCATCCGCCTGCTGTGGCCCGGCCAAAGACCTGAGCGCAGGCCCGACTAATTCATGTTAGCGCGCTTACGGTCATTTTTTCTGCTTGCAATCCATAATGCGCAGGACTATAATCGCGCGCATGGAATGGAATGACCGATTCATGAACCTGTTCAGGGAGGCAGTGGAGCGTTTTCTGCTCAATCCCCAGACTCCGGCAGAGCGGTTCTACCTGCCCGAAGAGCAGGATTTTCTCAAGACTTTCGGCTACCAACCGGCTGAAATGCACGGTTATGTACGTGAATACGCGGAAAAAGGTGCACCCAGCCCCAGCACAGCCCTGCTCATTGCAGCAGTGCGCCGCAGTTACTTTCTGAATGCCATGCGCGGCATGTCCGGCAACGCCAAACCCATTACCGCAGCGGATCTGCCCGCAGAAACAGATGAATTCCAGGAAATCGCCTACCTGCCCCGCATCATCCGCAAAGCCGAGGCCAAACTCTTCGGCATACTGGATTCCGGCCTGATGTACGGCGATGAAAAAGACCGGGAATTCCTGCGTACTCACGGCGGTTTCCACCTGGCGGATTTCCTGCAGCTGGCCGCCTCCGCCCGCAGTGACCGCCAGAGACTCGTGAGCGCCGTGCTGAACGCCATGCGCAGCCAGGGAGCCCAGGTTCCCGGCAGTCAGCCGGAATCTGCAGCCAGCTGAACCACCCCTTTTCCCCCATGAATCACGACGAAACCGAGCAACACGTGAGCACCGAATCCCAGCGGCTGGCGCTGGAGGCCATGTCCTCCCAGCTGGTGCACAAGCTCAACGCCATGATCAGCGAGCAGGAGGAACGCGCCCGCCGCTTTGCCGAGCAGCACCACTCCACCCTGCCCACTCCGCAGCAGTTCACCCCCACCGTGCCGGAGTACACCCCGCCCGCCGCAGAGCCGCCGGTGCCTTCCGCCGCACCCGCGCCCAGGCAGAAACCGGTGCCGCCGCCACCTGCAACACGCCGGCCGGAACCACAGCCCGCATGGAATCCGGATTACCGCTCCCCCACAGAAACAGCACGCAAACCACTTCGGACTACCCCCAGAAAGAAAACAGCAAAAGAAGAAGAGGGCAATATCGGCGCGGGCATGATTATCACCATCATCATCGCCGTCATCATCCTGATGAGAGCCTGCTCATAATCAACATTTCAACTGCACAATTAATCCAACAACACCATGACACGCAACACAATTCTGGCAATTGCACTTGGCGGATGCACGCTCAGCGTGCTGCCTGCCTGCAAGCCGGCGGAGGACAAAACCTCCACGGCAGAGGAATCAGCCCCGGCCATCAAAGTGTTCAACCTGATGCACCAGGAGGTAACCGACTACGGAGAGTGGTTCGGCTACCTGCGCGGTGAACAGGACACCGATATCCACCCGCGCATTTCCGGATTCCTCATCTCGCAGGAATATAAGGACGGCACCCGCGTGAAAGCCGGCGATGTGCTGTTCCGTATTGACCCGAAGTTATATGAAGCAGCTTTGCAAAGTGCTCAGGCCAACCTGCAGGCAGCTGAGGCGGGGCTCTCCTCTGCTGAAGCAACAGCTTCCAAAGCTGAACTGGACGTAAAGCGCTACACCCAGCTGGTACAATCCGGTTCAGTCTCAGAAAAAGACCTGACCGATGCCCAGCAGACCCTCCGTGCTGCCAAGGCCCAGGTGGAAGCAGCCAAAGCACTGATTGGTCAGCAGCAGGCAGCCGTGAGCAAAGCTCAGATTAACCTGGACTACACCATCATACGCGCTCCGTATGATGGCATCGTCGGCAATGCAAACGTATCTATCGGCGACCTGGTCAACCCGGCTACCAAGCTCGCCAACATCATCTCCATCGACCCCATCCGCGTGGACTTCTCCATCAACGGTGACCACCTGCTCAAAACCTTCCGGAAATACGGCATGGTGAGCACCAACTCAACGGAAGCCCCGCACCCGCCAACCTTCCACCTGCTCACGGAAGATGGTACAGAACTGCCGCACCAAGGCACCATGATTGCTATGGACAGCGTGCTGACATCCACCGGTCTGGCCAATGTGGAAGGCCTCATCCCCAACCCGGACGGCGTATTGCGCGGCGGCATGCCTGTGAGAGTGAAAGTGCCGCTGAATTCCGGTGTTACCTTCCTGGTGCCCAAGGCTGCTATCCGCACAGTGCTGCTCAATACCTTCATCATCGTAGTGGATAAGAAGAGTGTGCCCCACATGATTCCCGTGAATGTAGGAGGTGAATATCCAATCCATGTGAACGAGGACAACGGCTACCACTCCACCCAGATCATGGTTTCCGTCAAGGACTATGGTCAGCACAGCATTGCGGACCAGCTTAAGGCCATGGGATACGAGAATCCCACCGATGCCGTGGTGGTGACAGATAACGAAAACGCCATCCGTGCCGTTACCATATCTGCCGAAAACAGTCGTCTTCCGGAAGGTGCCACACCTGCCACCATCAAGACTGAGCCGTTTACCTTCAAACCGGCGCCGAATCCCGCACTGGCCGCTGCAGAAAAGAAAGAGCAGAAGGCTGACGATTCAGCTCCGGTAGAAAACGAAAAGCCTGCACCGGCCTATCCGGTGAAAGTGAGCAAGATGCTCCAGCAGGACGTATCTGAAACCGCCACCTGGTTCGGCTCTCTGCGAGGTGTGGATGAAACCGACATACGAGCCCAGGTAAGTGGTTTCATCCTGAAACAACACTTTGCAGACGGCACTCTGGTAAAAGCTGGCGATGTCCTCTTCACCATCGACCCCGCTCCGTACGAGGCGACCCTGACTGAAGCCCGCGCCAACCTGGTGTCCGCCCAGGCCAGCAAGGAACAGGCTGAAGCCCAGCTCACCATGAGCCGCACTAATCTGGAGCGATACCGCAAGCTCATCGCCTCCACTCCTGGTGCCATCTCCGAAAAAGTGGTGACAGATACCGAGACCCAGGTACTTACCAACGAAGCAGCCGTGCGCAAGGCAGAAGCCACCATCGCACAGATGCAGGCAGCCGTGAACCAGGCTGAAATCAACCTGGGTTACACCACAGTGACGGCTCCTTTCGATGGACGAATCGGCATTCACAAAGTTTCAACCGGAGCTCTGGTCAGCCCGAGCGATGTCACGCCGCTCGTGACTCTTTCCTCCGTGAATCCCATGCGCGTGGACTTCGGCATGAGTGGACGAGGCGCCATTCAGGGCTTCACCAATTACCGCGTGCGCAAGGCTGATTCCCGCACAGCTACCCCCGCAGAATTCGACATCATTCTGGATGACAATCAGGTCTATCCTAAGAAAGGTCATATTGTAACCGCGAATAACACGCTCAGCACCAGCACCGGTACCCTCGATGTCATCGGCCACGTGGAAAATGAGGAAGGACTGCTTCGCAGCGGCATGGCTGTAACCGTGCGTGCCAAACTCAAGCCCATTCTGAATGCATGTCTTGTACCCGCCCGTGCTCCGCTCAACGCCAATGGCATGGACCTGCTTGTGCTGTTAAAGCCTGACAACACGCCGCAGATGCTGCCCATCACCAAGGGACCCATGATTAACCTGAAGCTTGACAACGGCGCAGGCAAGGAATACCTGCAGCCCATGCAGGTGGTGGAGCCGGATCGCAGTCTGATTACCGGCATGATGCTGGCCAAGACCAAGGCACCTAATCTCGAATCCATCATCTTTGGCGGAGCCAAGGTGCAGAGCTGGTCTGAACTCTATCTCAAGAACAGTGGAGCTGCCGATTTCCGCGCTCTCTACGACAAGATTACCGGCGAAACCGCAGCAGACGATGCTCCGGCCAAGGCTGGTGTGGAGAACTGGGAAGCGCTGGTGCTGCGACGTCTGGCCGCCAAAGACTACCGCGAGCTGGTGCTCCGAAGCGCCAATGCCAAGGATGAGCTTGATCTCATTGCCTTCGGCCAGGGCTTCAAGTCACTCATGGATATGGTAGTGCAGCAAATGGGCTTCAAGAGCGCTACTGACGTGACCGTCGTGGTGGAAGGTTCCATCCAGGCCGCTCAGACATACGCAGCCAATGAAGAAAAGGGCAAACCGCTTAACAAGCTCACGCCTCAGCCATTCATCTACATCCCCACCAAGACGGTGACCCCCTCTATCACCGCAGACCCCATCAAGGTGGAAACCCAGTACGAATAAACCACGAATTAACACGAGAATATGTCTCCGTTCTTTATCAAGCACCCCATCATTGCCGGCGTTATTGCAGTGGTTACGACCCTGCTGGGTCTCATCAGCATGTCGGCTCTGCCCATCTCGCAGTATCCGGATATCACTCCGGTTACCATTGCCATGAGCGCTACCTACCCCGGAGCAAACGCCACCGAGGTGGCGGAATCCGTAGCAACGCCCATCGAGCTGCAGCTCTCCGGCGTGGAGAAGATGGACTACATGAACTCCACCTCCTCCAACAACGGTTCATGCAGTATCAACGTTATTTTCGAAGCCGGTTCCAGTCCGAACACCGACCAGCAGAACACCTACATGCGCTACAGCCAGGCCACCAGCCAGCTGCCCAGCATGGTGTCGCAGATGGGTATTACCATCAAGCAGTCTTCCGGTCTGCCGCTCATGATTTATGCGCTTGACTCACCCGAGGGCTTCTTCGAACCCATCAGCCTCACCGGTTATGCCTTCCTGAATCTCGTCGACCCGCTGAAGCGAGTGGAAGGCGTGGGCGACGTGCAGGTATTCGGTGCCCGCTTCGCCATCCGAATCTGGCTGGATACGGACAAGATGGCACAGAAAGGCATTACGGTAGCCGAGGTGCAGAACGCTGTTTCCGAGCAGAACGCCATCAACCCCGGCGGCGCTGTGGGTGCCGAGCCCATGCCCGATGGCCAGGAATTCACCTTCACCATCCGCAACCAGGGCCGCATGACCTCTGTTGATGAGTTCGGCTCCATCATCGTGCGCCAGCAAGGCACCGAAGCTGTGCTGCTCAAGGATATCGCCCAGATTGAGCTCGGAGCCCAGAGCTACTCACAGGCCAGCCGAATCAATGGCCGTCCCGGTACCGCCATTGGCATCTACCAGGCCGCCGGTTCCAACGCCATCGAGACGGTGAACAACATCAAGAAGCTCATGGCCGAGAAGGAAAAGGTCATGCCTGAAGGCATGCGCGGCTTTGTGGCTCTGGACACGACCACCACGGTGCGCGACTCCATTTCCGAAATTGCGCACACTCTGTTTGAAGCCATGGTACTGGTGGCCCTGGTGGTATTCGTGTTCCTGCAGGGCTGGCGTGCCACGCTCATTCCGCTCATCGCTGTGCCGGTGTCACTGGTGACCACCTTCATCTTCTTCCCGATTCTGGGCTTCTCGCTCAACACCATCTGCCTTCTCGGCATGGTGCTGGCCATCGGTCTGGTGGTGGACGATGCTATTGTGGTGGTGGAAGCCGTGGAATCTCACATGGAAAACGGCATGAACGCCCGCGAGGCAACCTTTGCCGCCATGAAAGAAGTGAGTGGCCCCGTTGTGGCCATTGCTTTGGTACTGGCTGCCGTGTTCTTGCCGTCCGTATTGCTGCCGGGCATTACCGGTACGCTTTTCCAGCAATTTGCCGTAACGATTGCTATCTCCATGCTCATCTCTGCATTCAATGCGCTGACCCTTTCACCGGCGCTTTCTGCACTGATGCTCAAGCCCAAGAAAGGCCACAAGTCCTTCTTGACACCTTTCTACAACGGCTTTAACAAGGTGTATGATAAGGTGGCGGATGTATTTGCTGCCTGCTGCGGATTCCTTTGCCGCAAACTCGCCATCTCCATGACGGTATTGGCAGGGTTAGCCGTGCTGATTATCCCCACATCCGAGCGTGTGCCGGGTGGTTTCTTGCCGGCTGAAGACCAGGGCTTCCTTATTGCCGGTGTTATCATGACTCCCGGTGTATCTCTTCAGCGTCTCGTAGAGCAAAGCCCGACTATCGAAAACGTGCTGCTGGCAGACCCCGGCGTGGATAACGTGGTATCGGTAGTGGGTATGAACATGGTTATCGGTGTGCAAACCACCAACGCCATGACATTCTTCGTGAAGCTCAAGGATTTTGTTGACCGTCCCGAAATGGAGAACGGGCAAAAGCCCACGGCAGATGACTTGCTGGCTCGCCTTATGCCTGCATTGTCCACCGCCGGTGTTGACGGCATGGTGTTCATGGTAAGCCCGCCCGCCATTCCCGGTGTAGGTACGGGTAATGACATTTCTTTCGTATTGGAAGACAAGGAAGGCCAAGGTGTGGCTGAGTTGTACAAGCAGGTCAAGAAATTGGAAGCTGCACTCAACGCTCACGAGGCCATTGAATCAGCATCCGACATGATGCTGCCGGCCGTACCCCAGAAGAGCATTGCCATTGACAAAGAGAAATGCTTGGCTCAGGGGGTAGACTATTCTGCCGCCAACTCCCTGTTGCAGTGCTTTAACGGTTCTCGTTTCGTGAACTACTACACCCAGTTCGGCCAGCAGTGGCAGGTATACATGCAGGCAGACGGAGCACACCGCGTCAACACGGACCAGATTGCCAACTTCTATGTCACCAACAACCAAGGCGAGCAAGTACCCATGGATACCCTCGTCACCATCACTGACATTGCCGATACCGAGTTCGTATTGCACAACAATAACTACAACGCAGGCAAAATCAGCGTGAAGCCCGCCAATGGTTACTCCTCCTCTCAGGCCATGGCAGCCATTGATGAAGTGTTTGCCGACACCATGGACGTTACCAAGTTCTCCATGAGCTATGTAGATATGAGCTTCCAAGAGAAGAAGGTACAAGACGGCTTGGGCCTGGGTGCCATTTTCACCCTCTCCGGCGTGTTCGCTTTCCTTATCATGGCCGCTCTGT
>JAZRBC010000182.1:0-4019 GCA_045634905.1 Akkermansia sp.
AGCCACCGCGCAGGATGGCGCAGTGGAGCTGCTGGTGGATTTGCCTCACGCGGGTTTTGCGCATGTGCTGGTCGGCTGTGGGCAGAAACTGCGGCATATGGTGCTGCCCGTGCAGGCAGGAAAACAGACTTACCGTGTTTCCTTGAAGCGCGGCGAGGAGGGCAAGCTCAGCTTCGCGCTGGTGCTTCCGGTTGAGAACGCCGGGGATAAACCCATCTGCTCCAATACCACATGTTTCGTGCCGGTAAAGCAGTATCATCTGGATGTGGAGCTGCAGCTGCCGCAGCAGATTTGCCGCCCTGCGGAGAAAATCACCCTTAGTGGCCGTGTGCTGGCTTCGGGAAATCCTGCGCAGGCAGAAGTGACGCTGTATGCAGTGGATGCCGGCATGCTTTCGGTGGCTCCCTACGATTACCCCGACCCCGAGGCTTTCTTCTGCACCCGGAGTGTGCGCACCTTTGCGTTGAAGGATGCTCGCATGTACGATTATTTCAACCGCCCGAAACCGCTGCTGAGCTTCATGCCCGGCTTCTGGCGCGGTGATATGCTGACACCGGGGTATTCTCTTACACCCACGCAGCGAGTCGTGGCCAGGAGCAGCCTGGTAAAGTCTGTATTCAAAAAGAGCGGGCGTATGATAGGCGGGCTGATGGATGATCTGCCCCCGTGGCTGCTGGAAGATGAGCATCAGTATTGTGCTCCCGCTCCCTGCGTGGTCGATGGCCTTGTCACCGGAGCACTTAAGTCAGGAAGTGGGGAAATGCCTGGTGATGAACAGCCCCGCCTGCGCACGAACTTTGCCCCTGTGGCGGTGTGGCAGGGTGCACTGAAGACGGATGCCGAGGGGCGTTTCTCTGCGGAAGTGACCTTGCCGGATACCCTTACCACTTACGAAGTCATCGCCGTGGCGGTTGACCGAAGTGGCAAGCGTTTCGGCAGTGCCAGGGGTGAGTTCACCGTGGCGCAGCCCGTCATGCTCACACCTGGCACGCCGCTCTTCATGAGCCTGGGGGATGAACTGCGTCTGCCGCTTTCCATCGTGAACAATACCGATGAAGCCGGTACCTGGACGGTCTCGCTTGAGGGCGCGGCGGCTCCGCAGGAAATCACGCTGGAAGCCCGCCGGAGCGGTACGCTGTATTTTGACTTCAAGGCGCTGAGCGAGGGTGAGCAGAAACTGTGCTGGACGGCGCTCGGCAAGCCCGGCAGCGACGCGGTGCAGGGCGAGTTCTCGGTGCGTTTCCCGGCACCCGTGCTCAAGGAACACCACCATCTCATTCTCAAGCCGGGCGAGTCTCCGCTGCAGCTGGCCTCTTTGTTCGGGGCGGATGTGGCTGCAGCCCGTCGCGGTGAGCTGGAGCTGGTGGCATCGGCCAATCCCTTGCTGCATCTGGCCGGGGCTGCTGATTTCCTGCTGGAGTATCCTTATGGCTGCACTGAGCAGCGCGCTTCAGGTCTTATCCCCTGGTTGCTCTATGATGAACTGGCTCCTTTCTGCCCGCATCTGGCCAAGACCCGCCGCGAGGATGTGAAGAAGATTGTGCAGGCCGCTATAGCTGACCTGCTGCCGCGCCAGTGCGAGGACGGCGGCCTCTCCTTCTGGGGTGGGTGGAACCACTCCTGCCTCTGGGCCACGGCGCATGCCGGCTACGTGCTCAAACTCGCGCAGGAGCAGGGATTCGACGTCCCGCAGGATGCCATGGACAAGCTGTATCGCTACCTCTGGTGGAGCTCCACGGATGATGAATCCGCCCGCACCCGTTTCGCCATTGCCCGCACCCGCGGCAAGACCGGGCAGATGAAATCCATTCTGCGCGAAATGCTTGAAATTGATAAGGAATGCGAGTCCTCCTATCTGCGACGCGAAACCCGCGCCACGGTGCAGTTCATGCTCAGCATGCTTGAGAATCCGGACGGTGCCGATGCAGCTTTCCGCACCTGGTTGCGCACCGCAGCACGCGACTACCGCCACAGCACCACTCAGGGCAATGCCTGGAACCTCTTTGCGCTGGTGGAATACCTGAAACTCAGGAAAGAGCAGGGCTCGAGGGCCTCGCTTGCTCTGCTGGACGGCTCAGTTCTCCCGCTGGGGCGCGAAGCTACGGTGGTGAAACTGCCCTGGCAGCCGGGGCAGGAGATGAAGACTCTGCCCACCACCCTGAGGGCTCAGGACGGTACGGTCTATGCCTCCCTGCGAGTGCGTGCTCTGCCGCAGACGGATGATTTCCCCGGAGTGACCGAGCGAGGCCTGCAGGTGACCCGCGTGTATGAAACCCGGGGAGCTGATGGAATCTGGCGGCCTGCGAGCGAGTTCAAGGTGGGCGATGTGGTGCGCGTCACGCTTACCTGCGCCAAGGTGGCAGATGAACATAAGTATCTCGTGTTGGAGGATTATCTGCCCGCCTGCATGGAAGCCATCAACCCGGATGTCCCCAGCCAGGCATCAGGGCTTGAACCGTTGCACTGGAGCCTGGCCTTTGACCACCGCGAGTATCTGGCCGACCGTGTGCGCGGCTTCTGTACCCGCTGGGAGGGGCGCGATTTGCTCAACATGCGCTACTATGCCCACGTGAAGCGCGCTGGCACCTCCGCCGCACCGCCCGCTCAGGCGCAGCTTATGTACGAACCCCAGGTCTACGGACTGTCGCCGAATACCCGAATCACCAGCCATCCTTGATTTCATGAACGCGAAACTCACCCTTTTGTTGCTGTTATCCTTTGCGTCTGTTGCCGCGGAAAAGCCCGTGCTGCAGTCGTACTCCGGCGGACATCGCGTGGAGATTCAGTTTCAGGAACCTCTGGTCAGCAGCGCCACGGTCGAGAATGGCCGGGAGTCAGATAATGACGAGCTGAGTGATAAAGACCTGGGGCGGGATTTATTCACCATTTCGGGTGAAGCGTCCTTGAAACCCACCGCGGAGTGGGCAGACCAGGACCGGTTGCGTATCACTTTCCCGGTGGGTACATCCTGTGCGGATGAAGTCTGCTTCCGCCTGAATCCCGGCACGAAATATCTGGGCGGTGCAGAGGCTCCGCAGGAGGAAATGCGATTCCGTTGTCCTCCTGACACCTTGAGCGGTACATTGTTCATGGATGGGAAGGGAGCAGGTGTCGTGGTTCATGCCAATCAACGACGAACGAAGGAAAGCCGCGAGCTTTCCCCGGCATCGGACCTCCGTTTTGTGTTCCGTCAGGTTATCCGGAAAGAGGAAAGATATGGATATGGCGCAACCGTTTCTGCCAGCCTGGAACCCGCTTATTTGAAACAGGGGGTGGACTATAAGACGCTGGATATTCTGGCAGACCGGGGTGCGGCGGTCTGGAAGTCCCTCACACCCGATACGCCGCTTCCCGCACACGTTGTGGTGCGCCCGGAGAAGCCTCTTCAACCGGGGGTGGAATGGGACCTGTTGCTGGAGGATGGGCAGGATGTCGGGTTCAGGTCTGAATCCGTTGTCTGTACCGGGCTGGTTATACCCGAGGAGCTCGGCTCGGGCGTGCGATGGGATGACCGGGAGGTCGGAACATACCGCCTGCAGGTGTTTTTCAGTCATCCGATGAGCAAGGTCGATATGCCGGCATTGTTTGACCGTATGCGGCTTATGGTGGATGGCGCATGTGCGGCTGCCAGTGGCCCGGGATGCAAAAAGGTGCAACTGCAGAATCGTGAGATTGAGTTCCGTTATCGCGGGGTGATAGATTTGCCCAGCGAATCGCAGGACGATAACTGGGAAGATGAGGATGATGAGGAATATGACGAGGAAGACGAGGATGCGGAGGAAGCTCTGACCTACACCCCGCAGGACCAGGTGGAAGGATTTGAAATAGAAGTGTCGGCGACCGGTTCCGGGGTGCTGGATCTGTTCATCCCGGAAGGTACGTCGTCTCATCTGGGATTCAGAATGCAGAAGGAGCATCATCATCGTATTGCTCTCAACCCTGCTTGCCCGAAACTGGTGAGCGGTAAATGTGCGATTGTGCCTGTTCAGGGGAACCATAACCTGCAGCTGGCGCAGGTG
>JAZRBC010000183.1:0-3273 GCA_045634905.1 Akkermansia sp.
CTCTGCAGACCGGTCGGATATGGAAGGAATCGCCCGCAACGACCGCAGCCAGACCCACCATCTCACCGGGGATGAACCCTACTCCACCGGAGAAAGCAGCACTTATATAGAAGGCCGCCGCAATAAAACGCCGCAGCCGGATATCATCGACTACCGCGATTACTACCGCCAGCACATCAACAGCGTCCGCCAGCTTCTCGGCCGCGATAACGAGTCCACGTCTGGCGGCGAATAATTTTCCTTGCTAAAGGCTGGGAAATCCGCTAACATGCGTGCATGTTCCGTTTAGCTTCATGTCTGAGTCTTTTTTTCTGCGCAGCAGCTCTGGGTGCTGACCTGGCAGAAAGCATCAAATCCGGTGATTTCTGGAAACAGGACACCAAGACAGCCCTGCAGGGCATCCCCTGCAGCCAGCCGGATGCCGAACACATGCGCGCCACTGCCGGGGCAGTTTCACTAGGCCCCATCCCTACAGGTGAAGTTATTTTCACAGTAGAGGAAAAAAAGCCTGTTTCCATGCAGGCCATGCTTTACAACAAAGGCGATGACGGTGCCATCGGTGCAGATTCTTTCAAGAAGCAGATTGCAGAAGCCCGGGAAGCTCTGGACGAGCTCACCGGTGTGCGAGGCAAGGTACGCCGCAGCAGCAAGAGTGAATCCGCCGTCAAGCTCCAGGCCTGGGAGTGGAAGTGGGAAAACGGTGCCATCCGCCTCGAAGCCAGCTCTACTGGTGGCAAAAGCGATTTTGAGGCCGAATTCATCCGCATCAACGCCGCGGCCGATGCCAAGACCCTGAGCAGCGGTGGTGCCCGCGACACCGTACGCCGCGGCGAACTGCGCGACAACATCGTGACCGAGGAAGACGGTACCGTATGGCTGCAGAACATGCCCATGGTGGACCAGGGGCAGAAAGGCTACTGCGTACCCGCCACGCTGGCGCGTGTCTTCTCCTACTACGGCATGGACAAGGTGGACCAGCACGCACTGGCCGCCGTGTGCGACAGCAGCGCCGATGGCGGCACGACTTCCCAAGGCATGGAACAGGCCATGCGCGATGTCTGCAAGAAGTTCCGCACCAAGTTCATCGTCATTGATGACTATGTGACCAACATCAAGTCAGCTCTGAATTCCTACAACAAGTTTGCCAAACGTGCAGACAAGGAACCGCTTGGCCTCTACGATGATGTGTTCGGACAGGCAGACCCGAAGGTACTCCGACAGGCTCGTGCCGGCAAGAGTGCCCAGATTTCCAAATGGATGAAGGATATCAAGAAGAACATTGATTCCGGCACGCCGGTCATCTGGATGGTCATGCTCGGCATCTACCAGGAAGAAATCGGCCTGCCCCAGTCCCGCGGTGGACACGCCCGCCTTATCATCGGTTACAATCTGAAGAAGAAGACTATCATCTACACCGATTCCTGGGGTGCCCAGCACGCCCGCAAGACCATCAAGGCCGAGGATGCCATCGGCATGACCACAGGACGCTACGTCATCAAGCTTCGCTGAACCGATGCCACCTGTTCAGAAAGAACAAGATGCCGAAAACACCCTGCGAAGAAGAGCAGGCAGGAGCATCAAGCGCTTTCTGAGCAGCAGCTGGCAGCTGCCGGCGCTCACGGCTGCGGGACAGGTACTAGGTCTGGGCTGCGTGTGGTGCATGGATTATGTTGCGCTGAATCGCGGGCTGGACATTCCGGTCTGGCTCGGGCTCCCGGTGGCCATCATGTTCGTGGGTTTCCTGCTGCTGGGGCTCCTGCTTCCCGTGTGGCTGGTCATCATGAGCATCCGCTGGTGCCGGAGCCATGAATGGCGGCAGATGGCGCAGGGCTGGGGGAGCAGCATCGGGGCTGCAGTCGTGGCCCTGGGTGTGCTTGCCGGCTCACTCATGCACACTCTGGCCGGAGCGCCGGATAACTTTGCCAAGGGGCTGAACATACCCGCAGAGGTAGGCTTCGTCCACCCCCGCAACATGACCTTTTTCAGCAATGAGGAGTATAAGACAGTGACCGCGCCTCTGCGCGCGGCGGCTCCCCAGCTGCCGCAGCTCACAGAGAAAGGAGATGCCACAGCCCCGAACCTGCGTAAACTTTCACGCGAGGCCCCGGAACTGCTGCAGGAATACATGCTGCGCTGCCTGTATGCCGAGGCTGTAAACCCTGATTTCACAGCGCATGTGCTGCAATCACCCCTGCTGCCAGTTCACGAGAATGACCCGCAGACGCATTTCCGCAGCACAAGGCTGGATGAATGCTGCAGTTTTAATGGCCAGACCGTAACCCGCCGGGATTCCCCGGAAGGGACATGGAGCCTGCCGCTGGGAAACGGCTGGTCTATCATGGTGCGGAAGCCTGATTTCCGCACAGACCGGCGGGAACTAAACGATTATACACAGGATATTGCCACGCTGGATGCCTCACTGGCTGACCTCGCCCGGACTCCCACGCGGGAATATCTGGACAGCATTCTGCCGCCGCTGCCGGATAAACCTTTTGTCTGCCTGTGGGATGCAGGTCCCGGCATCTACGAAATGCTGCTCATCATTCCCGGAAACTATGGTGCAGGCAATTTCGAATTGAGGGCGCATGAGTACACCAGCGGCAGGAAAATCAGATTCAGCCACCGATTCCTGCCCGAAAAGACACTGGGCAATGTCTGCAGGGTCATCTGTTCCGATGGCTGGTGTACGGTATTCAGCGGAGACTGGAATGAATACTACGGTTCCACCTGAGAAATCTGGTTCACCCCCGCTTCCGGCGGCGAAGCCCGCTGCGTCAATTCGCAGAATTTCCTCATGATGGGCTGGATGCACTGATTTTCCCCCACCGCGTGCCGTTTTCACCACCCTTTTCGCCACATTCCCTCAAGTTTTGTGCAATATGCTTGATTAAATCGATAACCTGAGGCTGTTTCTATTCGAAGCACGGGACTTCAGTCCCGTTCATGTTTTCGGGACTGAAGTCCCGTGCCCCGACAAATATCTCCCGCAAAGTTTCGCACATTCAAATTTCTCCCCCACGCTTTATTTTACCTTTCCCTCCCGTTTCCGCTTGCAATGGATTGAAACAGGGAGTAAAATAGGCAACGTGAACGGAATCGACATGCAGGAAGCAGCGAGACGCGCCTACCACGCCATGGTCATGGCGCGGGCATTTGACACGAAAATCTCTGCCCCCTACAAGGCCGGCAAAATCTTTGGCGGCGTGTTCCTTGGGCGAGGTCACGAGGCCATTGCCGCCTGCGAAGCGGTGTTCCTGACCCGCGGCGAGGACG
>JAZRBC010000184.1:0-2216 GCA_045634905.1 Akkermansia sp.
GCATCTCACCTGCATGATGAATAATAATCTTACTACAAAATTGATGGAAGGCCTGCAGGCAGCGCAGAAAGCGGCGCAGTCTGCCGGGCGCGCCCAGATTTACCCTGCGGAGCTGCTGCTGGCGCTGATGCAGCAGGAAGACGGCGTGCTGAGCGCTGTGCTGACCCGCGCCGGGGTGGACAGCAACCGCCTGCAGCGGGAGCTGACCGCCCAGCTGGAGCGCCAGCCACGGCAGCGCGGCGGAGTAGCCCAGAGCCCGGGGATAGGCCCGGAGCTGGATCGCGCCCTGACCGCTGCCGAGCAGCAGCGCCAGGCCATGAAGGACGACTACCTGAGCGTGGAGCACTTTGTGCTGGGTATTTTCGAGGCAGATGCCACCCTTTCCCCGCTGCTGGAAAACTGCGGCCTGAGCAAGGCTAAGTATCTGGAAGCCCTTAAGGAAGTGCGCGGCAACCAGCGCATCACCGACCAGGACCCGGAGCAGAAGTACCAGACCCTGGAGAAATACGGCACTGACCTGACTGCCCGTGCCCGCCAGGGGAAGATTGACCCCGTCATCGGGCGCGATGCGGAAATCCGCCGCGTGCTGCAGATACTCTCGCGCCGCACCAAGAACAACCCGGTACTCATCGGTGAACCCGGCGTGGGCAAGACCGCCATTGCAGAGGGACTTGCGCGCCGCATCGTGAACGGCGACGTGCCGGAAAGCATGCGCGGCAAGCGGCTTGTGAGCCTGAACATAGGTTCCATGCTGGCGGGTGCCAAATACCGCGGCGAGTTCGAGGAACGTCTCAAGGCCTTTATCAAGGAAGTGACCGCCAGCAATGGCGAGATTATCCTCTTCATCGATGAGCTGCATACCCTGGTGGGTGCCGGAGCCGGGGGAGAGGGCGCCATGGATGCCGCCAACCTGCTCAAACCTGCCCTGGCGCGTGGCGAGCTGCGCACCATCGGCGCCACCACGCTGGACGAATACCGCAAGTACATCGAAAAGGATGCCGCGCTGGAGCGCCGCTTCCAGCCGGTGTATGTGGCCGAACCCAGTGTGGAAGACACCATCGCCATTCTCCGCGGGCTCAAGGAGCGCTACGAGGTGCACCACGGCGTGCATATCACCGATGGCGCGCTGGTAGCCGCCGCCACGCTCAGCAACCGCTACATCACCGACCGCTTCCTGCCCGACAAGGCAGTGGACCTTGTGGACGAAGCCGCTGCACGGCTCAAGATTGAGCTGGATTCCATGCCGAGCGAAATCGATGAGCTGAACCGCAGCGCCATGCAGCTGGAAATGGAACGCCAGGCGCTGGCCAAGGAAAAGGACGCCGACTCCAAGGCCCGACTGGAGAAGATTACCCGCGAACTGGCCGACACCCGCGAAAAGGTGGATGCCATGGTGGCCCAGTGGAAGAGCGAGAAGGACGTGGTGGTGAAAGCACGCGAGGCTCAGAAGAAGATTGATACCCTGCGCACCGAGGCCGAGCAGGCCCAGCGCCAGGGGGACCTGGGGCGTGCCTCCGCCATCCTCTACGGCGAAATTCCCGCGGCCGAACACGCCGCCAGGGAAGCCCGCGAAGCACTGGCTGCCCTGCAGAAGAGCGGCACCGGCCTGCTCAAGGAGGAAGTGACCGAGGCCGACATTGCCAAGGTCGTGTCCACCTGGACCGGCATTCCCGCCGCCCGCATGGCGGAAGGTGAGCGCGAAAAGCTCCTGCACATGGAAGAGCGACTCGGCCAGCGACTCATCGGCCAGAAAGAGGCCGTGAAAGCCGTGGCCGATGCCGTGCGCCGCTCCCGCGCCGGTCTGCAGGATGAGAACCGCCCGCTGGGTTCGTTCATCTTCCTGGGGCCCACCGGCGTGGGTAAGACCGAACTGGCCAAAGCGCTGGCAGAATTCCTCTTCGATGACGAGGCCGCCATGGTGCGCATCGACATGAGCGAATACATGGAAAAACACAGCGTCTCCCGCCTCATCGGTGCGCCTCCAGGCTATGTGGGGTATGATGAAGGCGGCCAGCTCACCGAAGCTGTGCGCCGCAGACCGTACAGCGTGGTGCTTTTCGACGAAATTGAGAAAGCCCACCCGGACGTCTTCAACGTGCTGCTGCAGGTGCTGGACGACGGCCGCATCACCGATGGTCAGGGACGCACCGTAGACTTCACGAATACCGTGCTCATCATGACCAGCAACATCGGCAGCCAGTTCATCCTGAACGAAA
>JAZRBC010000185.1:0-6462 GCA_045634905.1 Akkermansia sp.
GTAAGCGGAGCGGCTGCGCCATCTGCTGCGGCAAAGGTAGCAACAGAGCCCAGCTGCACGGCACCAGTGAAGGTTACGTTTCCAGAAAGGCAAACCGTACCGCTCGTAGCAGTGAGTCCAGCAGCGACAGCCTTATCCTCCATTGTGAACACGCCACCAGCAAGTTCGATATTGATACCAATCGAACCCGAGTTATTCAAGGTACCTTTCTCGTATACAGTAATAACAGCATCGGAGGCTCCTTCATGAGCAACAATCGAAGACATATTATCCGCCACGGTCAGCTGAGCTTCACGGTTCATACCCAGTCGCACCTGATTAAACCGAGCTTCTGCACCATTTTGAATAACAACAGATGTAGATGACGCTTCGCCATCAGGAGCATTATTCTTTGTCCACCAGCCTTCAGCGCCACCAAAATCAGCAGTACCAGCCACAGAGAAGGTAGATTTCACGGTCTGAGAGTTCTCATCCTCGCCTGTTCCATCTACCGTAATCACAGTCGCGCTGTCCTTGCTGTTACCGGTAGAAACATTCCAGTTGCAATCCAGCGATGCACCATTTGTCACATTAATCACAGTACGGACTCCATCCGCGGCGTCGTAAGCAAAATAGGAACAGGGATCTTGATCTGCCGGAGCGGACGGGCTCTTTCCCAGCTGATTATCAGTAAGCGAAGAACCTACTCCATCCACATTGATGGTTGCGTTGGAAATCTGCAGAGAAGTACCTGCTTCCAATCGCGACCCGTTCTTGATGTTCACAACCGTCTCCGTCGATCCGTCTCCCTGGTAACGACTACCATCTTTGTTCAGGGTGTACTTGACATAATCGTACTCCGTCCCCATACCTCCGACATCACCTATGAATATGAAATGACGAGTGGAGAGCCGGGAATTATCCATGTTCACCGTGGCGGCGCCATCTGCCGTACCCAAGGCAATAGCATAAGAGGACCCCTCATTATTGACCAGAGACGCATTCGTCATGCACAGCTCAGCCTGAGTACCACCAACAGAGAAATAGGGTACGTAGCTATTGGGAGAGTTCTTTTCAGAGCCAAACTTACTTACCAAATCAACATTCTCAATTCTGACTTTACCCTCCCGAACCACAAAGGGATTGTAAAAAGCAAAATCGGGAGCACCGAAAGAAGTCGATTTGTCATAAATCGTCTGATTGAATACCCAATCAGTCCCGACAGAATCCTTCACCATAGCAATCGGTGCCGCATTGGTTGACCCTTCATAAAGGTTATACGGATAAAGCATGAACGGCATCATCACCTGTTCTCCTGTTCCGCTATTATAAGTGGGGCCAGCCACAACAAACGGGCCAGCATACACCGCCGGACATACCAGCATGGCAAAAAGCAATTTAGGTAAATGCAATTTCATAATGATTGTGTGTTAAATTAGAGATATAGCGACAGTCCAGCTATGGCCGGAACAGATTATACTGCGCCGTGAGAGAGTCTATCGCATTTCGTATGCGAACAAGGCGTTATACAAACAGAGTGAACACTCAAAAGATGCTCAGCAGTAGTGCGAATCAGTATAATCAGCTGATTATAGAGCCGTATCGCTTCGGTAACTGAGGAAAAGCGTCAATTCGGCGGGTATTCGCCCGCAAAGGTATGCGAATCAAGCAACATTTGCCGACAAATACGCAAGTTTGTACCTTTTTTTGAATCAAATCATAACATTTAGCTTGCTAACGCATACGAAATGCGATAACAACGCAAATCTACCACCGGGACTCAGCGGCGTTTATCGTTCTTCAGGAGGTTGATTTTATCGCGCAGGACGGCGGCTACTTCGAAATCGAGGCGGGCTGCGGCTTCGCGCATTTCCTTCTCCAGGCGGGCAATGGTGGCGGGTATGTCGGGGGTATCATCCCCTTCCCCGGCCATGAGGGTGCCGAAGTCGTCGTCCTCCTCCAGCTCTTCGTCCGGGGTGTAAAGGCGGAGGGTGCTCTGGTCTCCGCGGCTGACGCTTTGCGGGGTGATGCCGTGGGCCTCGTTGTAGGCCTGCTGGATGGCGCGGCGGCGGTCGCTTTCCTCGACCAGGCGGCGGATGGAATCGGTAACGACATCGCAGAAGAGGACGCACTCGCCATGCACATGGCGGGCGGCGCGGCCGGCGGTCTGCACAAGGCTGGTTTCATTGCGCAGGAATCCTTCCTTATCCGCATCGAGAATGCAGACGAGGGAGACCTCCGGCAGGTCGAGCCCCTCTCGCAGGAGGTTGATACCGACGAGGATATCTACCTTGCCGGCGCGGAGCTTGCGCAGAATTTCCACGCGTTCGATGGCATCCACATCTGCGTGGATGTACTCCACCTCCAGCCCCACCTTGCGGAGGTAGTCTGTGAGGTCCTCGGCGGTGCGCTTGGTGAGGGTGGTGACCAGCACACGCTCGCGCACGGAGACACGCTGGCGGCAGAGCTCGATGGTCTTGTCAATCTGGCCGTCGAGCGGGAGGAGGGTTATCTTAGGCTCCAGCAGGCCTGTGGGGCGGATGAGCTGCTCCACAATAAGCGGCTGGGCCAGCCCGGTGGGGTTGAAGCTGGCCACCGGGGCGGCGCTGGAGTGCGGCGGCACACGCAGCTCGCTGAGGTGGTGGAAGAACACGCCGCGGAAGCCCTCCGGCGCGTGGGTAATGGCCTGGCTGGCCTCGCGGCTGCGGGCGTGCGTGTTGCCCCGCTTTGCCTTGAGCACGGGTATGTAGCTTTTGTTCCCCGCCACGCAGTTCACATACTCAAAGGGGCCGGGGGTGGCGGAAACGTAGACCAGCTGGGCCTGGCGGTTCATAAACTCATCGAAACGCAGCGGGCGGTTATCCAGCGCAGAGGGGAGGCGGAAGCCGTGGTCAATGAGCACCTGCTTGCGGGAGCGGTCGCCCTCGTACATACCGCCAATCTGCGGCACGGTGGCGTGTGATTCATCGATGATGGTGAGGTGATCTGCGGGGAAGTAATCCTGCAGAGTGGAGGGAGTACTGCCGGGGGCACGACCTGCCAGGTGGCGGGAGTAGTTCTCAATCCCCTTGCAGAAGCCGATTTCGTTGATGAGCTCCAGGTCGTAGTCCGTGCGCATCTTAAGGCGCTGCGCCTCGATGAGTTTGTTATTTTTCTCGAACCACTCCACGCGCTCTGCCAGCTCCTTGCGGATGCTCTGAATGGCGGGCAGACGCTTCTCCGGGGCGGAGACATACTGCTTCACCGGGAAGAAGAGGTAGCTCTGCAGCCGCTCCCGCACGCGGCCGGTTCCCGCATCGATGAGCGAGATGGCATCTATCTCATCGCCGAAGAACTCCACGCGGATGGCCTCGCCATCGCTCTGCGCGGGGTAGACCTCCACCACATCGCCACGCACGCGGAAACGGCCGCGCTGGAAATCGTAGTCATTGCGCTCGAACAGCAGCTCTGCCAGGCAGGCCAGCATGGCATCGCGGTCCATCTCCTGCCCCACGTGCAGCGAGAGGGTCAGGTTGCGGTAGTCCTCCGGTGCGCCGAGACCGTAGATGCAGGAAACCGAGGCCACCACAATCACATCCCGCCGCAGGAGGAGGGAACGCATGGCGTTCAGGCACAGGCGGTCGATTTCCTCGTTGATGGCGCTGTCCTTTTCGATATAGGTATCCGTGCTGGCGATGTAGGCCTCCGGCTGGTAGTAGTCGAAGTAGGAAACGAAATACTCCACCGCATTGTGCGGGAAAAAGGCCTTCAGCTCCGAATACAGCTGCGCGGCCAGGGTCTTGTTGTGGCTGAGCACCAGCACCGGCCGATTCTGCGCCGCAATGAGGTTGGCCATGGTGAAGGTCTTGCCCGAGCCGGTAACGCCCAGCAGGCACTGGTGGCGGTTCCCGGCCTGCAGTGATTTGAGGAGCTTGGCAATCGCCTGCTCCTGGTCCCCCGAGGGCTTGTAATCTGTCACCAGCTGAAATAAGGACATTTCCCGAAAAGTTTATGAGCGCCGATGCGAAATTATCTCCCACCGGCCACCTTTATTGGCACCTATCCGGGCAATGCGATTTGACTCCTTGAGCATCCTGATGCAACTCTGAATCGTTGTTCTGGATTTGCCGCAGCGCTCTGCCAACACCAGAATAGTCACCGCCGGGTCAGACTCTATGATATCCATAACCCTATGCAGAGTCTTCAGTTTACCTTTCAGCTCAGTTTCCGGCTCAGTTTTGCCATCCACCCCTTACTTGCCGTAAATCCTGAGCTCTGCCACGCTGCTGCCGGTGCCATCGAGCGCGGCGGTGGTGAAGAAGCGGAAATAGCGGGCCTTCTGCGCAGGGAAAGAGATGACCTGCTCCACCGGATTCGCGCGAAGGTTGCCGAATTCGCCCTCGGACACCCTGGTCCAGGTGTGGCCGTCGTTGCTCAGCTCCACGTAGTAGCGGCTGGTCATGCCCACGGTTCTGCCGTCCTGGCGGGGCAGATAGGAAAAACCGCTGACTGTGTGCTGCTGCTTCATATCCACACGGATGTGGGACGGGCAGCGGCCTGTTTCCCACATGGTCTCAGGCTTGCCATCGAAAGCGAAAGGTGCTTTTTCCACGGCGAAACCGCCAAAGCTCCAACCCGCCGGGTTGAGCACCGCTGCGCCGGTGCTTTCCGGTGCCACCGGCTGCGGCTTCCCGGCCGCCGGCATACGCAGGAGCGAGAGCTCAGAGATGCAAGGCACCGCCTTGCTGCGGGTGATAGTGAGGCGCACCTTATCCGTGGTCACCGGCGCAGCGAGCCAGCGCATCACCTGGTTGCCGATGGTGTGCCCCTTGCCGCCGCGCACGTGGCCCAGCCAGACATTGCCGCGGGGCGGGTTGTTCTCGTTCTCCCCCTTCTGGCCGGGAGCCACGATGACCTTCCATGCGCCATCCACCCAAGCTTCCACCTGGAAAGCCTCCACGCGCTGCCCCAGGCGAATCTGTTCGCGCACGCGCACTACGTCGAACGTGGCGGGCTTATCCAGCGTGACGACCACGGAAGGAGCGGCATCCCCCGCTGCCGGGCACCAGTAGGATTCAATATCGCCATCGGTCAGGTTACCGGCGGCAAAGCTGCTGCCGCGTTCGCTGGTGGCCCCAGCCGCCGAGCCTTCGGCATAGTCCACGGCCAGCAGCTTGCGGCGCATCTCGCCGAAAGCCTCCAGCGAGGCCACATCCGCGGCATCCAGCCGGCCGTCGCGATTCGGGGCCAGGTTCAGAATCAGGTTGGCACCGCGGCCCACGCTGCTCATATATGCCTTCATCAGCAGCTCGGGAGATTTCACATGCGAACCCTGCCCCGGGTGCCAGAACCAGCCTCGGTGATTGATGGGCGTATCGGCCTCCCAGGAAAGCCACTTGCCACCGCGCTCATTCCAGAGCGGATAATTGCGGGCATAGCCCTGCTCCGACCCGGCCCAGGTTGCATCTCCACGCTCGCAGGCCCCCCAGATGATGCAGTCCGGCTGCAGCGCGCGGATATTCTTCACCACCTGGGCGTAGTTGTAGTAAGCATCGGCGCTGCCGATATTGCGCCCCTGCCGGGCACCGCCGTAGTAGCCATCGCCACCCATTGCGCCGTCGAACCAGATTTCAAAGATAGGTCCGTAGCTGGTCAGCAGTTCCTCTATCTGCTTATAATACACTTCCAGATACCCGGGGCGGCCATACTCAGCGCAGTTGCGATCCCAGGGGGAGAGGTAGGTACCAAAGGGAAAATCGTATTTGCTGCACGCATTGGCAAACTCGCGCACCACGTCTCCCTTGCCGTCTTTCCACGGAGATTTGGTGATATTGTGCCCGGTAGATTCCGTGGGCCATGTGCAGAAACCGTCGTGGTGCTTGGCGGTGTATATCATGCCGTTCATACCGGCGGCCTTGAAGGTCTTCACGATGGCTTCGGCATCAAAATCCGCCGGGTTGAACATGCCGGGACTCTCATCGCCATACCCCCACTCGCGGTCTGTATACGTATTCAGACCGAAGTGCACAAAAGCATACCACTCCATACGCAACCATTTCACCTGCTGTTCGGTCGGCACCGGGCCAAACGGCGCAGGCGCTTCCTCACCACCCCAGCTCACCGATGCGCCCCCACACAGCAGCGCCATACAAAGATTCCTGATCGCATGTAGACTAAGCATAGCATAAGACTACCACATTCGTATCATATAGCAAGTTATTTCTTCTCGTCCGCGGTGGTGTTGACCCACGTGTGTCCCAAAGATTGCAGAAGGCGCTGATAAATGAATGCCGTTTCATCAGAAGTCCCCCCCGGTTATAACAAATGAGCGATAAATTGGACTTTGGCGAGTAGTTTGCGGAGCGTCAGCGTAGCGGAATTTTGAGCCCGTCAGGGCGTCAGAACATTAGCCCAGTGTGGAGCCGCAACGCGGCGGAACGCTGGGTTTGGTGTTAAATATACCCGGAACCCCGAACGAAGTGAGAGGGTGGCAGGGAGGCCACG
>JAZRBC010000186.1:0-4932 GCA_045634905.1 Akkermansia sp.
AGGTACTGAGCCCCATCGCCGATGGCGCGGGCGTGTGCCTCATAGCACACCGAGGCGGGGTCCTGATTCGGGCGCCCCTTGTACAGCGGCACCTGCAGGCGGGTTGCCCAGCTTTCGAGCTGCTCCACCGCCGCCGCGCGGAACGTATCTGCCGCAGCCAGCAGCACCTTGTGCCCCTGCTGCTGAAGCCGGTAGGCCAGCTTGGCGCTGGTGGTCGTCTTGCCGGCACCATTCACACCCACCATCATGATGACCACAGGCATTCCATCCGCCGGGGCCGGCAGCTGGGGAAGCACCGCCGGGAAAGCCGCGCGCAGCTGCGCCTTGATATAGTCCGCAATGTCGCAGGCATCCTGCGAATCCTGCTCCTGCAGCTCCTCGATGAGGGGGAGCACACGCTTTGCGCCGATATCGGAGGAAATAAGGTCAGCCTCCAGCTCATCCCAATCAATTTCGGGTTCGCCGAGGAACTTGTCTACCAGACGTGTGAAGAAGTGGGCCATGGGAAAGGGTTATTTCTTGGCAGCGGCGGCAATCACACCGTGAATGAACTGCGCGCTCTTGCTACCGGAATATTCATTGGCCAGAGCCGTGGCCTCAGATACCACGATGGGCACCTCAAGCCCGTTCTCCTCCAGCTCATAAAGCGCCAGGTAGAGAATGGCCTTGTCCACCATATCCAGGCGCTCCACAGAGTAATTCACCAGCAGGGCTTCCAGGCGCGGCTCCACCAGAGGAATGCGGGCAATCACGCGCTCCGCCAGGGCTTCCACCGCGGGGCGGAGCTCCTGCATATCCTGCGCCAGGCGTACCATGTTCACATACTCGGGGGTGCCGGCAAGTTCCAGCGGCTTGCCCAGGGAGATACATACCTGCAGCATGCGGGCGCGGCGGTTTATGGCCGCGGCCAGCGGGTCAAGCTGCTGGCGATACGCCGGGAAATCTGCAAAACGGGGTGTCAGGTCACGCCCCATGGCCTCCACAATGGCGGCCAGACGCAGCACATCGCCCGTGCAGAGCGCCAGCTGGTCCGTGGTGTCGCGGCACTTGTCTGTCTGGCAGTACTGCAGCGCCTTCAGCGCCGCATCGAAACGGGCAGACTGCTCCGCATAGCGCGCTATCTCCTCGCGCAGCGCGGCGGCCGTCAGGTCGGCATGCATGTGGTTCTCCACCTGCTGCAGGCGGTCTGCCAGCAGGCGGGCAGAATCCACGGACGAGCGGCAGGCGTGCTGCACCGCCTTGGCCTGAGCCGTGCGCAGGTGGTCGCGTTCCTTTTCCTGAGCCATCTGCCAGAACAAGGCCTTATCCACCGGCTGGGAGCCATTCGAAAGGAAGGTGTAGAGATAACAGAGCGCACTCTGGCGCACTTTGCTTCGGGAAATATTCATACAGAGAAAAAGTTAATACCGGAAACAGAAAAGGAATCAGATAAGCGAACCATTGAGGCTCACCATATTACGGCGCACATAAACGCGGGCTTTCTCGCGTTCCTCCTGCAGCAGGTCGAGCATGGCAATCGCCGCGCGGGCGGCTTCGCGCCCACGGTTCAGCGAGCTGGCAATGCAGCGGGCAAATGCCTGCTCCTCATTGTCCAGCAGCAGCACCTCGTGCACCACCGGAATCATGGATTCGCAGGCCATGCTCATCAGCTGGTTCGTGATAGCCGTGCCGATGAGGTCGGCATGCGCCGTGCTGCCGCGCAGAATCACACCAAAAGCCAGCACCACATCAGGCGTTGCGCCGCCTTCCGGCCGGGACAGCGCGCGCTTCACCATGACCGGCACCTCAAAAGCCCCCGGCACGCGCACCACTTCCACCTCCACGCCAGGCGCATCCTCGGCCAGCTCATCCAGGCAGTTCTGCAGGAGCGCATCGGTGAATTTCTCGTTGTAGCGGGCGGCCACAATGACAAAGCGGCCTTTCATCGCGTGGGACTGGACTTTCTGAGGAAGTTCTGTAGACATGGCGGGTGAAATATACATGAAAGCGGCGTCTGTGTCCGCTGAGGGCACGCTACCACAACCCGGCGAAACGGTCAAGCGCAAAGTTGCAACAAAATTACGCGTCATGCACACGCGTGAACTTGGAGCGTACTTGACACCCCGTTATCCCGCGCGTATGATAGCGGCTTATCTGATTAATTTTCCCAGAAAATAACATATAGAAGAAGCAATGAACAAGATAGTCTATCACTTCGGCGGCGGAACCGCCGATGGCAACGGCAGCATGAAGCCCCTGCTGGGTGGCAAGGGCGCTAACCTGGCAGAAATGGCACGCATTGGCCTGCCCGTGCCTCCCGGGTTCACCATCACCACCGAGGTCTGCACCTACTACTACGACAACGGCCGCACCTACCCCGCCGAGCTCGATTCCTGCGTGAAGGAAGGTATCTCCCGAATGGAGGCTCTGGTGGGCCGCAAGTTCGGCGACACCGTGGAAATGCCCCTGCTCGTCTCCGTGCGCTCCGGCGCCCGCGAATCCATGCCCGGCATGATGGATACCATCCTGAACCTCGGCCTGAATGACGAAACCGTGGCCGCCATGGCCCAGGCCACCGGCAACCCCCGCTTTGCCTGGGACTGCTACCGCCGCTTCGTGCAGATGTACGGCGACGTGGTGATGGGCGTGCAGAAAGCCGAGAACGAGGACATGGAACCCTTCGAGAGCGTCATCCACGCGCTGAAGGAAGAGCGCTACGGCCAGGATATTTCCGACTCCGAGCTCACCGCCGAGGACAACCAGGAACTGGTGAGCCGCTTCAAGACCCTGGTGCTCAAGCGCACCGGCGAAATGTTCCCCACCAGCCCGTGGGACCAGCTGCAGGGCGCCATCGGCGCGGTGTTCGGCTCGTGGAACAACGAGCGCGCCATCACCTACCGCCAGAAATACGGCATCCCCAGCGAGTGGGGCACCGCCGTGAACGTGCAGTGCATGGTATTCGGCAACACCAGCGATGAATCCGGCTCCGGCGTGGCTTTCACCCGCAACCCCGCCGCCGGCACCAATGAATTCTACGGCGAGTTCCTCATGAACGCCCAGGGCGAGGACGTGGTGGCCGGTGTGCGCACCCCCGACCCCGTGGCCCGCCTGGCAGAGGTCATGCCCACCGCCTATCAGGAGCTCTGCGCCATCCGCAAGACGCTGGAAAACCACTTCCGCGACATGCAGGACTTCGAATTCACCATCCAGGACCGCAAGGTCTACATGCTCCAGACCCGCAACGGCAAGCGCACCGGCATCGCCGCTTTCCGCATTGCCTGCGATATGGAGAAGGAAGGCCTCATCGACTGGCAGACCGCCGTAAGCCGCATCCCCGCCGACCAGGTGGACCAGGTGCTCGCCCCCATTTTCGATGATGCCTCCATCCGCAAGGCACGCCCCATTGCCAAGGGCCTCAACGCCGGCCCCGGCGCCGCCTCCGGCCGCATCTACCTGAACGCCGCCCGCTGCGTGGAAGCCGCCCAGCGCGGTGAGAAGGTGCTGCTCGTGCGTCTTGAGACCAGCCCCGAGGACCTGCGCGGCATGATTGCGGCAGAAGGCATCCTCACCGCCCGCGGTGGTCTCTCCAGCCACGCCGCCCTCGTCGCCCGCCAGATGGGCAAGGTATGCGTCTGCGGTGTCAGCGAAATGACCATCGACTACAACAACCGCACCATCTGCATCGACGGCAAGACCTACAAGGAAGGCGAATACCTCTCGCTGGACGGCACCGCCGGTCTCGTCTACGCAGGCGAGCTGCCCACCGCCCCCTCCGAAATCATCCAGGTGCTCATCCGCAAGACCATGCAGCCCGAGCAAAGCCAGACCTACCGCGATTTCCAGCGCGTCATGGACTGGTGCGCCAAGGCCACCAAGCTGGGCGTGCGCACCAATGCCGACTCCCCGGACCAGGCCGCCGCTGCCCTCGCCTTCGGTGCCCAGGGCATCGGTCTCTGCCGCACAGAGCACATGTTCTTCTCCGGCAACCGCATCGACTTCATGCGCCGCATGATTCTTTCCGACCGCATCGATGACCGCAAGAAGGCCGTGGCCCAGCTCCTGCCCTTCCAGAAGAGCGACTTCAAGGGCATCTTCTCCGCCCTGAAGGGTCTGCCCGCCACCATCCGCCTGCTGGACCCGCCCCTGCATGAATTCCTGCCCCACACCAAGGAGCAGCAGCTCACCCTGGCCCAGAAGTTCAACATGCCCGTGGAAATCATCATGCGCCGCGTGCAGGAACTGCATGAGTTCAACCCCATGCTCGGCCACCGCGGCTGCCGCCTCGGCATCGACTACCCCGAAATCACCGAAATGCAGACCCGCGCCATCATCGAGGCCGCCATCGAGGTGCAGGAGGAAGAAGGCATCGAAGTCAAGCCGGAGATTATGGTACCCCTCGTGGCCTTCAAGCGCGAGCTCGACCTGCAGAAGGAAATCATCGACCGCGTGGCCGCCGAGGTCTTCGCCGAGAAGGGCCGCAGCATCTCCTACAAGGTCGGCACCATGATTGAGATTCCCCGCGCCTGCGTCACGGCAGATGAGATTGCCGAAACCGCCGAGTTCTTCTCCTTCGGCACAAACGACCTCACCCAGACCGGCCTCGGCATGAGCCGCGACGACTCCGGCTCCTTCCTGCCGAACTACCGCGACCTCGAAATCGTGAAGACCAACGTCTTCGCCAGCATCGACCAGGACGGCGTGGGCAAGCTCATGCAGATGGCCGAAAAGCTCGGCCGCACCACCCGCCCCGGCATGAAGATGGGCATCTGCCGCGAACACGGCGGCGACCCCGCCTCCGTCAAGTTCTGCCACAAGATCGGCCTCACCTACGTCTCCTGCTCGCCCTACCGCGTGCCCACCGCCCGCATCGCCGCCGCCCAGGCCGCCCTTGCGGATAAGTAAGGGACAAAAGCATCCAGACAAATCTCACGCCCGCCGGCCTCCGGCGGGCGT
>JAZRBC010000187.1:0-9375 GCA_045634905.1 Akkermansia sp.
GAATCCGGGAAACAAAGCTGAAAAAACAGGGCAGGAAATCCCAACTGATTACGGGGATTGCTTTCTGTATCCTGGGGTTCATTTTCCTCACCATCAGCGTTGGCGAAGTCATTACAAACGTCAACCTCCTGCAGAACGGCACCCACACCACCGGCATGGTGCTTGATTCGCGGCCGGGCAAGGAAATAGACATCCATGATATCAAGGTGGGCAGGACTATCGATGTTGATATCCTGATGCGCTATGGCCATGAAACGCTGCGCTTCACGCAATCATGCTACAACGGCACAGATGAGCGCTACTTCACCCCCGGCGCTGCCCTGCCCCTGGTCTATCTGGATAACCCCGCCAACGCCAGAATCGCCCTGCCGTGGGAAATGTACAACGAGTTCATGTGGGCCATCCTGTTCCTCCTGCTCAGCCTTTCAGCGGGCATCTACGTTCTTACAACCTACCTCCGCGCTCATCGAAATCTGAAACATTTACCCAACTCATGAAAAAGATACTACTCTATCTCCTGCTCTGCAGCCCTCTGCTGGCAGAAACCATCACCGGCACCTGCAAACGCGTGGTGGACGGCGACACCTTCGTCCTGAATGACAACACAACCGTGCAGATATGGGGCATTGATGCCCCGGAGCTGAAACAGCCTCACGGACAAGAGGCCCGCACCTGGCTGCAGAACACCATCGGCCAGAAAGGGGTTGAACTCCGCATCAAGGTCAAGGGAACGGATGACAAAGGCCGCACCCTCGGCCAGGTGTACATCCAGGGCAACCAGAGGCGCATCTCCAACGTCGGCACGCTGATGGTCAAGGCCGGCATGGCCTGGTTCGATGATTATAACGCCCCTGAAGCCGGCCTGGCGGATGAAATGGAGAAGGCCCGCAAGGCGAAAAAAGGTCTTTGGGCGGACGAGAACCCGGTGAAGCCCTACATTTTCCGCAAGGGCGGTCTGCAACAGCCGGAACCGGCAGCAGAATCGGCGGGCGACGAGGTTATCTGCCACTACGTGCAGGATGGCGATACCTTCAAACTGCCTGATAATGAAACACGGGTGCGCCTGTGGGGCATCGATGCTCCGGAAAAGGGGCAGGCTTACGCCGACGAGGCACGAGACCGACTGAAAGAACTCTGCGAAGGGAAAGCAGTGCGGCTTGAAATCAAAGATACGGACAGCTACGGGCGGAAAACAGCCATAGTGTGGAAGGGGAAAACCAACATCAACCTCCAGATGGTGAAGGAAGGTCTGGCCTGGCACTATGCCTACTACGCACCGGATGCCAAAGACCTGGCCGCAGCCGAAAAAAACGCCCGCAAGGCACGAAAAGGCCTGTGGAAGGATAAGAATCCCGTCAATCCCTACGATTTCCGCAAACAATCCCGATGAAACTCGCTATCATAGGAACAGGCAACATGGGCGGTGCCATTGCACGCGGCCTCATCGCCTCCGGCACCTGGCAGGCCGCCGACCTTATCTGCACCGCAAAGACAGATTCCGGCATCGCCCGCATACAGGCTACCCTGCCCGGCGTACTGGCCACCAGGGACAACCAACTGGCCGCACGCGAGGCTGATATCGTCATCCTCGCCGTCAAGCCGTGGTTCATTGGCGAAGTCATTGAGGAAATCCGCCCTGTGCTCAACTTCAATCGCCAGCTGATTGTATCAGTCGCGGCCGGTATCAGCCTGCAGGAAATGGAACTGCTTCTTGCCGCCCCAGAGCCCCCGGCACTCTTCCGCGCCATACCGAACACCGCGGTGGAAGTGTTGGATGGTGTCACCTTCATCTGCCGGAAAAACGCCACAGACGAACAGACCACCCAGGTTCACGATTTGTTTACCGCGCTGGGCTACACCATGGTCACCGATGAGCAGCACCTCGCTGCCGGCACAGCACTTGCCTCCTGCGGCATCGCCTTCGCCATGCGCTACATCCGCGCCGCCATGGAAGGCGGTGTGGAACTAGGGTTCCGCCCCGAGGAAGCCGCCCGTATCGTGGAGCACACCGTGCATGGTCCCGCCAGTCTCCTGCTGCAGAGCGGCATGCACCCGGAAGTCGCCATCGACAAAGTGACCACCGCCGGTGGCATCACCATCAAGGGGCTCAACGCCATGGAGCGCAGCGGATTCACCGCCGCCGTCATCGATGGCCTGAAAGCCAGCCACTGAAGCCCCAGACCCTCTCTCACATGTGTCGGAGCGCGGGACTTCAGTCCCGAAGCACCAGAAAGGCCGCCCGATGGCGGCCTTTCTGGTACAAAACTTACAGGCGGGAAATGGCCGAAAGAATGGCCGCGGGGTAGAGGATGTGCTCCTGCACCTGAATGCGGGCATGCAGAGTCTGCGGCGTATCATCCGGCAGAACGGGCACGTAGGCCTGCATCAGGATTTCGCCGGTGTCCATGCCGGCATCCACATAGTGCACGGTGCAGCCGGCCTGCTTGGCACCGGCGTTGAGGGCCTGAGTCCAGGCTTCCACACCCGGGAATGCGGGCAGCAGCGCGGGGTGGATGTTCAGAATGCGGCGCGGGAATGCCTCCAGCAGCGGAGCTTTCACCAGTCGCATGAAACCGGCCAGGCAGATGAGGTCGATGTCGAGCTCCTGCAGCTTCTTTGCCAGAGCCTCCTGCACTTCCAGCGGGAACTTGTTCTTGAAACCACCGCAGTCCATGTATTCGGCACGCACACCGTGCTGGCGCGCACGTTCCAGAATGTAGGCATCCTCGTGGTCAGAAAGCACGATAACCACCTCGGCATCAAGGCGCCCATCGGCAATAGCATTGAAAATTGACTGGCAGTTGGAGCCAGACCCGGAACCCAGTACGGCAAGACGGAGACTCATAACACCGCCATTTTACCTGAAATCAACTGATTGTCAATGATATATACCAAAGAAAAAGCCCTTCGTGATTTACTCACAAAGGGCTTTCTGATACGCACGAATGGACTCGAACCATCACGATGTTACTCACTAGAACCTGAAACTAGCGCGTCTACCAATTCCGCCACGTGCGCATTTGATTGGTGCGAGGGCAGTTTACCACAACCCGGACTCCTTTGCAAGCTAATTCTGCAAAAAAATGAAAAAAAGTTTTTCAGCGGTCGAGAAAATCGTCAGAAAGTCGCTTGCAGTGCGGGAAACAGCATGGTATAATGGCGGGCAGATGAAGCCCGAAAGCTCAGCCGTGACTCCTTCGACCCGCAGCAGGCGCGGAGTGACACGCCGCAACTCAAAACGGCCGGAGGGCACCCAGCCGATTGTGCCGGACCACGAGATTCTGCGCAAGATAGGCACGGGTGCCTATGGCGAGGTGTGGCTGGCGCGCTCTGTAACCGGAGCCTACCGCGCGGTGAAAGTGGTGTGGCGCGAGGATTTTGCGGATGAGCAGGTATTCATCCGCGAGTTCGACGGGGTGCTGAGCTACGAACCGATTGCACGCGGTATACCGGGGCTGGTGCATATTCTGCACATCGGGCAGCACGGCGGCGAGTTCCCTTACTATTTCTATGTAATGGAGCTGGCAGATGACGCATACACCGGCACCCACACCGACCCGGCTGCATATGTGCCCCGCACCCTGTACAGCGACATGCAGCAATACGGTAACCGCCCGATGCCGCTGGACTATGTGCTGGAGGTGGGCTGCCAGCTTTCGCGCGCCCTGGCCGGGCTGCACGCGCAGGAACTGGCTCACCGCGATGTGAAGCCCACGAATGTCATCTTTATCAATGGCCGGGTAAAACTGGCCGATGCCGGACTGGTGGCGCACAGCAACCAGCGCAGTTTTGTGGGAACCGAGGGCTATATCCCCCCCGAGGGACCGGGCACCCCGCGTGCAGATGTCTATGCGCTGGCCAAGGTTCTATACGAGATGTCCACCGGCATGGACCGGCTCAACTTCCCTGCCCTGCCTGCAGAGCTGCCGGAAGGAGCCACCCACCGCCGCTGGATTCAGTTCAACAACATTCTCTGTGCGGCGGCAGACCCACAGGTGAACCGGGATACGATTATCAGCGCCAAACACCTGGCCGAAAAACTGGAAGCGCTGCGGGATGATGCCATCATCCGCAGAAAGCGCCGCATTTCATGGCACGCACTGGGGCGGAGACTCGCCCTGACCGGTCTCATTCTGGGGCTGATCGTGGCGGTGGGCGCGCATTTTCTCCCGCAGGACATGCCGGAGCGCCTGAGCCTCGCGAAAGACACACTGATGGGCAAACCGCTGCCCCAGCAGCCACGCCCCGCAGAACCGGCACCACCCCAGCAACCGGAAACTCCACCACCGGCGCAGCCGCTGCACGGGCAGTACTTCGTGGGCAGCGTACCCTCGGGTGCCTCCGTCTATACGGAGGACGGCGTGTACCTGGATGAAACCCCTTACGGCCCCATGACCACCGATGCCGGCAAGCGCATGGCCTTCATTCTGCGGAAAGAAGGTTTTGCGGATTCCTACGTGAGCGGAATGGTACCTGCTGGCGGACTGCTTTCACTGGGAGGCGAGCTGCGCCCCTACCGTCCGCCCCGGACCGGCGAAGCCTGGACCGATGCTCAGGGCACCCGTTACACCCCTGCAGGTGGAGTTCACGTGGCCACGACTCCGGTTTCTCCTGAGCAGTTCTACGAGTTCCTGGGCTCCGAACCGGGGGCTGCCGAGCGCCACAAATATGTGGAGCAGGAGGGAAAACTGCTCACCTCGCAGGAAAGCATCAGCGCCTTCACCCTCTGGCTCACCCGCCAATGCGAAAAAGCCGGCACCATCGGTCGCGACCACTCACTCATCGCCCGCCCCGATCCCGGCACAGAAGCCGGGCCGGACCTCTGCGGTTACCGCCTGTACACCACGCTGATTCAGAAAACCCCCGTCAGTATCTACAGCAACCCTGCCGGTGCCAGTGTCATGCTCAACGGTCTGCCGCTCGGCGTCACCCCCATGCAGTCGGTCAGCATTCCGCTGGCTCCCTATTATCTGGAAGTACGCCTGCCCGGATATTCCACCGTGAGACGAAGCGGACTTTCGCCCAAGGATTTGGTGCTCAACCTGCACCTGCAGCCTAACCACTCGGTCGATTTTGCCGGCGTGTGGATTAACAGCCTGGGGCTCAAGATGCAGCCACTGCTGCCCAACCTGCTTGTCTGCTCCACCGAAGTCCGCGTGGCTGACTACAACAACTACTGCCGGCACACCGGCGTGGCTGATCCTCCACCAGCCGGATTTGAACAGAACGAACACCACCCGGTGGTGAATGTTTCGCGCGAGGATGCAGAAGCCTTTGCGGCCTGGCTCACCGCTCAGGAACGGGCCAATGACCTCATCGAAGAAACGGATACCTACCGACTGCCTACCGATGAAGAGTGGAGCCACATGGTCGGCTGCAAAGACAACGATGGCACCAGCCCCTACGAGCGGCAGCGCCGCCGCGCCACCGCCACCGGCGAATACCCCTGGGGCCGGAAATGGCCACCCGCCCACAACACCGGCAACTTTGCCGACACCAGCGCCATACCCATCCTGCGGGCCGACCACATCATCCAGAATTACCACGACGATTTCACCCACACCGCCCCGGTGGGTTCCTTTGCGCCCAATGCCATGGGGCTGCGCGACCTGGCAGGCAACGTTCAGGAATGGGTGAGCGGTGACTACGGAGGCCCGGAGAACTTCCACTTCCGCCGTTACGGCGTAACCCGCGGCGGCGACTACACCTCGTTCCGCCCCGGTCAGCTCAGTTCCTACAGCCGTACCCCCCACCCGGTCGATACACGGCGTCCCACCATCGGCTTCCGCCTCGTACTCGAACGCCGCATAGAACAACCCTGAGTGCTACCTTCGCGAAGAGGGGTGAAATGGATTGCCTTTCAATCAGCAATTTAACGCACCACGCTGCCGGGGGCGGTCCAGGCACCAGGCGGCAGAACACGGCCGGGGAGAATCACGCATTTGCAGCCGATGCGGCACCCCTCACCCACCACGCAGCCCAGTTTGTTGCGCCCGGTGGGCAGCAGCTCACCCTGCCAGGGCATGCGGATTTCTCCGGCATCGTGCCGGAAATTACTGAAAATACAACCGCCGCCCACGTTCACATCATCCCGGATGATGGAATCCCCCACATAGCTGAGATGGGAAATAAAGACCTTGTTTCCCAGAAGGCTGCTCTTCACCTCCACTGCGTTGCCGATAACACAGGAATCACCGATACGGGTTTCACCGCGCAGGTAGGCGTTCGGGCCGATACGGCAGCCGCGGCCTATGGACACGTGCCCCTCAATAACGGTGCCAGGCAGTACAACCGAGTCCTCCCCCAGCTGAAGCACCCCCAGCACATGAGCCCCGGGAAGCACCTGCCCGCGGATATCCGGCTGCAGCTGCAGAAGCGCCGCGCATTCCTGCTCAAGCTCTTTCCACGGCTCCATGTAACATCAATCCTTTCTACCTATTTTCAGGCGTTTGCATGCCTCCACCAGATACTGGTGCGTGGATTTATCTGTACCCGGTGCCGGTTCCATGAACATGGGTTCGGGATACACGTGAGCAAAACGGTCGCCATCGGCATCGCGTTCCTTGCCAGAGTAGCACAGGTTATCATCCGCCTGCGGACAATTCCCCCAGGGTCCACCCACCATGGCCGCCACATCGCGCACATTGCGGTAGGGGGAGCAATAGGAATTCACCCAGTAATCCACCTGCGGAGCGCGCTCGCGGGGCTTGGAGCGTTCGCGGCAGCTCACGGGGTCAATCGTGGCCACCAGCACCCTGCCGGCATGCGGCACATCCTGAATCCCGCGCAGCGCATCCATGATGGCCGAGCCACCATAGCTATGCCCCACCAGCACCACATCCGCCTGCGGATTCACCGCCATGAAGGCACGCAGATCCCGCTGCAGTTTCCAGGTACTGTGGAACAGCAGATTACCGGTGCCGCTGTCCCAGGCATAATAGGCGCGCAGCTGGCGGCCTTTGCAGGGTAAGAGCGGCATCTTCTCATACACCGTGCGGAAATGAAGCAGCACCTGTTCAGTGAACCCACCCACAAAGACCAACGCTACATCTGCCTTTTCGGCAGGCAGCGGCAGCTGCTTGCGCCGCCCCACAAAACCGGTGCGGGGAGCAGGTTCAATGCCCTCGGCAAACTGGGGCTGGCTGGTGCAGGAATCCAGCAGCAGCACGGCGCACAAGGCCGACAGGATTATGGAAACGCGCTTCACTCCAGACCGCGGAAAAGCTTGCGCAGATAAGGCTTGAGGATGGTGTAGAGCTCCTGCTCCTGCACTTCCTCCAGCATGATATCGTGCATAATCACATGTTTATCCAGCACCGTGCCGGCCAGGCACTGGCCGTTGCTGGCGTAAAGGTAGAAGCGATTCTGCGCCAGCGGTGCGCTGCCGTCATCCATCTGGTACACCAGTTCATCAATGGGGCGGTTCTTACCGGAGCGCAGAATGGCGCAGACCCGGGTGCGGTCAGCCTCACTGAGCTTCCAGATATCTTCTCCTCCCTCATTCAGCCAGGCAGGCAGGAAAGGGGTCACCGCCAGAGCCGGAGCGGCCAGCATCTCCTCCACGGCATCTGTGCTCACCGAATAGCTCTGATGCATGCACCCCGAAAGCAGGGCTGCAACAGCGGCCAGACTGCAAATAATCTTTTTCATCTCTCCCATAATCTGTTTCAGGATTCAGCGCGGGCAATATCGCCTGCCATCTGGCGGGTGGCGGTCTTCAACAGCGCCACCACCTGGTCAAAACCTTCCTGCCCGCCGTAGTATGGATCCGGCACTGCATGCAGCGGGCAATCATCCGCAAACCAGGCACTCATGGGCACTACCTTCGCCATCTCCTCCGGAGAATCCGCCAGGGAGATGACATTCTCATAGTTATCATCATCCTGCGGTACAATGAGGTCAAAGGCGGCAAAATCGCGGCGGCTGAACTGGCGACCCCGGTGTCCATTATACGCAAAACCGGCGCGTTCCAGAGCGGCCAGCATGCGGGAATCAGGCTTCTCTCCCACGTGATAAGCGGCAGTACCACAGGAATCCGCCTCCACGTGGTCAGCTAATCCGGCTTCCTGCACAGCGGCGTTGAATGTAATCTCCGCCGCAACCGAGCGGCAGATATTACCCAGGCACACAAAAAGCACGCGGAAGGGCTGCGCTGCAGATTCCGGTTGACCATCCTCGCCAATTCTGGTATGAACATCCATGTCAACGCGAATCCTACCACAACATGCTCAACATTGCACGCCTGAATTCCGCCCCCGAGATATTTTACTCCCTGCAGGGAGAAGGCACCCGCTGCGGCACCCCTGCTGTCTTTCTGCGTCTGGCCGGCTGCAATCTTGCCTGTAAGTGGTGTGATACCAAGCACTCATGGGGAAACGGCATACTCTGTTCCGTGGCAGACACAGCCGGGCATATAGCGGATTTCAACTGCAATTCTCTTGTCATAACAGGCGGTGAGCCCCTGCTCCAGCAGCCTGCTCTGGAAAAGCTTATCGCGTTTCTGCCGGCCGATACCTACGTGGAAGTCGAAACGAACGGCTCCATCACCCCCTCCCCGGCCCTGGCCCGGAGAGTCAACCAGTGGAATGTCTCCCCCAAACTCGCCCACTCCGGCAACCCTCGGAACAAATCGCTCAACCCCGAAGCCCTGCAGTTCTTTACCGACCACCCTGCCGCCTGGTTCAAATTTGTGGTCCAGAGCGAAGAGGACTGGAGCAGCATTGCCTCCCTGGGGCTGCCGCAGCAGCGCATCATCCTCATGCCCTGCGCCACCACCCGCGCCACGCTGGAGCAGAACCGCCCCGCCGTGGTCGAAATGTGCCTGCGCCACCGGGTCCGCCTCGGCGACCGGCTCCACCTCACCCTCTGGGACGATAAAAAAGGGGTGTAAGTTACTCATCCGGGGCCGGCAGGGAGGCCTACAACAATTAGCTCTAACTACTTGCCCGTGATTGGAGTCTGTGATATATCCGGAGGTGCTATGAAGAACCTCCTCATCTACCTGAGCCTGCTCAGCGGCGCAGCCTGCGCCGCCCCGTATTACCTGCCCACCCCACCATCTGGCGGGCTCACACCTTATGACTGGCAACCCACTCACCGGCTGGAGGGGCTATACTCCATCGGCTCAGGCCGCACCCCGGATACCGCCGGCTTCCGGCTGGGCATGCACCTCTACAACACCGGGGCAGAAAGCATCCGCCATGAGTTCGGTATGAGCGCGGCTCCTCAGTGGGGCGATGGCCACACACACCGCCATGACTCGCGCACGCAGCAGGATATTTTCATGGTGCCCCTGACTGCCGGCTACACCCTGAACCTGGAGCTGGCGGAAAATACCTTCCTCTACCTCGGCGGCAAAGCCGGCTGGGCATGGGG
>JAZRBC010000188.1:0-3592 GCA_045634905.1 Akkermansia sp.
GTGCGCTTGGCATAGTCCAGAAGCTTACGGCGGCGAGCCACCATCATGAGCAGACCGCGACGGGAAGCGTGGTCGTGCTTGTTGGCGATGAGGTGCTGCGTAAGGTGGGCAATGCGCTTGGTAAGCACTGCAACCTGGAAGCCGGTGGAGCCGGTGTCCTGTTCGTTCGTTTTGAAGTCGTTGACGTTGATTTCGCTCATTTTCTTTTCTTGTGTTAGTGGTTGATTTTTCGTGGCTGCGGCAAATCGACCTACAAGGTGAGTGGATAATAGCACTAATTCCCGCATTTGCAAGCCTAAAAGCTAAAAAAATCATCTAACATGTGCCTCTGGCTCACTTTCTGCTTGCCACTACAGCCAGCTGTGGTAAGCTTGAGACGTTATGGAACTGATGCCTGGCTTCGATTCTGCACGTGCTATTTTCTGCACTATAGCCTGGGCTGCCACGTTGTTGGCAGCTCTCATGTTTGTTATTTCGTTTTTCACCGATTTTGATGGTGGCGATACCGATGCTTCAGCCGGCGATGGTACGGATACCGGTATGTTTTCATTCCGTGCTGTTGTGGGATTTTTCCTCGGATTCGGCTGGGGTGGCTATATCTGCCAGCAGGCCATGGGAAATGTCTGGTGTGCCTGTGGCGTGGGATTAGGCGTGGGCGTGCTCATGTTCCTGCTGGTGGCCATGCTTATCCGTATGATATATGGCTTACGTTCAGACGGAAATATTTCTCCGGAAAGCCTGGTGGGGCTCTCCGGTACGGTGTACGTTACCATTCCTCCCGCTGGTGAAACCGGAGGCCAGGTGCAGGTGGCTCATCCGAACCAACTGATAACCATCGCAGCCGTGCAGCAGGGCACTACCCCTCTGTTGGCTGGTACCCGAGTCACGGTGATTGCCTCTGTCGCGGGCCAAGTGACCGTGCAAACCGTTTCCTGATAAACAACCAACCCGATACAACGAACTATGATTGAAAATGCAATCCAGATTGCTGCCTCTTCTGTGGGGGCCAGCAACATTGTTGCCATTATTATCCTGGTGGCATTCCTCCTGGGTACTGTAGTGTGGCTGTTCAGCCGCTACAAAATGTGCCCGTCCGACAAGATTCTCATCGTCTATGGTAATGTGGGCGCTGGGCGTTCGGCTAAGTGCATTCATGGTGGTGCAACCTTCATTATGCCCATCGTGCAGAGCTACGCGTTCATGGATTTGAACCCCATCAATATCGATGTCCCTCTCAAGGGGGCTCTTTCCAGCCAGAATATCCGCGTCGATGTGCCTTCCTCTTTCATTGTAGGTATCAGCACGCAGCCGGAAATTATGCAGAACGCAGCCAGCCGTCTGCTGGGCCGCACTCGTCAGGATATTCGTGACCTCGCCTCTGAAATCATCATGGGCCAGATGCGTGTGGTCATCGCCTCCCTCACTATTGAGGAAATCAATGCCGATCGTGAGAAGCTTATCAAAGGTATTACCGGCGGCGTGGATGTAGAGCTTCACAAAGTAGGCCTATACCTCATCAATGCCAATATCACCGATATTCGCGATGCCTCGGGCTACATTGCTGCTTTGGGACAGGAAGCTGCCGCGCGCGCCATTAACGATGCCATGATCAAAGTAGCAGAAGAAACCCGCCGCGGTGAGATTGGTAAGGCTGAGGCTCTGCGTGAACAGACGGTACAGGTCGCCATGGCTAATGCTGCTGCAGTCGAGGGTAACAACGAGGCTCAGATGAAGGTGGCCGATTCCAATGCCCGCCTCAAGGTCCGACAGGCCGAGGCTGCTCGTATCGCTTTGGTAGCCGAGAAAGAACAGGCTGCCCAGGCTGAGGCCGCAGGTTATATCGCCAACCGCGAGGCGGAAATGAAGCGTGCCGAACTGGAACGTGCTACCCAGACGGCCAATGAAATCGTTAAGGCCGAGATTCAGAAGCGTAAGCAGGAAATCGCCGCTGAGGCCGTGGCATCCGTCATGGTGAAGGAACAGCAAGGTAAGGCTGATGCACTTGTGATTGAGAAGGAAGCTGAAGGCCTTGCTGCAACCAAACTTGCCAAGGGTGAGGCTGATGCGCTTCTCCTCAAGAAGAAAGCCGAAGGTGAAGGCCTGGAACTTGTCGGTCGTGGTAACGCTGCAGCCATCCAGGCTGCTCTGGAGGCCAAGGCCACGGGCTTCCGTCAGATTGTTGCCGCCGCCGGCGATGCTCGCGCTGCTTCCGGTCTGCTGGTTACCGAACAGCTGCCCACCATTGTGGAGACTCAGGCCAGTGCTATTCGCAACCTTTCCTTCGACAAGGTGGTTGTCATGGGTGGTGGCGACAGCAAGAGCGGCTCTGTGGGCGGCTTTGTGCAGAATCTGGTTACGGGTACGCTTCCGCTGCATGAGCTGGCGCAGAGTGTGGGCGTGCAGCTTCCCGATTATCTGGGTAAGAGCGTGGAAGCTTCGGATTCCACTCCCCAGGCATAACTTCCTCCAGAAATACAAAAATCCCCTGCCGAATGTCCGGCAGGGGATTTTTTATATAGTAAAAAAACGTCAGGGTCTGGGTGCCCGGTGTCCCGGTGCTGGCAGTATTCGCTGGGAGTGCATGATGGAATCCGCCATGTTGCGTACTGTTTCCACCAGAATATTGCTCAGATGGCTTCCCGGACGGTAATCTGCCGGGGCAAAGAAATCCACGCGGTGCTGGCTGGACTTGAGCCCATAGCACTTGCGGAAACTTCTGCGGGTTTCATCATCCGGGTTGTACACAGCTACGCTCAGCCCACCCTGCTGACGCATGACGGTAAAGCAGGGAACATCTGTAGGCCCATCGCCGATGTATATCATGTGCTCGAAGGGAATGGGACGTAAATCCGCCTCCATATGGTCATTGACATCTTCAATGTAATTCAGCATCCCCTTGTTGATACGGAAGAGATATTGCGTTTTGCTGGTATGAGAGATAACCCGTTTCGGGAATCCGATGCAGCCATTTTCATCGCTGAACTCGCAGGCGAAGACCTCTCTCAGATAGGGGCGTATGATAGAGCCGTCCAGAATACTCTTGATGCCACTGGAGATGATGTAGAACTCTATATGAATACCGGCAAAGCGGTGTTCCTTACTCAGCGCCTGGTCTTCAAAATTTTCAAAGAAATCGGGAATCCCCCTGTAGTAAGTAAGTTTTTTCCCCAGTTCGCGGAGCCTTTCATTAGTCACGCCATCCAGTCGAAGGACGTCCAGCATTTCTTTCAGGTAACTTAATTCACCGTCCCACCCTTCGTCCCGGCTGCGCTCATTGCAGCGTTTCCAGAATTGCTCGGCGTTGATGCCGAACTCCGGGAAAATGGTGTCTTCCTGCATATTATGCGGGCTCAATGTCTGGTCAAAATCAAAAATGAGCGCGATTGTATTCTGTGGAACTGCCATGCTTCTTTTATAGCGCCTGTTAGCTGGCTCTGCAAGCAAAATCAACAGCAGGGCAGACGCATTAGGAATATGACAAAAGGGCAATAAAGGAGAAAAGCGCTGGATTTAATTATTTTCGCCCGGTAAGCCAAAGAGGATGCGTTCCAATTCTGCCGTATTCCAGGCAGCAAGTTTGCGCTTGCGTCTC
>JAZRBC010000189.1:0-5264 GCA_045634905.1 Akkermansia sp.
CGCCATTGACCCTGTGGCTACCCTGCGCATCGAGGAGCTGGTGCTGGAGCTGAAACAGAAATACACCATCGTCATCGTGACGCATAACATGCAGCAGGCCTCCCGTATCTCCGACCGCACGGCCTTCTTCTACAAAGGCCGCATCGTAGAGGTAGATGACACCACCAGAATATTCACCAACCCCGCTCATAAACAGACGGAGGACTACATCACCGGCCGTTTTGGTTGATGCCATTCAATATAACCCACAAATACTTAAATCATGAAAAACCATTTTATTCACGAACTTGCTAATCTGCGCAGTCTGCTCTGCAGCCAGGGAGCCGCGGTAGAGCTGATGATAGGCCAGGCTATCAAGGCTTTCCAGAACGGAGATGCTGAGCTGGCGCGCCGAATCATGGCGCACGATGCCGTCATAGACCGCGAGGAAATCCGTCTGGAAGAGGAATGCCTGAAGGTGCTGGCGCTGTATCAACCTGTAGCCGGCGATTTGCGGACGGTCGTTTCCTGCATCAAAATCAATGCCGCGCTGGAACGGATGGCAGATTTTGCCTGCCACATGGCCGAGCGGGCGCTTCATCTATCGGCGCTGCAGGAGATTCCGGGGCAGGAAATCTTTGATTTCATGCCCATGGAACACCTGGTACTGGAGATGCTGCACGACACGCTGCACGTTATTGAATCATCAGATATTCTGCTGGCGCACAAGGTGATAGAACGCGACGATGCGGTGGATGCCATGCGCAGCGAGCATCGTTCTCATGCCCGCGCTGCCTGTGTGCTCTGCCCTGAGGCTGCGGAATACTACATCGACTGCATCGGTCTGGCGCGCGACCTCGAGCGCATAGCTGATCTGGCCACAGACATCTGCCAGCAGATTATCTATCTGCGCACCGGGTGCATCACGCGGCACTCGTCATAACAGACGAATCCAGCATCAATATCAGAAGCCAGAGGAATGCTCTTCACCTGGCTTTTTTGTGGAACTCTGCGTTTATTGTGGTTTTACGTTGTGTATGCGTCAAAAGCGCTCCTATTCCAACGCGTTGATTCCATATTTGTTTGCAATATGGCGGATTTGACACATCGAGTGTGACTTTCTTGTCACCGTAATAGTATTGCAAAGTAACGAAATCTGGTTCATTATGCAAATGTCGACAGGGATAATACCTGACGATACGATGCAAAAAGAAGATAGAGAAACAATATAAGAAAATATGAACACGCGCGACGAAATCGCAATGCCGGATATGTTTGTTGAGTTGAGTCAGAAAGCTCTCGACATGATGAATAGAGTGCGAGAAGCTCTTTTTACGCTTAACTCACCCCTGGCACTTCGCCTGAATGCCAATTGTGACACCTTAGGACGAGAAATCAGCAAAGCCGAAGCCAGGTGCAACGCAGAACTGATGGTAGGTACCGGGATTATGTCATCGTCCATGAGGCTGGCATTTGTGCGGGAAGCGCAGCGATGTGGCCGGCTCGGTCGCATTATACACCAGCTGCGTAGTATTGTCACCTGCATACACGAGGTAAGTGGCAAAGTGACCGCTGACGATGTTGCTGCATTCAAACCTTTGTATCTGATGGCAGAGGTTCAGCTGAAAGATGCTGTTCTTTCCATTCTTCGCGGAGATGAGAAAATGGCCTATGGCGTGCAGCGCATGGACGACGATCTGGATGCCCGCTACCTGCAGGAGATGGAGAATATCTATAGACAGGCAGCAGACAGCATGTTTCTGGATTTCCGCACAGGAACGAGTCTGCTGTTCATTCTCCGCTCGATAGAACGTATCGGAGACCACGCAAAGCAACTTGCAATTCCGTCTTTCCACCTGCTCGAACGCTGATTGATAAACAATGCTCCCTGCCATCACACACAGTTTGTACTGTGTGTGATTTTTTATCGTGTATACGTTGGCATAATGAGAGGATGCTCTGTTCTTCTGCTCGATAAATGGGAGATTGTCGAGCCGTAGATTTTATTCGGAGCGGGGGACTTTAGTCCCCAAAATGCTTATATTTTCGGGACTAAAGTCCCGTGCTCCGACAGATATGCACCCCGCCAATTGCCGATTTATCGATGAGGTGCCGTCCATACCACTGAGTAGTAAAAGAAGTCCCCCGCAGGTTTTCCTGCGGAGGACTTCACTCTCTATATGAACAAAACGGGGTAGTCTTAAAGTTCCTGTTCCACCAGCTTCACTACTGAATCCGGCAGTGCCACGTAGTTGAGCTTTGTAGCGGTGGGGGCACCCTTGGTGTAGCACCACATAAAGTAGTTGCGCAGGGCGGCTTTCTTATCGGCAGGGGTATCCTTGCGGAGCAGCACGTAGGTCACACCCGTGATAGGCCAGCTGGTGGCGCCGGGCACGTTGGTGAGCTCCATGTAGAAACCGGGCGCGTTCTTCCAGTCGGCCGCAGCGGCGGAGGTGGAGAAGCTGGCCTGGTTCGGGGCTACATAGTTGCCGCTGGCGTTCTCCAGCATGGCGCAGGCCAGTTTTGCCTCTACCGCGTAGGTGTATTCCGTGTAACCGATGGCACCACGGGTGCGGGCCACGTTGTTGCACACGCCCGGGTTCTTCTGGCCGCCGATGCCCACCGGCCACTTCACCGAGGAACCCTGACCCACCTTCTTTTTCCAATCGGCGGAAATTTTCGAGAGGTAATTGGTGAAGATGAACGAGGTGCCGCTGGAATCTGCGCGGCGCACCACGGTGATTTTCAGCTTAGGCAGTTTGAGCTTCGGGTTCAGCGCCTTGATGGCGGGGTCATTCCAGCTGGTGATTTCACCCAGGAAAATGCGGGCCAGCACATCCTGGCTGAGTCTGAGCTGATTGTTCTTCACGCCGGGGAGGTTCACGATGACCACCACACCACCGGTCAGCATGGGGTATTGCTCCAGCCCGGCCTCCTCCTGCTGAGCCAGCGTGAGGGGATTGTCCGACCCGGCAAAATCCACCGTGCCGGCCTTAATCTGGTTGAGCCCGGCACCGGAGCCCATGCTCTGGTAGGTGACCTGGGTTCCCGGGGTCTGCTGGGAGTAGGCGTAGGTCCATTTCTGGTATACCGGGGCGGGGAAAGAGGCGCCGGCACCCGTGATGGTGGTTTCTGCCTGCGCAAGTGTGCACAGACCCAGAGCGGCGATAAACAGATTCTTGAACATAATATGTGTGTTTTCTATGGTTAAGTGTTTAGTGTTATCAGAAGTCAAAGCGGACGGCAGAGGAGAGCTGCCAGCCGGTAAAGCCCTTGTTACCCTTGGCATCGGTACCTGCGGAGTTGAGGTATTCGGCGCCAAGCATCAGCTTGAGCATGTGCGGGTTTTCCGGGCATACATAGTAGTTTGCACCCATGTAGAGCCCCTGAAGCAGGTCGCTCGTGCCGGAGTATGTGGAGTTGGTGGTGTAGTAGCGGCTGTCGCCCTTCACCGCGTTGCTGCCGCTGGCCAGCTGGTAGCGCAGCACACCTTCCCAGTGCGGGGAGAAGCGGTAGCTGGGCATGATGACGAGGCCGAATACATTTTCAGACCCTGCCTGACCATCGTATACATTGAAACCGGCCAGAGCTTCGGCAAGCAGGGAGAGATTTCCCTGTTTACCTTCCCAGCTCAGGGCGACCACATCCTGTGCTCCGGGGCCGGCGTATTCAGATCCGGGGTTGGAATCACCATCCTGGTGGAAGCTGTGCATGTAGTCCAGCTGCAGGCGACCATTGCTGCCGGTGGCGCGGGAGATGCTCATACCGAAAGTGGCGCTGTCATCACTGTTGAACGAAGGTTCCAGCCAGGTGTTGTCGCGCTGGCCGTTCAGCCAGAGACCGGCATTCCAGCCCCATTCTGCCTTCTTGTCGGCATTGGCCACTGATATACCGTAGAGCTTTTCGGCCTTGAGCTGGTTCACCAGGGCAGAGCGCTCAAGCGTTATCAGTTTGGCACTGGAGGTGCGGTATTCGGCCATGTAGGCCGGCTTGTGTTTACCGACCGTGAGTGTGACCGGCTTCAATGTGGTGGAAATGGTCAGTTCATCCAGCGTACCTTCGGTGCGGGAGCGATTCCATTGGCCGCCGCTGTATTTGCTGCGCGCATCGAGTCCGCCGATATTCCAGATTCCCTTGATGGTGAAGTTGTTCAGCACCCTGGCCTGAGCACCCAGGCGGAAACGGCGCCATTCGTTGTTGTCATTGCGGTCGCCTTTCACGCGGTCATCACCGCCGGCGGGGTCCAGATATCCCCACTGGTACTGGCCGCGCATTTTCAGGGTCAGCTCCTGCAGGTAGGGGTTCTCTGCATGATCGCGCTTTGCGTCAAATACCTTGAACGCATCCTTCATGTGCGAGGCGAGGCTGAAATCAGATGCCTGGGAGAGCGGAGCGGCCCCGATGGCCAGGGCCAGTGCCATGATGGTATTCTTTTTCATATCGTATTCTTCTTTTGTTTGGTGCCGACCTGTGTTCCGGTCGACATCTTCAGTAAATCGCACCGACGGAAAATTTTCAAGATTTCCATGGTGAATCAAAAGTCACAGTATGTGTGACTTTTAAGTCACATTCGTTTTCTTGTATGCCTGCACCGGGAGGGTATAATAAGGCGAACAAGAATATGCCTGTACACATCACCATAGTTGAGGATGACGAGGATATCGCGGCACTGGTTGCCTATAATCTGGAACGCCAGGGCTGGAAATGCACGCTGGTGCACCATGGCACCGAGGGCTGGGAGCAGATTCGCAGTACTGTGCCTGATTGCGTGATTCTGGATATGATGCTGCCCGGTATGGATGGTATGGAGATTCTGAGGGAAATGAAGGAACATGACTCTACCCGGAATATCCCGGCCCTGTTTCTCACGGCCCGCAGTGAGCTGGATGACCGCCTGGAGGGGTTGCGGCTCGGGGCAGATGACTATGTGACCAAGCCGTTCAGCAGCAAGGAACTTGTGCTGCGCGTACGAAACCTCCTCCACAGAGCCAGTAACGGTGCTTCCAGGGTGATGCTTCAGTACAAAGAGCTGTGCCTTGATAAAATTACCCACCAGGCTTCGCTGGGTGGCCGGAATCTGGAGCTGACGGCTGCTGAATTCAAGCTGCTGGCCTACCTGATGGAACACCCCGGCAAAGTGCAGGACCGCTATGATCTGCAGCACGTCATTCTGGGACACTCAGATACCACCCAGACCCGCGCGCTGGATACTCATATCAAACGCTTGCGCAAGAAACTGGGCATGTATGCTGAATGCATTGCCACCGAACGAGGCGTGGGCTATG
>JAZRBC010000190.1:0-1532 GCA_045634905.1 Akkermansia sp.
CAGCGCTACTTGCCGTTGCGATGATAGGGATGGGTGACATTGCCGCCGCCCAGGAAGCCGCGGGCGATATGCCCCTGTTCTGCATAGGCGGCATCAATGAAACCACCCTGCCGGCTGTTCTGCAGGCCGGTGCCAGGCGCGTGGTGATTGTCTCCTGGCTCCTGCAGCAGCCAGATATCGCCAGCACGGCGCTGGAGCAGGCACGGTAATCATAGAGCGTTTAATCGGGACTGAAGTCCCGTGCTCCGATGAAATTCTGCGCTGACCGCCTGATTATTTACTTCCTGCTGCTGCGGAGTTCCTGGGTCAGCTTCATGGCGCAGAAATCCGGGCCGCACATGGAGCAGAAGTGCGCCTGCTTGGCATTGGCGTGCGGCAGGGTCAGGTCATGGTAGGAGCGGGCCTTGTGCGGGTCGAGGGAGAGATTGAACTGGTCCTCCCAGCGGAACTCAAAGCGGGCCTTGGCCAGTGCATTGTCGCGCAGCTGGGCGCCCGGGTGCCCCTTGGCCAGGTCTGCTGCGTGGGCAGCCAGCTTGTAGGTCACCACGCCTTCGCGCACATCTTCCTTATCCGGCAGGCCCAGGTGTTCCTTGCGGGTCACATAGCAGAGCATGGCGCAGCCTCTCTGGGCAATGATGGCACCACCCAGGGCACCGGTGATGTGGTCGTAACCGGGGGCAATGTCGGTGGCCAGCGGACCGAGGGTGTAGAAGGGGGCTTCGAAGCACCACTCCAGCTGTTTACGCATGTTCTCCGGCACGAGGTGCAGAGGCACGTGACCCGGACCTTCGTTCATGACCTGTACCCCCTTGTCCCACGCGCGACGGGTCAGCTCGCCCTGCACCTCCAGTTCGGCCAGCTGGGCAAAGTCGTTGGCATCTGCTATGCTGCCGGGGCGCAGACCATCGCCTATCGAGATGGCCACATCGTAGGTGGCGAGAATATCGCAGATTTCATCCCAATGCGTGTACAGGAAGTTTTCCTGCTTGTGAATCATCATCCATTTGGCGATGATGGAGCCGCCGCGCGAGACGATGCCCGTGGCACGGTTGGCTGTGTGGTACACAAAACGCTCCAGCAGGGCGGCATGCACCGTCACATAGTCCACACCCTGGCGGGCCTGCTCAATGAGCGTATCGCGGAAAATGGGCCAGCTCAGGTGCTCCACCCGCCCGCTGCATTTCTCCAGACTCTGGTACATGGGCACGGTGCCGATGGGAACCGGGCTGTTCCGCAGAATCCATTCGCGCGTTTTGTGGATATCCTTGCCGGTGGAGAGGTCCATGACGGTATCGGCACCCCAGTGAATGGCCCAGCGAAGCTTTTCCACCTCCTCCTCAATGCCGGAAGTAATGGCGGAGTTGCCGATATTGGCGTTGATTTTGCAGAGGAAGTTGCGCCCGATAATCATGGGCTCGGCTTCCGGGTGGTTGATATTGGCCGGAATGAGCGCGCGGCCGGCAGCTATTTCATCGCGCACGAACTCGGGGGTGAAAAAGGTGAATATTTTGTCACATGGTGTGTGACTTTTG
>JAZRBC010000191.1:0-3000 GCA_045634905.1 Akkermansia sp.
GGGGTGGATGAGGCCAAGGATGCCCACCGGGACCCGTTTCCGGGCGAATCGCTGGAACAGGTGGCAAAAAAGGGCCAGCTGCCCCTGGCCAATATTTTCGACTGGCCCGACCTGCCCTACCGCGGTGTGGTCGAGGGGTACTACGGCATTCCCTGGAGCACCCGTGACCGCATGGCCCAGCTGGAGTTCTACGGCAGGAACAAGCTCAACACCTACATCTACGCCCCCAAGGACGATCCCTACCACCACGGCGCAGGCTGCTACCAGCTCTACCCGGCAAACAAGGCGGCGGAGCTGAAAAAAGTAGTGGCCCACGCCCGCAGAAACCATGTGCGCTTCTTCTGGGCTATTCACCCTGCGAACACGATTAACTGGAACAACCAGGACGGCAAGCCGCAGCTGGATAAGCTCTGCACCAAACTGCAGCAGCTCTATGACCTCGGCGTGCGCGATTTCGGCGTGTTTGTGGATGACTCGAACGGCGAAATCGGGCGTGCATCCCGCCAGGTGCAGCTCTGCCGTTATATTCAGGAACACTTTATCCGCAAGCACCCCGATGCGAACCAGGAACTCATCATGTGCCCCACCGGCTACAACCGCGGCTGGACCAACGAAGGGTTCCTCACCGAGATGGGGAACGCGCTTCCCAGGGACATCTTCATGATGTGGACGGGGAATACCGTGGTGCATGATATTCATCTGGAGGGGCAGCGCTGGGTGAACCGCTTTCTCAAATCGCCCACGTTTGTGTGGTGGAACTGGCCCTGCAACGATTTCCGCCGCGACCGTCTCTCCATGGGACGCACCTACGGACTGGGCACAGAAGCGGAAATGAAGGAGCAGATGAGCGGCTTTGTGGCGAATCCCATGGAGCACGCGGAGGCAAACAAGGTGGGACTCTTCGGGGTGGCAGACTATACCTGGAACATCACCGGCTTCGACTCTGTCACCAGCTGGAAAGCAGGCATTGCACGGCTCTACCCTGAGTACCAGGAGGAAATGCAGCTTTTCTGCGACCACAACAGCTACCTGCTGCCCAATGTGCACGGCTACTACCGCGAGGAATCTGCTGAGCTCGCTCCCAAACTCACCGACCTGCGCCATCAGATTGAAAACGGCAGCACCGATGAGAAGGCGCTGCAGGAAATCCGCAGGATATTCAGGGCCATCCGCAAGGCCGGAGCCCGGCTGAGCAAGGCCGAAGGCTCCGCCGCCGAGCTTTCCAGGGAAATCCAGCCGTGGTTTCTGCAATTTGAGATGCTGGGCGATGCAGGCGACCGCCTGCTGGATTCCTGCTCCGCCAAGGAGAAAAAGCCCCTGCTTGCTTTCCTCAAGGCCACCAATGCGCTGGCAGACATGAAGAAAACGAAGCGTCGCCAGTGGAATGGCTCCGGTGTGACCACGGTACAGGGCGTAAACGTCGCGACAGAGCACATCATGCCGCTCATCAACACCGTACTCCGCAAGCAGAATGAAAAGCTCTACCGGGATATTGCCGGAAACAAGGCGGGCAAATCGACCGGCGGTGCCCCCGCCGCCACCTGCGGAATGAGCGGGATTCGGCTCACCGTAAACGATACGGAGAACGAAATAGCCCTGAACCGCATCATGGAGTTCCATGCCCTGCCCACCGGGGCCAGTATCGAGCTGAGCATTCCTGCCGGCGTTCAGGCCCGGGAAGCCATCATCGACCTCGAAAATCAGAGCATCGGCTCCTGGGGCCGTGTGGAGGTACACTCCATCAGCGGCCGCAAGACGCGCCCGAAACCCGCGCAGAAAGGCGCAGCGCTTCACATCGGCCAGGATGCCCTCAAATCCGGTGTGAGCAGGCTCGTGCTCACCAACACCTCGCGCTCAGACCAGCAGATTAAGATAAAGGAGTTCAAGCTTGTGCTACCGCCGCCGGGTGAATGGGTAGATGCCCGTTGGCTGACGGATGGCGATATCTCCACCTCAGTGGATTGCGACAGAAGCCAGAAGGTGCGGCTCGCGGTTCCCTCCGATTCGGTGCGGCAAGTCATTCTCGTAGGCACTGCCAAAGCAGAAATAAGCCCGGGAAAAGCCGGCAAGAGCGGTGGCGGTCTTCACTACCACAGCATTCCAAAAGGCACCGGCAGCATCGAAATCACCATTAAGAAACAGGAAGGTGAACGATTGAACGAAGTCATCTTTCTCTGAAAAATCCTCCTTGCGGGGGCGGACACGGATTACACTTGAAACCACCGGAGCAATCTGCTAAAACGCAGGCAGGATGAGCAGCGCAGGGATGCAGCAGGGCATGAAGCAGAGCATGGTGGCTACGGCTGCCATGCAGCAGTTCATGCGTGCGCTGCAGGCTACCAACATGGAGCTGCGCACGCTGGCCTCTCAGGCTATGGCGGCTAACCCGGCGCTGGAAGAGCTGCCACCGGTCGAGGCAGATGAAGCGATGCCCACCGCGCCCGATACTGCCGCCGCCCGCCGCCACGATTTCCTGCTCGATTCCCTTACCGAAGCGCCGAGCCTGGCCGAGCATCTGGAGGAACAGGTGCGCCGCAGTGCCCTGCCCACCAAGGTGGAACAGGCCGCGCTGGAGCTGGTGCAGCATCTGGATGACCGCGGGTATTTTGCTGATACGCCCGCCGATATCGCCGCGCAGAACGGATGGAGCACCTCTCTGCTGCGCAAGGCTCTGCAGGCAGTGCAGGACCTGGACCCCGCGGGGGTAGGGGCGGTTGATTTGCGCGAAAGCCTGATGCTGCAGCTCCGCCGCGAAGGCGAGGAAAACACCCTGGCCATGCAGCTGCTGAGCGAGCACTGGCAGGCGCTGGTGCAGCACCGCTATGCCGATGCCGCCCACGCGCTGGGTGAAAGCGAGCTGGCTGTGGCGGGAGCTGCCCGCCGCATTGCCCAGCTGAACCCCGACCCCGGCAGCGCCTTTGAGCGGGCGGACAACAGCGTGATTGAGCCCGACGTGCTGGTCACCCGAAGCGGGAATGAGCTGGAAGTGACGCTGACCGG
>JAZRBC010000192.1:0-23385 GCA_045634905.1 Akkermansia sp.
CCGATGATGTTGCCGGCCTCGCCCACGGTGGAGTCGGTGGTCTGCAGACCACTGTATTCGAAAAGCTTGGTCACCTTGGCCTGCACGCGGGAGCCATCCTGGCGCAGCAGGTGGAGGGTGTCGCCCTTCTGCACGCGGCCGCTGGTGATGCGGCCCACAGCCACACGGCCCACGTAGTCATCCCAGTCGATATTGGAGATGAGCATCTTGAAAGGCTTGTCGGGGTCGGCATCCTGTGGGGCAGGGATGTGCTTCACAATCTGGTGCAGCAGCGGGGTGCAGTCCACAGGGGCTTCGCCCTCGGGGCTGTTCATGAAATAGCCGTCGCGGGCAGAGCCGTACACAAAGGGAGCCTCGAACTGCTCTTCGGTGGCGTTCAGGTCGAGCAGAAGCTCCAGCACCTGGTCGTGCACCTTCATCGCATCCGCATGCGGGCGGTCAATCTTGTTGATGACCACGATGGGCAGCAAACCTTCCTCCAGCGCCTTACGCAGCACAAAGCGGGTCTGCGCCTGCGGGCCTTCGTAGGCATCCACCACCAGAATCACGCCGTCCACCATCTTCATCACTCGTTCCACTTCGGCGCCGAAGTCGGCGTGGCCGGGAGTGTCCACAATGTTGATGGTGTAGTCATTCCAGTGAATGGAGGTGTTCTTGGCCTTGATGGTGATACCCTTCTCGCGTTCCAGATCCATGGAGTCCATGGCGCGCTCCTGCACCTCCTGGTTCTCACGGTAGGTGCCACCGGCCTTCAGAAGCTGGTCCACCAGGGTGGTTTTGCCGTGGTCTACGTGGGCGATAATGGCGAGATTGCGGAATTTGCTGGGATCACTCATAACAAAAATGTGCTCAGCCGACTACTGCGGCTGCGCCGCAGAGTCTAGCATACTCAATGAGCTTTGAAAAGAGCAAAGATGAGGAAAATCTTGATTTTCCCTCCTTCTCGTACATGTAAGGAGATTGATTTGAGCAGAAGTTTCTGCTATGATTTGCTCATGGCGAGGGTGAACCTCAAGGAGAAATGGAGGCTGACACCGCACTGCCCCGGAGTGTACCTGATGAAGGGGGAGGGCGGTGGCGTGATTTATGTGGGGAAGGCGAAGGATCTGCACCGGCGCCTGGCCAACTATTTCTCGCCCTCTCGCGCTACGTTGGAAAATGGCAAGACGCGTGCGTTGATTGCCGCTATTGTGGACTTTGATTACTACGAAGTGCGCAACGAGCAGGAATCGCTGATTCTGGAGCAGAAGCTCATCAAGGAATACCGCCCACATTACAATGTGCAGCTGCGCGATGATAAGCGCTACTACCTGCTGCGGGCAAGCCGCCAGGAGGAGTTTCCGCGTTTCTCGCTGGTGCGCCTGCGCAAGGATGACGGTGCGCGCTACATTGGCCCGTTTGTGCATGCCACGGCGCTGAAGGAGACGGTGGAGTGGCTGAACCACCGCTTCCGCTTGCGTACCTGCACTTGCCGCCACCCGGGGGAGGCGCAGTACCGCCACTGCCACGATGATGAGATCCGCCACTGCTCAGCACCCTGCGTGGGGCGCATATCACCGGAGGAATACCGCGAGCAGTTCGAGGCTGCGCTGGGCCTGCTGGAGGGACGCGGGCGCCAGGCGCATCTGGATGCCCTGACTCAGGAGATGATGGAGGCCTCCGAGCGCTTGGACTTTGAGCATGCTGCCCGCCTGCGTGATGTGCGCGAGAATATCCTCAAAACCCTGGAGCCCACGCGCCGCTTTACCCGTCGCTCTCCCGACCTGCCCGGCACGGTGGATCCCGACCGTGATCTGGCCGAGTTGGCGGAGTATCTGGGCATGCCCCAGCCGCCGGCGGTGATGGAGTGTTTCGATATCTCGAACCTTTCCAGCAACCACATTGTGGCCAGTATGGTGCGCTTCACCAATGGCCGCCCGGACAACGCCGCCTATCGCCGCTACCGAATTAAAGGAGTGGATGGGCAGAACGACTTTGCCTCCATGCTGGAGGTGGTGCGCCGCCGATACTCCCGCATTGTGAATGAAAGCAGCGCCCTCTTCGATAAGCCCGAGGAGCTCGATTTGTATGCCTGGCTCAAGGAGCTGGGGGCAGAGGGAAAGGCTCCCATCAAAGTGCCCGACCTCGTGGTGGTGGACGGTGGCAAGGGGCAGCTGGCTATTGCGGTGCAGGTGCTGGCGGAAATCGGCCTGCAGAATATGCCGGTGGTGGGTCTGGCCAAGAGAGATGAGGAAATCTACCTGCCGGGGCAGAGTGAGCCGCTGGTGCTCAGCCACGAGTGCGGTGCTCTGCGCCTGCTGCAGCGGCTGCGAGACGAGGCGCACCGCTTTGCCAACAACTACAACGAGCTGCTGGTGCGCAAGCGCGTGCGGGAGAGTAAGCTGGATGCCTACCCCTCCATGACACCGCGTCGCAAAGAGCTGCTGCTGGCGCGGTTTCACACGGTGCCGGGCATTCGCTCCCGCAGTCCGGAGGAGCTGGCGGAGCTGCCGGGTATCTCCCTCAAGTGGGCGCAGGGCTTCTGCGCCTGGCTGAAGGGGACCCCGGCAGAGTGAGTCGGATTTCTGTTGTCAGAATTCGTAGTCGATTCGTAGTACCGCCGGGGGCCTGAGTATTTTAACGGCTGGTCCTTTTGGTGCTGAAATTGGGGGTGGAAAAGCTGGCATCGAAGCTGCAGGCGGAGATGCCAAGCACTACGGCGGCGAGAATGATAATACGAAGAGTAGTCATAACGCTCATTATCTTACTCGGCGTTGGCCGATAGACAAGAGGTTAGAGTAACATTTATCAGAGCCCGCCCAGGAAAACAGCCCGGAAGAACTGTGTCTTCCGGGCTGTCTTGAAATGATGGGAGAAGAATCAATTACTTCTCGCTCAGGGAGCCGATGCCGGGGAGCACCTTGCCTTCGAGCAGTTCGAGGGAGGCGCCGCCACCCGTGGAGCAGAAGGAGAGCTTGTCGGCCACCTTGAACTTCTTGGCGGCGGTCACGGAGTCACCACCACCCACGATGGAGGTGCAGCCGCTCTCAGCGAGGCATTCGGCGATAGCCTTGGTGCCCTTGGCGAAGGAGTCGAGCTCGAACACGCCCAGCGGGCCATTCCAGAGCACGGTCTTGGCGCCCTTGAGGATGCCGCAGAACTCTTCGATGGCCTTGTCGCCGATGTCGATGCCCATGCCCTCGGCGGGTACGGAGCCGCCCTCAGCCCAGGGAGCGGTGCAGAAGGTCTCTGCGCCTTCCTCGAACTTGAAGGTGTAGCGGGTGTCGGCGGGCAGCACGAAGGTCACGCCCTTGGCCTTGGCATCGGCCAGAATCTGGTTGGCAAGGTCGAGCTTGTCGGCCTCAATCTTGGAGTTGCCTACATCGTGACCCTGGGCAGCCAGGAAGGTGTTGGCCATGGCACCGCCGATGATGAAGGTCTGGCTCTTCTCCATGAGCTTGGAGAGCACCTGAATCTTGTCAGAAACCTTGGCACCGCCCATGATTACCACGAAGGGCTGCTCGGGGGAGCTCAGCTTGCCCTCGAGGTATTCGAGCTCGCGCTCGATGAGGAAGCCCATGGCGGACTTCTCGGCGAAGTGGGTCACACCCTCGGTGGAGGCGTGGGCTCGGTGGGCAGAACCGAAAGCATCGTTCACGTACAGGGTGGCATCACCCAGCAGAGCCTTGGCGAACTCGGGGTCGTTCTTCTTCTCCTTCTTGTCGAAGCGCACGTTGTCCAGCAGCATCACATCGCCATCCTTGAGGGCGGCGCGGGCGGCAGTGGCAGCCTCACCGATGGTCTCGGGAACGAAAGCAACGGGCTTGCCCAGGTGACCGGAAAGGCACTCGGCAGCAGCAGCCAGGGAGAACTCAGCCTGGTAGCCGGTACCCTCGGGGCGGCCCAGGTGGGAGCAGAGAACGAGGCGGGCGCCGTTCTCGAGCAGGTACTTGATGGTGGGCAGAGCAGCCACGATGCGGGCATCGTTGGTAATCTTGCCGTCCTTCATGGGCACGTTGAAGTCAACGCGCATGAGCACTTCCTTGCCGGCGACATCGAGGTCGCGTACAGTGAGTTTAGCCATAGTTACTATTATATTATGTGGTTGAAGTTTTTTGGCTGATTGCGGAATGCAATCGTACCGTGCGGCGTATTTTATCGAAAAATGCCCGATTTTCAAGGCTAAAAGCGTATGAAGATGCGAAAAATAGGCGAAATTAGCTTGCCAAAGCAATTTCCTGTGGTAAAGTGAGAGAACACTATGGGTGGCAAATACCGTAAAAAGAAAACAGAGGAGATGACACTGCGCAAGCATGCGCGTCCGCAGCAGCGCGCTGCGCGCCGTGCGGCGGTGTCGTCAGCGTGGGCGCTGCTGGCAGTGGTGATAGCGGCTCTGCCGCTGGCACAGTGGGTGCAGCTGATGCAGGCCGGGGAACAGGTGAACTGGGTTCCGGCGCTGCTGGGCACGGGATTCATGCTGCTGGTGAGTTTCCTGTGTCTGCGCACGGCGTATCGCCGCATGCACAGTCCGCGGTGATACCGCGGTGTGCTGTATAATTGTCTATACAGTATCGAATGTTTGCCGCGTGCAGGGCATCTGCTCTGCATGCGCAGTTTTTCTAGGCGTCTCGGCGCTGGATTGAAGGAGATTTTTGAGCAGACCTGGCGCTACACGGGCAGCCTGGCGGCAGTCTGCATATTTGCGGCGGTGCTGGGGCTGGGGATATACCACGCAGTGGTGCAGGATGTCAATCCGCCAGTGTTCCGGTGTTTCGCCGGAGTGGTGAACCCGGCCGGGGCAGAGCCGCCGCGAGGAGTGCTTCCGCTGGGGCAGGGGGCATTGCCCGGGGTACCGCACGTGCAGCTGGAATATGGGAAGGGTCAGAGACTCACCCGTATGCGGCATCTGGATGCACAGGGAAAGCTGAGTCCGCTGCCCGGCAGCCGCGTGGCCGAGCAGGTGATGCAGTATGATGAGCCGGGGCGACTGCGCCGCCGGCTGAACTATGATGCCGCCGGAGCTCCGGTAGAGGATGCCATGGGGGTGGCAGTGCGCGAGTTTGATTACGATACCGCAGGACGACTGGTGGCCACCCGGTTCCGCGATGCGGATGGGAGGCCGGCTGCTCCGCGTTTTCCGGGGTATGCGGAGTGTCGGCAGCACTACGATGCCGCGGGACGGCTGGTGCGGGTGGATTATCTGGATGCTGAGGGAAAGCCCGTGCTCAACGCCGCGGGTGAGCAGACGCTGGTTTATACCTACGGGCCGGATGGTAGCGTGACCCGGGAAAATCGCGTGGCCGGCCTCCCGGCGGATAATTATTCAGGCGTGGCGCGTGAGGTGGTACAGCCGGTGCCTGCTGGTTCACGCCTCAGCTGGCAGAGCGTTACAGGCCGACCCGTGGAAAATTCGCCCGAGGGGGCGGCGACCGTGCAGCATGAGACGCAGGTTGCTCAGGAATTGCATCGGCGTTCCTACCTGTCGGCAGAGGGGGAGCCCATGGCGCAGCAGCGCGCCTGCGCGGAGCATTTGCAGCGCTTCAATAAACAGGGAAAACTCGAGTGGGAATGCTTTACCGGGGCAGATGGATTGCCGGTGAATCACCCCGCTCTGGGCTATGCCGAGCACGTGTGCGAGTACTCACCACTGGGAGACCTGCGGCGCGAATTCTTCTGGGATTCCACAGGAAATGCTGCGGCCCTGCACGAGCGCCGGTTTGCAGGGGATTTTGGGCTGACCCTGCACCGCGACGGCTCAACAGCGGTGCAGCCGCTGCCGTAATTCCTGTTGCTGCAGGAGAGGAGCGGCGGCTTTATGGTTGAAATGTCTGCTGCTCTGGTGTAGAATATGGGGCATGAAATGCTCTCTGACGATGCTGGGAACCGGCAATGCAGCGGTGACTCGCTGCTATAACACCTGTTTTGCGCTGCGCAACGGAGCGCAGTATCTGCTGACTGATGGCGGTGGTGGAAATGGTATTCTGCCCCGGCTGGAGCAGGCGGATATTCCTCTCCAGGGTATCCATGATATCTTTCTCACGCATACCCACACCGACCACATTTTCGGTGTGGTCTGGGTGGTACGTATGGTCGCCCAGTCGATGAACAGCGGCAAGTACGAAGGCGTGCTGCGCGTGTTCGGCCACGAAGAGGTGCTCGGTACGCTTGAGATGATTTGCCGGGGTACCTTGCCAGGCAAGGTCACTCGCCACTTCGGGGTGGATATTCTGTTCTGCACTCTGACCGATGGGCAGACTTTTTCTGCCGCCGGTATGGCTGGTGTGGCGTTTGATATCGGCTCCACCAAGGCGCGCCAGTTCGGCTACCGGCTTATTCTGCCCGATGGTCAGCGGTTCGTCTGCCTGGGTGATGAGCCCTACAATGAAAAGAACGAAGCGCTCACTCGCGCAGCCGACTGGCTGCTTTGTGAGGCGTTCTGTCTGTTCGCCGATGCGGAGCGCTTCAAACCCTACGAGAAGCACCACAGCACCGCGCTTGATGCCGGACGCCTGGCTGCCGGTCTCGGAGTGAAGCACCTTGTACTCTACCACACGGAGGATGCTACTCTGGATAACCGGCGCTCCGCCTACTCGGCAGAAGCTGCTCAGCACTTCTCCGGCATCATACACGTGCCCAATGATGGAGAAATTATCCTTCTGGAGTAAAATTGCGTATTTTGCCTTATTTTTTGTGTAAACGCTGCAAGTTATGTATTTGCAGCGTTTTCTGTATAAAAATGGCTTAAAAATGGCCGTCGTGGCGGACGTGTAGAGGCGTTTCCTGGTATTTGTACGCCGATTTTTGTCTCCTGTGCGGTATAAAATAAGCTTTTTCCGGGTGGTTAAACACCTGTGACTGAAGAAACCATTTTCGGAGTAGAAAATGGTTTCTTATTGCCGTTAAAAGGATGCGCGAGAAATAAAACATACTGATACATAAGTAGATAACGGTGTTTTAATACTAGGGTGTAAGTACATATAGAAAAATGGTGATTCAGGGAGTGAATATAGCAAAAATCTATTGTAAACGGGTTTTTCTGGCGGGTGATGATGCTCCGTTTTTACAGTCACCTGAAGAAAATAGTTCGCAGCTCGGGGCTTTTTTCTTTTGGAGGTGCCTGTAGGGCGAATTGCAAAGATAATAGTATGAAAGAACAGGAGTGTTTTAGTCTGTTGGTGTAATGCTACCGGGAGGCGTGGTGTGTGACTGGTTTTTGATGGATGAAATATATAGGTGTTATAACACCTATATATTAAGTGTGTCAGTCATAAGTATTTAAGATTGAAGCGCGGTGTGTGCTGTGGTAAGGTGGAGCTGCACGAGATAATAACGCTATGCCCCCTGTAAAGAGAGATGCCAACAAACGTCCGGTAACCTTCTGGTTGAACGCCGAGCTGCACGCGAAATTCACGCACCTGGTAAAGGACCGTGGCGACAGTATGTCGGAGCTGCTTACACGCTTCATTGAGGAAGTGACCAAGACGGTGGAGCTGACCCCGAAAGAAGCTGCAGAGCTGGATGCCTGGTATCGCAGCAAGGGGCTGCGTTGATGTTGAATCTCTGTATTGAAATATACTGCCATGACCGAGGAACAGAATCAGAGCACGCGGAAGCCATCGTGGCTGAAAGTGAAGCTGCCGAAGGGCAGGGTGTTCAAGGAGGTGCAGCACCTCATCAAGGATAACGGCCTGGTGACCGTATGCGAGGAAGCCATGTGCCCGAACCGTGGTGAATGCTGGAGCCACGGCACCGCCACGTTCATGGCCTGCGGCGATGTGTGCACCCGCGCCTGCGGATTCTGCGCCACCCGCACCGCCAAGCCCAAACCTCTCGACCCGGAGGAGCCCCGTAAGATTGCCGAGAGCGTGGCGCACATGAACCTGAATCATGCCGTGGTCACCATGGTGACGCGCGATGACCTGGCCGATGGCGGCGCTGCGCACATTGCTGAAATCATCTGCCGCATCCGCGAGCTGAGCCCGCAGACCGTGCTCGAGGTGCTCACCTCCGACTTCCGCGGAAACGAGGATGCTCTGGCTATGGTCATGGATGCCGCCCCGCATATTTTCAATCACAATCTGGAGACGGTGGAGCGCCTCTCGCCCATGGTGCGCTTCCGTGCCAAGTATCGCCTTTCCCTGCACATGCTGAAGCGTGCGCTGGAGATGGCCCCCGGCCGCGTGGTGACCAAGAGTGGCATCATGCTCGGCCTGGGCGAGACGCGCGAGGAAATTGAACGCACCATGGATGACCTCCGCGAGCATGGCGTCACCGTGCTCACCATGGGGCAGTATCTGCGCCCCTCCCCCCGCCATCTGCCGGTAATCGACTACATCCGCCCCGAGGTATTCGATGAGCTGCGCGAAGTTGCCCTCGCCAAGGGATTCCGCCACGTGGCCAGCGGTCCGCTCATCCGCTCCTCCCACCACGATGCAGCTTTCCGCCCCGAGCTGGACATCATGGAAGCCATGAATGCCTATCTCGCAGGGAAGTGAGTTATTAAAGAGAATCTTCCGCCGCACAACTTCCTGATAGTTGTGCGGCGTTTTTATTTGTAATTCTGCTAAGACTCCCGGAAATTTTGCTGTACAAACGGGTGGAAAACTTGTAAAATCAGCGCGTCGCGGCGTATAGAGACTGCCGTGCGAACGATACAACCAGTGTACCACAATGGCTGAAGAAAGCACCAAGAACCCCATGGAAGCCCTTGAGGCTTTGTACGGAAGCGATACCTTTGGTATCAAGACCATGGAGAAGTATCTCTCCAAGAGCGCTTTCAAGAAGATGATGCAAACCATCCAGATGGGTGGTAAGCTCGACATGAGCATTGCGGATGAAGTGGCCCAGGCCATGAAGGTGTGGGCTCTTTCCAAGGGCGCCACGCACTACACGCACTGGTTCCAGCCCCTTTCCGATGCCACGGCTGAGAAGCATGACTCCTTTGTGGAGCCGGATGGCAAGGGCGGCATGATTTTCGAGTTCACGGGTAAGAACCTCATCCAGGCCGAGCCGGATGCTTCCTCCTTCCCCAGCGGTGGCATCCGCGCCACCTTTGAGGCTCGCGGCTACACCGCCTGGGACCCGACCAGCCCCGCTTTCATCAAACGCACCGCCAGCACGGTGACGCTGTGCATCCCCACTGCCTTCTGCTCCTACACGGGGGAGGCACTGGATAAGAAGACCCCGCTGCTGCGCTCCATGGTGGCAGTGGCTCACCAGACCAAGCGCGTGCTTGCATGCTTCGGCATCACCCCCAGCACGGTGGATACCAACCTGGGGGCCGAGCAGGAATATTTCCTCATTGACCGCGACCTGTACATCCAGCGTCCTGACCTCATCGAGACCGGCCGCACTCTTTTCGGCTGCCTGCCGCCCAAGCATCAGCAGATGGAAGACCACTACTTCGGTTCCATCAAGGAGCGCGTGCTGGAGTTCATGACTTCCGTGGACCACGCTCTGTGGGCTCTCGGCGTTCCCTCCAAGACCCGCCACAATGAGGCCGCTCCCGGTCAGTTCGAAATCTGCCCGCTGTTCGAGCCCTGCAACGTGGCCGTGGACCACAATGTCATCATCATGGACATTCTGGAGCGCCAGGCTCTCAAGTTCAACCTGGTCTGCCTGCTGCACGAGAAGCCCTACAGCTCGGTGAACGGCAGCGGCAAGCATAACAACTGGTCGCTCTCCACGCCGGAGCTCGGTTCCCTGTTCTCTCCGGGCAAGACCCCGCACAGCAATGTGCTCTTCCTTACCTTCCTGGCCAGCGTCATTCAGTGCATCGACCGCCACGCTGACCTGCTGCGCGCCTCCATCTCCAAGGCCGGCAATGACCACCGCCTGGGTGCAGCCGAGGCTCCGCCCGCCATCATGAGCATCTTCCTGGGCGATGAACTCACCGATATCGTGGAGCAGATTATGCACGGCGGTGCCAAGTCCTCCTGCGCCAAGACCACCATGGAGCTGGGAGTGGATACCCTGCCGGAGCTGCCGAAGGATACCACCGACCGCAACCGCACCTCGCCCTTTGCCTTCACCGGAAATAAGTTCGAGTTCCGTGGTGTGGGCTCCTCCCAGACCTGCGCCTGGCCCATGACGGTGCTCAACACCATCATGGCTGAATCTCTGGATGAAGTGGCCAACCGCCTGGAACCTGTGGCCGGCACCCCCGGATTCAAGGCCGAGGTGAAGAAGCTTATTGCGGAAATGATTACCGCTCACAGCCGCATCATCTTCAACGGCAACGGCTACTCCGACGAATGGGTGGAGGAGGCCGAACGCCGCGGACTGCCCAATATCAAGTCCACGCCCGAGGCGTTGGAGGTACTCTCCCGCCCGGATACGCTGGAGCTCATGCAGAAGTACGGCGTGCTCTCCAATGCGGAGCTGCTGGCCCGCAAGGAAATCCAGATTGAGAACTACGAGAAGCTCATCGATATCGAGGCCAAGACCTGCCTGAGCATGCTGCAGACCATCTACATGCCCGCCGTGGCTGAGCAGATGACCCAGATCTGCAACACCGTGGCTGCTATTCAGGCTGCCGGCATTTCCGCCGGGCTCAAGGCGGCTACCGGCAAGGCTGAGGCTATAGGTTCGCTCTACGACCAGCTGCCTGACCTCATCGATGACCTTTCCGCCGCCATTGCCGAGGGCAACCCCGCCCACATGCGCAGCGCCATGGTGGCTGCCCGCGAGGTGGTCGACAAGCTCGAAACCATGGTGGACGCCGACCTCTGGCCCGTGCCCACCTACGCTGAAATGCTGAATATTCACAGCAAGTAAGCTGCGCGATATCGCACGTTTTATGCGCCCTCTGCTCCTGATCGAACCGGGCGGAGGGCGCATGCGTTTTATGGGGCAGGCGCTGGTTCTATTCGCAGCACGGGACTTTAGTCTCGTTCACATTTTCGGGACTAAAGTCCCGCGCACCGACAAATTTGCGGCTCTCCAACTCGCCATTTTATTGCCGGAGTAATAAATACCTGAAGTGGTGCTGGAGGTATGATTTTCCTGCTTGCTATTGGGTGGAAAATGAGTTAGAATGCGGGAGCTTAGCATATAAACTCCATCATGGCACACGAAACAGCATTCCTGGGTGCAAGCACGGTGTTCGGTAAATACTGGACGAAGCGTCGCTTTTTCGATTATCTGATTGATAAGGATAATTTCAAGCTGACATTCGGCCGATCCTTCGGCATGATGGTGTATCTGGACAACGCCGTGGCAAACGGCCCCGCCAAGGTGCGCGCTGATGTGGAGAGCGATACCCGCGCTACAAACTACCTCATCAACCACCTGGCCGACATCAAACCGGAGCTCACCGTCTTTGTGACCACCTGCGATATGCTGCCGGAAACGGCCGATGAGAACACACCCGCGCTGCAGAGCAGCGATGATCCCTACGTGCAGAACCGCATCGACCTCTACCATGCGCTGAACCGCCAGTATGGCCGGGTACTCAATGTGCATCTCCCGGAGATTGCCAATCCCTCACCGGATTTCAACCCGCTGCTGGCCACTCTGCTGAATCCTGATGATTCGAAGGAGCCGCTCCCCTTTGCTCCGCTGGAGTACCACCAGCTCTACCTGCCGCAGCGTATCATGGGCGATGTGGATCGCTGCATTCCGCTGGGTATTCCGTCCATTATTCCCGCCATGCCTCAGCTGACCACCACCGAGCTGGTGGAGCTGCTGAATCCTGCGCTGGCCGGCAGACTGCGGGACCCGGAGCCTGCCGACCCGCGTGGTTCCGACCGCAAGTCGATTCATTCCTTCCAGTGGCTTGACCCGAAGGATGGCTACCTGGTTACCAAGGAAGACCAGATGGAGCTGCTCAAGTTCTACTTTGCGCCGCATTTAATCTGATGCCTTCAGCCGCGCTGAAACAGACCGGAGGCGAGTTTGCCCGCTTCTTTGTGGTAGGCGTGGGTGCCACTCTGCTGCATCTTGCGGTGTATCTGCTGCTGAACTGGGTTTGCGACCTCAGTGAAAAGGATGCGCTGGGGATTACGCTGACCTATTCTGCGGGCTATGCCGTCAGTTTCGTGGCTAATTACATTGTTTCGCTGCGCTGGACGTTCAGAACCGCGGGGAGTGTGGGCAAGGGGCTGGGGTTTGCCTTCTCTCATCTGGTGAATGCCGGCATGCATCTGGCGCTGCTCAACCTGTTCCGGGCTGTCGGGGCAGGGGATGCCTTGAGCATGCTGCTCATCTGGCTCACCCCATGGCTGGTGGATTGGTTCCCCGTACTCGGTCGCCCGGAATCCCTGCTGCCCCTGCCGGTGTATGTTATTGTGGTGCCGGTGAATTTCCTGATGGTGCGCTTCTTTTTGAAACGCTGATGTGAGAAAAAGCTTGACTATAAGGGGACTCTCTGCTACTCTGCGCGCGTTATGGCAAAAGTTCCCGTTATTCAGCTCCGCAAAGGTCACGCCGTGAACTACAACGGCGATATCTGCGTTGTGCGTGAGAGCCAGCTCAAGACTCCCCCACGCATGGCCTCCTATGTGCAGATGACCATCCGCAGCATCGCTTCCGGCAAGGATTACAATCTGCGCCTTACCTCCAACGACTTCCTTGAGGGCGTGATGCTCAGCCGCGAGGAGATGGAATTCTCCTACGTGGACGGCATGGGCTACCACTTCCTGAACACCGAGACCTACGAGGACGTGTGCGTGGGCGAGGATATCGTGGAACCTGTTAAGGATTACCTCATCGAAGGCGGCGTGTACGTGCTGCTCTTCACCGATGAAATCGTGTGCTCCATCGAGCTTCCCGCCGCTATCACCATGGAGGTGGCCGAGGCTCCCGAGGGCGTGAAGGGTAACTCCGCTAACAACGTGTACAAGAGCGCCACCATGACCACGGGCCTCGTGGTGCAGGTGCCCCTGTTCATCACCGCCGGTCAGCGTATCTCCGTGAAGACGGAAGATGGTACCTACCTGGGCCGCGTGAACAACTAATCTGTATACAAAAACTGTTTTTCTGCCGCCGTGGAGCTGCTCCACGGCGGTTTTTTATTGCACTTGGCAGACGGCTGTGGTAGAGTGAAAGCACTAAAACTCTTTTATCAATTATTATGATCAGCCACATCATTCGCGGTAAAAAGGTATTCGAAGACGAAATCGAAGCGCTCAAGGTCATCGGCAATGCGCTGGATAATTCGTTTGATGAAGCAGTGGAAGCCATGCGCAAGGCTATCAATACCGGCCACAAGATTATCATCGTGGGCGTGGGTAAGAGCGGCCTTATCGGCGACAAGATTGCGGCCACCCTCACCTCCACCGGTGCTCCCTCCGTGGTGCTTGATACCATGAACGCTCTGCACGGTGACCTCGGTATCGTGCAGGACGGCGATGCCTGCATTGCCATGTCCTACTCCGGTGAGACCGCCGAGCTCCTTACCCTCATGCCCTTCCTGAAGCGTTTTGATATCTCCATCATCGGCATGACCGGCAAGCCGAACTCCACGCTGGCACAGCTTTCCGATGTGGTGCTCAACACCTACGTGGAGCGCGAGGCCGACCCACTGAACCTGGCCCCCACTTCGTCCTCCACCGCCATGCTGGTCATGGGCGATGCTCTGGCCATGGCTCTGCTCGAAGCTCAGAACTTTACCAAGGAAGATTTCGCCCGCAGCCACCCCGGTGGCTCCCTGGGGCGTGCGCTGCTCACCCGCATCGGCGATATCATGCGTACCGAGTTTGCCAAACTGCCCGAATCCTCCACCATCATGGACTGCATTATCGCCATGTCCACCGCCCGTGTGGGTGCCTGTATTCTGGTGCACGAGGACGGTTCCCTGGCCGGTGTGTTCACGCATGGTGACTTTGCCCGCGCTTACCAGAAGGACCCCTCCTGCGGCACGCAGCCGGTGCGTGGTATCATGACCCAGAATCCGGTTTATGTGGAGGCAGATAAGCTCGCCATCGTGGCTGTGAAGACGCTCCGCGACCGCCGTATTGACGACCTCGTGGTGCTTGATGCCGACAACAAACCGGTGGGTCTTATCGATACTCAGGACCTCGTACGCCTCAAACTCATCTGATTTAAGGCTCTGAATGCAGAAATTTTAGCCTGAATCACACTTTAGGCTTGATTTCTTCTCAAAAAAGGTGCATCATCTGCCACCGCATTTGCGAAAGCAAGAGATCTTACACAAAAAATAGCTATGAGAAAGTACGAAGCACTGATCGTTCTTAACATGAAGGGTTCTGCCACCCTCGATGAGCTGACCGCCGCCATGACGGAGAAGCTTGAGGCTGCAGGCGCCAAGGTGACCGGCACCACGAACGTGGGTCGTCGTGAATTCGCTTATGAGTCTAACCACCTGACGCACGGTCAGTACATGCTCTTCCAGTTCGACGCTGAGCCCTCCGTGATTCGCACGGCTCGTGAGGCTCTCGCCATCGATGAGCGCGTTCACTACCAGTACTACCGCACCAAGTAAGGTGCAGCTCTGGTTACGCGATACACCTTTTTTTCTGAAAAACCTGCCGCACCGCGGCAGGTTTTTCTGTGTAGCAGGATGGACTGCGCCGAGTATAGCCCGGCGAGATAAATTGGAAGTTGTTTTCGGAGCACGGGACTTCAGTCCCGTAAATCACGGAGAGTTTAATCGGGACTGAAGTCCCGTGCTCCGATGAAGTTCATGCCGCCAAAGTCCAATTTGTCTCGCTGATGTCAGCTTTGCAGGGCCTCGAGCAGGTCGGTGCGGCCGGCTGGCAGGTTCTGGAAATGGCGGAGCAGGGCGTTGTGCGGTGCCATGGCCGGGGAGTAGAGCCCATGCAGGGTGGCAAGGCGTTTCTCAAAGTGCAGCAGGATAGCGGCCCGGGGGGCGCTGGTGGCCACGTAGTCCAGCGCGCCGGAGATGAGCCTGTGCCACTCCGAATCCTGCGTTCCTGGCTCTACGGTGGCCAGCAGCAGGCGTGTCAGGTAGCTGGCGAGTCGCAGGCGCAGCAGCTGGCTGCGCAGCGCCAGTCGGGGCGAGAGCAGGTTTACCGAGCTGAGCGTGTGCAGGTCACCCTGGGTTGCCGGCTTGTAGAGCAGCTCACACTCGTGAAACAAATCCACCTGGCCGCTGAGCTCGCTGCCGGGCTTGCGGGCCAGCCGGGCTGCGGTGCGCACAATGCCGTGGTTTTCGGTGCACCAGGTAATGATGAGTCCGTGTTCTCCCAGAGGCTGCTGGCGCAGGATGGTGCCGGTATCTTTTTCCATTCAGTGGGGAGTCTGCTGGGCTGATTCGGCCAGACGAGAGAGTTCGAATGCACGTTGGTAAGGAATCAGGCTGTTGCCCTTGGCAAAAATGCTCTGAACGACACGCAGACTGCGGAGTGCTTCCGGTTTCCTGCCTTCTGCCATGCAGATGGCGGCTCTGCTGTAGTAGTACAGCGGTGTGTCAGAAAGCGCGTTGAGATGCCTCACGAGCTTTTCTGCTTCATCAATCCGGTTCATCAGCACCAGAGCAAGTACTTTGCGGAATATCAGCACATCGATGAGCTCTGCGGGAGAAGTGTCCTGCAGCCCGGGCATGAGAGCGTCGATGATTTCAAGGCTTTCTTTGTAGCGCCCCGAGGCCAGGTGGAGATTGGCCACATTCAGCTCCGTTACCGGGTCATGGGGGAGGACTCGGCGGGCCTTTTCCAGTTCAGCGGCGGCTTCATCGAGGAATTTCTGCTCCATCAGGCAGCAGGCGCGCAGATTCCACACATTCGGGTTGCCTTTGAAAATCATTTCGCAGTCTGCCAGAGCGCTGTAGCAGACCACCCATTCGCCTTTCTGGTAGGCCAGTTTTGCTTTGCTGAAGTTCTGCAGGTACTGCTCGCGCTGTTTGCCGGGCAGGTTGGAGAACTCGATGAGCCATTCGGGCATGTCGAGAGTGGTGAGTTCTTTCCGGTCGGCAGGCCTCCCCGCAGCACCTTGGGCGCAGGGGACGGGCAGCAGGCAGAGAAGAAGGAACAGCAGCAATGCGGACTTCAGCATGATTGCAGGCGGGAATAAATCGTATCGGCCATGGCTTCCGGGGTGAGTCCATAGCGCTCCCGGAGCTGGGATTCACTGCCGTGTTCAATGAACTGGTGGGGCCAGCCCAGACGCAGCACCGGGGTGGGGCAGCGGTGTTCGTTGAGCAGTTCCATCACAGCGCTGCCGAACCCACCGGTGATGATGTGGTCCTCCAGCGTGACGATAAGTCTGGTTTCCTTCGCCTGCTGCAGGATGCAATCTGAATCCAGCGGGCACACAAAGCGGGCATTCACGTGGGCGCAGGAAATACCGCGGGCAGCCAGAATATCACGCACCCTGGCGGCATAGGCATTCATGTTGCCCAGTGCCAGCAGGGTGATATCGCTTCCCGGAGCCAGTACTTCTGCCTTACCGACAGGCAGGGGCTTCAGCTCCGCCGGCATGGCAACGCCTTCACCGGCTCCGCGGGGGTAGCGGATAATGCTGGGGCTGTCGCCTATGCCGTTCATGGTGGCCAGCATATGCCCCAGCTCGGCTTCATCTTTGGGCTGCATCATAACAATGCCGGGGATGCAGCGCATCATCGCGATGTCGAAGAGCCCGTGGTGGGTGGGGCCATCGTCCGGCGAAAGACCGGCGCGGTCCATGCAGAAACGCACAGGAAGGTTCTGCAGGGCGGCGTCGTGCTGAATCATATCTACGCAGCGCTGCATGAAGGTGGAGTAGACTGCCAGGTAGGGTTTGAGCCCCTGGGTGGCCTGGCCGCAGGCAAAGAGCGCGGCATGTTCCTCTGCGATGCCTACGTCGTAGTAACGTTTCGGGAAGCGGGCGCGGAAGATATCGAGACGCGTGCCGGTGGGCATGGCGGCTGTGATGGCGGTGATATCCGGGTCATCCGCCGCCAGCTGGCTGAGGTGTGTGCCGAAAGCTTCGGAGTAGGTGATGACCTTGCCCTTGCTGGTGCTGCCGTCTTCCACGTTGTACTGACCGATACCGTGGAATTTGGTGGGATTCGTGGAAGCCGGCGCGTATCCGCGGCCTTTTTCGGTAATGACGTGGATGATGGCCGGGCCATCATGTCTCGCGGCAATGCGGAGTATTTTCTCAAGTCGCTGGGTATCGTGCCCATCCACCGGCCCGTAGTAGCTGAGGCCGAGTTCCTGGAAGAAGCTCAGCGGGGTGATGATGCTGTGCGCCGCGTGGACGAGTTTTGAGACCTGCTTGCGGGCGTTTTCGCCGGCGAGTTTTTCGATGATGGTTTTGGTCCGGGCCCGCAGCCAGGCGTAGGTATCAGTCTCCTGCAGGGAGGAGAAGTACTGGGAGAGAGCACCTACGTTGCGGTCAATGCTCCACTCATTGTCGTTGAGAATGAGAATGAACTTGCGTGTGGTGGTGGCGATGTTGTTGAGCCCCTCGAGCGTTGTGCCGCAGGTGAAGGCTCCGTCCCCGACAACGGCGATGACGTGGTAGTCATCCCCGGCAAGGTCACGGGCGGCGGCCATGCCCAGAGCGGCGGAAAGCGCGGTGCCGGCGTGGCCTGCACCGTAGGCATCGTGCTCGGATTCACTGCGTTTGCTGAAGCCGCACAGACCGCCGTGCTGGCGGATGGTGTGAAACTGTTCCGCTCTGCCGGTGAAAAGCTTGTGCACGTAGCACTGGTGAGACACGTCAAACAGAATCTTGTCTCTCGGGGTGCTGAACACACGGTGCATGGCGATGCTCAGCTCCACCAGCCCCAGATTCGGAGCCAGGTGACCGCCGGTTTCGGACAGCGTATGGATGAGTGTGGCGCGTACCTCCTCTGCCAGCTGAGTCAGTTTATCTGCCGGCAGCGCTTTCACATCCTGTGGACTATGGATGCCGGCCAGCAGAGGCGGCAGGTTAGATGAGGGTGAATTCGGCATCGTCTTGCGAGGGCTTGGAGGTGGGCTCAGGGGCGGCGACCTGTTCGAGTTTCTGGATTTTCAGCTCAGCTTCTGCCAGCAACTGCTCGCTGCTGCGGATGAGCCCCAGCCCTTCAGCTGCCAGCTCAATCATTTCTTCGAGCCCGGTTTCCGGATTGTTCACCCTGGCTACGATTTCTTCGAGGCGGGCTGTGGCCTGCTCAAAATTCAGAGATTTGTTCTTGGTGCGCGGCGGCATGGTGGAAAAAGCTGAGTATTACTGGTTTTTCTTGCTTAAATCATCGCGGCTGTAGTAAATCATCTCCGCTCCCAGGATGAAGTTGCGGTGGCGGTAGATGCCCTGGGAAGATACCAGTGAGGCCAGAGGACGGGCCGTGGATTTCGGATTTGCATTGGTGGTGAAAAGTTCCACAAAGGCCATGTTGCGCTTCGGCGCCAGCATCAGCAGCTTGCCTTCCAGCGCCAGCGGGGCAAAATCGCCTGCTTCGCGGATAACGCCGGTGATACCACCCTGCTGCATGGAGTGGGAGGACGGCGTGATGAGGAAGCCCTGTATGTCCTGGCCGGACCGGCTCATGATGGGCTCCAGATTACGGGTAAGCTCTTCAAGGCTGCGGGGCATCCACAGCGCTTTGCGGTCGGCATACCAGGCCACACCCCAGGGCTGATCCGTCACGATGAGGTCATGCTCGTTGGTCATGTTGTGCAGTTTGCCATTCATGGCTGCAGGGTAGTACGGGGGGAAGTGGGGGACACCTCGGGCACTGGTCCAGATGCCCATGTAGAGCTGGCGGGGCAGCTGGAAAAGGAAGAGGCCGGAGGAGATAATCAGCATGGTGGCAATGGCCAGCCCGCGGATGCCGTTGAAGGCCTGTCCCAGCTGCATACGGGCCAGGAAAATGAACACAAGTGCCGTACCATAGGCGGCAAAGAACGGAGTGAAGAGGATGGCCAGCTGACTCTCGCTGATAGTGGAGGACTCGCCGAAGAGAGCCATGCCAAGACAGGCGCAGAGCCACATGGCGAACACAGCCCACTTGGTGGCCTCCACCGCGCGGCTCTTGAACTTGTTGAAAAGCGCCAGCAGGAAGAAGGGCGTGGTGATGATGGCGCCCATGTTGATGTACATGCTGTTGAACTGGGCAAAGGTGTAACCCAGCAGGCGCAGGAAGAAGTTGGCGCTGTTGAAGCTGATGGCCGTGGTGCTGGCCGAGCGCATGAGCTCTTCTGCACCCTCGCTGCCGAAACCGTTGAAGATGCCGTACATCAGCTTCTTTTCTATGCCGCCTGTGGGGGCCAGCAGCAGGATGGTGGGCAGAATCACCAGAATAGCCAGAATGGCAGCGCCTATGGCGGAGTGCATACCTTGCGGGCGGAAATAGAGCCCCACAAACACCAGCATGCCGATGGCGCACCACAGGCTCATGCGGCAGGTCAGGCTCAGAAGCGCCAGCATCACAAATATACCACAGCTCCAGAGAATGGTCTGCACATTTTTCCGGGCATCGTTGGCCCGCACGGCCGATACCAGACAGTGCACCGCCCCCAGCATGAAGCAGAGCATCAGCATCTGCGGCAAACCACTCAGGGCATATTGAAGCACAAGCTCGCTCAACCCCATGAATGCAACGGTGGTGGCTGCTGCTATTTCGTCGAACAGTCTGGTAATCAACGTATAGGCCAGCAGCATGGCCACGAGGAAGAAGAAGGTGCTTGTGCCGGCCACAATGCGGTCACCGGCATACACATTGGAACCTCCTTCTGTCATCTGTTTGGCGGCGAAATGGTGGAACCCCGTGGCCTTCAAGGCGCCGGCCAGAATATAGGGGTAGAGCGGGGCGTGGTTTGTATCGGTAAACTGGTCAAAGTTCAGCGGCTTGTTTCGCTGGGCTTTATTCTGGTCCCATACATCAATGGGGCGGATGAATTTGGTGGTGAATCCCTCTCCCCGGGCAATCTGGCGGCCAATCTGAGCCATATCCATGGCTGCAGGCTGGTCCATGCCGCGGTAGGTGAGGCAGAGCTGGAATACGCAGAGGCTCACAATGATGAAAGCCAGGATGCCTCGCATGCTCATCAGGAGCGTGCGCCTCTTTGTTCCTCCGGAATTGATGGTAACCATGGTGATGAAAGATTGCTATGCTTGGATGAAATCTGAGAAATCTGCGGGAAATTCGTTCATTTTACGCTGCAGGGTGCGGCGGTTGATACCCAGCATCTCTGCTGCGGCTGTGCGGTTGCCTCCCGTGCGTTGCAGTGCCAGCTGTATGGCCCTGCGCTCCAGATATTGTAGATTAAGTGAGGGGGCGGTTTCAAGCTCAAAATCTGTGCTGCCACGCTTAGCTTCTTCCTGCAGCGGTGAGGAAGCTGCAGTGTTCAGGTACTCCGGCAAATCAGCGGGGAGCACCTCGCTGCTGCCGCACATGACCACGCCGTGCTCCACCGCGGTGCGCAGCTGGCGCACATTACCCGGCCAGTTGTAGCCCCGCAGCATTTCCAGGGCAGGGCGGCTCAGGGTAATATCGGCCTTGCCGTTCTGCTGCCCCAGCTCGCGGGCAAAGGCATGCGCCATGAGCACAATGTCACCCCGGCGCTCGCGCAGCGGCGGCAGGTGCAGCGAGATGACGTTCAGTCGCTGGTACAAATCCAGACGGAACGAACCTTCGCGCACCATGGCTTCCAGATTCCTGTTTGTGGCGGCTACCACGCGCACGTTCACGGGTATGCTCGTATTGCTGCCTACGCGTTCGATGCTGCGCTCTGCCAGCACGCGAAGCAGCTTCACCTGGGTGGGAATATCTATCTCGCCTATTTCGTCCAGAAACAGGGTGCCTCCGTCTGCTTCTTCGAAACGGCCGATGCGGCGCTGCATGGCACCGGTGAAGGCTCCCTTCTCGTGGCCGAACAGCTCGCTTTCCATGAGCTGGGGTGAGAGCGCGGCGCAGTTCACCGCCACAAATTTCTTGTTGCTGCGGGGGGAGAGGCTATGCAGTGCGCGGGCCACCAGTTCCTTACCCGTGCCGCTTTCGCCTTCGATGAGCACCGTGGCCTGGGTGGGAGCCACGCGGCGGATGCGGTTGAATATATCCTGCATCTGCGGGCTGTCGCCCAGCATGCGGTCGAGCCCGCCGGCGGGCTCCAGCCGGGTGGTCAGCTCCTCGTTCTCCTTTTCCAGTCGCCGTGTCTGCGAGGCTCGGCGCAGCAGCAGCTCCACCTCATCCAGATTCAGCGGCTTGTTCAGGAAATAATACGCACCATGCCGCTTCGCCTCGGCTGCCACATCGGCGCTGCCGTAGGCGGTCATCATGATGCAGAGCGGCGGCTGCGGCAGCGCCACGGCATGGTCGATGAGATCCATGCCGCTCTCGCCACCCAGCCGCAGGTCCGTCAGCAGCAGGTCCACGGGCTCTGTTTCCAGAATGGCCCGTGCGGCCTTGCCGTTGGCGGCGGGGTACACCTCGTAATCGTCCTCCAGCGCGGCGCAGAGAACAGAACGTGTGGACTTTTCGTCGTCCACGATGAGGAGTACCGGTTTCATGAGATTAAATCAGCCAGAGCCCTTCGGTCTCGTCGAACCCGAACATGATATTGAAGGCATGCACACCCTGGCCGCCTGCGCCCTTGATGACGTTGTCCTCGGCGCTCATCAGCACCACGCGGTTGGTGCGGGTGTCGATAGCCCAGCCGATGTCCACGAAATTCGTGCGGGTCACGTTCTTGGTATCCGTAGGCTTGTTCGGCCCCTGCAGACGCACAAAGGGCGCATTCGCATACGCGGCCTCCATGCAGGCATTAATCTGCTCAATCGTGGTGCCGGGCTTCAGCTTGGCCACAGTGGTGGTCAGGATACCCGTGTTCACCGGCATGAGGTGCGGGGTGAAGGAGATAGTCACCTTCTCGCCGGCTGCGGCGGAAAGTTCCTGCTCGATTTCGGAAAGGTGGCGGTGGCGCGGCACACCGTAGGCGCGCATGCTTTCGTTGCATTCGCAGTAGAGCAGGCTCACATCGGCCCTGCGTCCGGCGCCGGAAACGCCGCTACCGCTGTTTACCACGATATCTTCCGTGAGTACCAGGCCTGCCTTCAGCAGCGGCACCAGCGGCAGAATGATACTGGTGGGGTAGCAGCCCGGCGAACCCACGATACGGGCTTTCTCAATCTCCTCGCGGTGCCACTCCGGCATGCCGTAGGGAGCTTCCTGCATCAGCGCCACATCCGCGTGCGGCTTGCCGTAGAATTCCTCATACACCGCCGGGTCATTCAGGCGGAAATCGGCAGACAAATCCACCACGCGGATACCCGCTTCCACCAGCCCGCGGCCATAGCTTACAGATACGCCGTGCGGCAGCGCCAGGAAAGCAGCCTCGGCTCCCGTGGCGGCAATCGCCTCTACATCCGAATCCGTGAAGCACAAATCCGCTCCTGGCACGTGCCGGAAACGCGGGAATAAGTCACTCAGTTTCTGTCCTGCATACTGGCGGGACGTTGCGCACACCAGCTCCACACCGGGGTGACGCAGCAAAATGCGCAAAAGCTCCTGGCCAGTGTATCCACTGGCTCCGACTACGGCCGTTTTCACCTTCTTCATGGCAAAAATTATCTTATCATGAAAAAAAGTAGTTGACAATCCTAAAAAGTGGGTGTATACTCCGCCCGTCGCCACGCTGAAGGGCGAGCGGCAAAACAAAATCTCGGGCAGTAGCGCAGTCTGGTAGCGCACTTGCATGGGGTGCAAGGGGTCGTGGGTTCGAATCCCGCTTGCCCGATGAGATAAAAGGCTCAGCAATGGTAATAACCGCTGCTGAGCCTTTCTGCTTTGTATACCCAGATGCGGGATTCGAACACACGACCCCGCAGCAAAGGGGGAGTGGGCGGCGAATGCCAGTGGCATGAGCCGACCCTGCGCCGCCGGGACACCTCCCGGCGGGTAGCCCGTCAGGGCCGCAGGGGGCGGGTAGAATCCCGCTTGCCCGATGAGATAAAAACGCTCAGCAATGGTTCAACCGCTGCTGAGCGTTTCTGCTTTTGTTCTTTTTAATGCGTTAATGGGGGGCGGGACTGAAGTCCCGTGCTCCGATAAATTTTATTTCCGGGTGCAGAAGCGAGCCTGCCATTCGTCGGGCAAGTGGGATACAAACCCACGGAAAGAGGGAAGGGCAAAAAGTGCGTCGAAATCGGCATCGGGAAGCTGAAGTTCATCCAGAGCGTGTTCCGGGGCTGCGGCTTCGGATTTGCGGCAGAGCCGGCAGAGGTGCAGATTATACAGATGAACTTTTCCATCCTCGCTGTAGAGGGTGAGCAGGAAAGTCGGCGGTACCTTGTAGGTGAGTTCGGAGGCGGGGAAGGAGCCAGTGGCAATGACTTCTCCCTGATTGTCTAATGAGTAATGCTCGTAAGAGTCCGGCACGACATTCGGGCGGTACGGAGAGGTGCACGGCTCTGCTCGGAGCAGTATTTCTTTCGCGCGGGTGAGTTCCGCTTTTGTGAGTTGTACGGTGGGAATCGGTGCGGTTATCCGGGCATCGCCAATGCTGCAGTTGTGGTGCC
>JAZRBC010000193.1:0-19443 GCA_045634905.1 Akkermansia sp.
GGCTTTTCTTGCCAGTCTCCTGCTTTTCGGGTCACGCGCTATGGCTGATGTTTCGGTGAGTGTCAACCTCGGCACGCCCGTTGTCTGCCCGCCGCCTCCCTGCCGCCCCTGTGTTCCTCCGCCCTGTGCTGTTCCGTATCCGCATGTTCACGTCTGCCCGCCAGTGCCGCACCACCATCACCACAGGCATCACCACAGGCCGGCGCCGCACCACAGGCATCATGTGAAACAGCACCCTCACGGGCCGCATCCTGCCAGCCGTGCTCACTCCGCCCCGCGTCATCGTCATCCGCGTGCAAGGAGGTGAGTGTCCTGTGCTGAGATAAAACGAAATCCGGGGTCTGCCAATGGCAGACCCCGGATTGCTTCTGTGAATCAGCGTGGCTCTTATGCCTGTTCGGCAAGCGCCTGGTTGATGAGTTCCTGAATCTCTTCGGCCTTGGCCTTGAGGGCGCGGAGTTCCTTGAATGCTTCCGGGAGCTTGCGCATGGCGGCAAACTGGCGGGCAGCCTCGCCGTAAGGAACAGCGGGTGCACCCCAGTATGTCTTGCCGGCTTCGAGCGTGTTCATGACACCGGAGCGGGCGGCTACAACAACTTTGTCCTCAATCCTGATGTGACCCGTGATACCGCACTGGGCTGCAATAGTCACATAATCGCCCACGTGTGTGCTGCCTGCTATGCCGCTCTGGGCGCACATGACGCAGTGCTTACCAAGGGTGACGTTGTGACCAATCTGAATCTGGTTGTCGAGTTTGGTGCCATCGCCGATGACGGTGCGGCCGAAGCGGGCGCGGTCGATGGTGGTGTTGGCGCCGATGTCAACGCGGTCGCCGATGACAACGATACCGACCTGGTCAATGGTATCATACCAGCCTGTCTCCTTGTTGAGGAGGAAGCCGAAACCATCGCCACCGATGACGGCACCGGGCTGGATAGTGACATGGTTGCCGAGAATGCAACGCTCGCGGATGACGACCTTGGGGTAGAGTTTGCAGTTCTGACCCATCTTGACGGCTTTGCAGATGACGCAGCCGGGGCCGATATCGGAGCCATCGCCGATTTCGGCATCAGCTTCGATGACAGCGCAGGGACCTACACGAACCTTGGTGGGGTCGAGCCTGGCGGCCGGGTCAACGTAGGCCGTGGGATGGATGCCCGGTTCGAAATCGGTGCTGGCTTTCATGAAGTGAGCCACGAGGGCGTTGAATGCCAGTGAGGGATTCTCCACTTCGATGAAGGCGACTCCTTCAGGGTACTGCGGGAGTGCAGGGGGCACCAGGACAGCGCTGGCTTTGGTTGCCAGGAAGTCATTGAAGTATTTTTCGTTGCCGAGGAAGGCAATCTCGCCGGCGGCGGCTCCATCCAACGTAGCGACTCCGGAGATGGATACCTCCGGAGTCGTGTCGTTGAGAAGTTTGCCACCGGTGAGCTCGAGAACTTCGGAGAGAGTGAGGTTCATATCAGCTCGTGGGGGAATGGGGGTGAATTCAGTTAGCGGCCGGAGCGGGAGCTGCGGCGGGGTTGCCGTAGAGACGCTTGAGCTCAGCATCGGGGTCGAAGCCCTGGGGTGCGCCGGCGTTGAGCACCTTGAGTACCTCAGGAGTGAGGTCGATGTCCTTCTTCATGTAGGGGAACACGCGGGTACCGACACCGATGGCGGGCTGGGGGGAGATGGCACCGGAGTCAAGCACGAGGTCGCTGCCGCTCTGGTCAGCCACGGAGTTGATGGCGGTCTGCACTTCTTCCATGAGCACGCGCATTTCAGTATTGCGCACTTCGCGGAAGGCAACTTCGCGGCGCTGCACAAAGTCCTTCATTTCCTGGTCGGCAGCCTTGAGTTCGTTCACCTTCTCGTCAAACTGCTTGCGGAGCTTGGCCACAGCGGAATCGGAGAGGCTGGAGTCGTACTTGCCCTTGATCTGCTCGATTTCCTTCTGCAGGGCGCGGAGCTTATCCTCACGGGTCTTGATATCGGCCTTGATTTCCGTAAGCTGCTTTTGGAGGTTGGTTTCGGTTTCGAAACGCTTGTAGAACTTGGTGTAAAGCTCCTGAATGTTGACGGAAGCAATCTTGATTTCGGCCTGGGCGGTGGCGGTCAGCGCGCACAGCGTGACGAGGGCTGTAGAAAGAATGGGGAATTTCATAATATGTGAGGATTGGATGCTCTTATTCTAGCGCTTGTTCAAATTAAGTCAAGAAAACCTTGTGTCAACTCTCGGCATGTGTTTTGAAATGATGCCGTGCTCGTGATATCCGATGCGTACCGATGGCTTTTTCTGCCGAGTGGGGGGAATGTTGCAGAAGCGGTATATGGCGGGATAACCGTTCTGCAATGTTTTTCTAACGCCTTGAAAAATAGTCCGCAGGTGGCAGAATGTATAAGGTATGAATACGAGTACTGCTGCGCTTTGTCTGCGTGAGATTGATGAGTTGTTCCGGCCGTTTGTTCACCGCAAGCTGTCGCTGAGTTCGCGGGTGGTGATGGCACCGCTGCCGCGTCTTTTCTCTCAGAATGGGGTCCCTACACCTGAGATGCTGGTGTACTACCGCCGCCGTGCTGAGCATCTGCTGGGGCTTATCATTACGGAACCGGTGGCGGTGAATGACCCTGCTGCCGCCGGAGATGCGGGAATGGCTCATTTCTATGGTGGGGCTGCGTTGCGGGCCTGGAAAGGGATTTGCCGGGCGGTACATGCTACACCTTGTCGCATTGCTCCCCAGCTTTTCCACGCAGGCATGTTGCGCCCGGCCCGGGGAGATATGCCACACCCGGAAGCCCCGGCCACAGGCCCGAGTGGAATCGACCCTCATACGCTGGAGCAGAGGGGGGAGATGATGAGCCGTGAGCGCATCAGTCAGGTGGTGCGGGCATTTGCACAGGCAGCGGCAGATGCGCGCTTGCTGGGGTTTGATGCGGTCGAAGTCTGCGGCGGGCAGGGCGGGCTCATCGATCAGTTTCTGAGACCGGAAACCAATCGCCGGGGTGATGAATATGGCGGAGATCTGCGCGGTCGTGCGCGTTTTGCCTGTGAGGTGATGCATGCCGTACGCCGTGCGGTAGGACGGCGCTTCCCGGTGATTTTCCGGTTCTCGCAGACGCTGCCGGGGCAGGCGGAACCCCGGCTGGTGGCGACTCCTGCCGAGTTGCGGGAACTGCTGGAACCACTGTGTGAGTCGGGGGTGGATATTTTTGCCTGCGACCCGCCCGGGGAGGAGACTGGTGCCGCCTTCCCGGGAAGTGCGCTGGGGCTGGCCGGCTGGGTGCGGTTGCTGACCGGAAAACCGGTGATTGCCAGCGGCGGTGTGGGGCTGCAGCGCCGGGGCATGCTGCCGCTGGTGCGACGGCTGGCCGCGCATGAGTTTGACCTGGTGGCAGTGGGCCGTGCGCTGCTGGCGGATGCGGAGTGGGCACGTAAGGTGCACGACTCGCGCGAGTCGGAGATTCTGCCCTTTACCCAGCGTGCCTGGGCAAGGCTGTGCTGAGAGAGGGACAGAAAAACGCGTTGCTGCGCCTGGCGGCGGAGCAACGCGTGGAAGATAGAGAAAGGTTTTGCGGACCTGGATAATCAGTTGTCCAGGTTGTCGTAGTGATCAATCATGCCGTAAATCTCTTTCACGTCGCTGTGAGATTTGCGACCGATGATGATGGCTGCTACGATGAGGCAGAGAGCACCGCCGAGAGGTGCCCATTTAGCGAGTTCCTTCATTTGTTGTTCTGGGGTTGCGTTTGGATTTCCGTGTGGGACTGGCCGGCTGTCTGAGTTCAAAATTCTCCGGAGGCGTGTCGGGCTCAAGCCGGCCGTCTGCCGTGAACTGGAAGGGGAACTCAATGATGCCGTTGCGGGTGATGTAGGGGAAAGCCTGCTCGGGGTCGGCTCCTTTTTCAAGAGCATCCAAGGCGCTGCGGCAGCCTCCGATGAAGAATTCTGCCAGCTGGATTCCCCTCTCTATGTCTTCTTTTGTCTTGCTGAGCTGGTCGCGCGCGCTGATCATCATTTCCAGACGCTGAGGAAGCGTGTTCACTCCCTCGGTGGTCACATCCATGAACGCCTTGATCTGCGGCAGGGTCATGCCGGCCTGCTTCATGCAGAGCACGCCAAGCAGACAGCCCATGCTGGCATCGCCGTAGACACGCCGCCCGGATTCGGTACGCTCCACGTAGCGGAGCAGTCCCTCTTTTTCGTAATAACGCAGGGTGTGTATTGACAGCCCGGTCTTGCGGGACAAAGCAGAGATGCTGTATTTCATGGAAGGAGAGGACGAATGAGACGCTTGGCGATTATGCCCGATTTCTAGAGCCCGGTCAAGCTTAATATAAGACGGAGATGCTTGAAAGTTGTTCAAATTTTTTTGAAAAGGAGTTGCGGTGCGCTCCGCTGCGCATTCGGGGATTGACAAATGCGGTGGTTCTGGCAGAATAACGGCAGATTCATATGAGTACGTACGGATATTACCGTGTGGCTGCTGCGGTGCCGAGAGTGCGTGTGGCAGATGTCGATTTCAATACGAATGAGCTGGTGACTGCCGCGCATGAAGCCGCGCAGGGGGGCGCTTCTCTGGTGGTGTTTCCTGAGTTGTGCATCACCTCGGCCAGTTGTGCTGATTTGTTTTACCAGCCGCGCCTGCTGAAAGCAGCAGAGGAGGCTCTGAACCGCTTTGCCGATGCAACCCGTGATTTGCCGCTGGTTTCGGTAGTGGGGCTGCCTGTGCTGCTGGATGATATGCTGTTCAATGTGGCTGCGGTGGTGCAGGGGGGCATTGTGCGCGGTTTTGTTCCCAAGAGCATCATTCCAGACAAGAGGGAGAGCTATGAGCGCCGCCAGTTTTCACCGGCCGGCATGCTGACCCGTACAGAGGTGAACCTCTTTGGCAATTACTTCAACATCCCCATCGGCACGGATTTGATTTTCGATGCCGGTTATGAGCTGAGTTTCGGGGTGGAGATTGGTGATGACGCGGCAGCGCTCCTGCCGCCCAGTACCCGGCTTGCCATGCAGGGGGCACGGGTCATTGTGAATCCCGCTGCAGCACTGAGTCTGGCCGGCCGGGGCGACTATGTCCGCACCCAGGTGCAGGCCCGCAGTGGCTGCTGCGTGGCGGCCTATGTGCACACCGGCGCCGGGGTGGGCGAAAGCACGCAGGATGGCGTGTGCGGCGGAGCCTCCTGCATTGCGTTCAATGGCCGGATGCTGGCGCAGAATAAGCCTTTCAGTCGCGAGCTGAGTATCATCTACGCAGACGTGGATATGCAGCGCCTGTCCGCCGCGCGTCTGAGCGAGACTTCCTTCCGCGAAAATCTGCTGCTCGGCGAGTGGCCGGCGCCGCGTCGTGTGCTTTGCCGGGTGGAGGAGAAACCGTGTGACCTGAAGTATGCGTACCTGCCGCCGCGGCCTTTTGTTCCGGCCGGGCCGGATGCCGCTGCGCGCTGCGAGGAAATTCTCAATATCCAGGCGGCAGCGCTGGCCAAGCGCATCGAATGTGCGTATGCGAAGACTCTGGTCATTGGTGTATCCGGCGGGTTGGACAGCACGCTGGCTCTGCTGGTGTGCGACCGCGCCTGCAAGCTGCTGGGGCGCAGCAACGACTGCATTCTGGCGCTTACCATGCCGGGGTTCGGCACCACCGGGCGCACGTATAACAATGCCGTGAAAATGATTCAGCTGCTGGGTTGCACCTTCAAGGAGGTGAACATCAAAGAGGCCTGCCTGCTGCATTTCAAGGACCTGGACTTTGACCCCGCGCTGCGGACGAATACCTACGAGAACGTGCAGGCCCGGGAACGCACCAAGCTGCTCATGAACCTGGCGAACAAGACCGGCGGCATGGTAGTGGGTACGGGCGATTTGTCGGAGATTGCTCTGGGATGGGCCACGTACAATGGCGACCACATGAGCATGTATGGCGTGAACTGCTCCATACCCAAGTCTCTTATCCGCTGTCTGATTGAGTATGCTGCCACTCAGGCCGCTCCGGAGCTGGCCGAGGTGCTGCGCGATGTGAATGCCACGCCGGTGAGCCCGGAGCTGCTGCCCCCTGCGGACGACGGGCGGATTGACCAGAAGACCGAGGAAATCCTGGGGCCCTACGAGCTGCATGATTTCTTCCTCTACCACTTCATCAAGTACGGAGCCGAACCGGAAAAACTGCGTCACCTGACGCTGCATGCCTTTGCCGGGGAGTATGATGAATCTCTGGTGGAGAGCACGCTGCGTACTTTCCTGCGCCGGTTCTTTACCCAGCAGTTCAAGCGCACCTGTGTGCCCGACGGCCCGAAGGTGGGTACCATTGCGCTTTCTCCCAGGGGCGACTGGCGCATGCCTACCGATGTGTGCGGTGTGCTGTGGAACTCTTGACAGCTCAGGGAACAAGTGATAAGATAACAGCCATGAAACGAGTAGAACAAGCACTTGCCACTTTCCGCCAGAAACCGTATATGTATAACTGCGCCCAGACGGTTTGCGCTGCGTTCGGGCGTGAGGACCTGGTGGAGCCTATGGGCTGCTGTGGTGGTGGCCGGGCTCCGGAGGGTACCTGCGGTGCGCTCTATGGTGCTATGCAGGTGGCACCGGAAAAGGCCGCTTTCCTGCTGGCCGCATTTACGGCAGCTCACGGTTCCTCCACATGCCGTGAGATTAAGAGCGCCAACCGTGTGCCCTGCCAGGAATGCGTGCGTCTGGCTGCCACACTGCTGGTGGAAAGCGGATACCAGTCCTGAGACTCTGCCTGTGGCCCGGAGCTGGAATCCGGCTCCGCATGGTGAATGGATGTTGCATGGCACCGCCGGACATGATACACCCGGGGTGCTATGCAAGAGATACCCATTGTCATCGGATTTACGGCAGGCGAGCTTTCTCCCTGGCTTTCGACTCGTTTTGATCTGCAGGCCTATCAGCGAGGTGCGGCCCGGATCTGCAATTTCCAGGTGCTGCCATATGGCGGCCTTCAGCTGCGCCCCGGCACGGAGCTGGTGGGACAGACGGGAAGTGCGGCTGTGCGTCTTTTCCCGTTCTGCTATGCTGAGGACGACGCGTTGATGCTGGAGTTTTCCCCCGGTTGCATGCGCGCCTACAAAGAGGGCGCACTGCTGAGGCGGGATGATGGAGAACACGTGCTGCTGACGACCCCCTGGACGACAGAAGCACAGCTTCAGAGCCTGCATTTTGCGCAGACGAATGATGCGGTGTATGTGTGCTGCCCGACTCAGCCCCCCATGGTGCTGTACCGCTGCACCGATACGGAATGGCGTATCGAACAGCCGGATTTTCAGGTCTATCCGCGCGAGAGTTATGCAAGGCAGGAAGGGCGGCTCTCTGTGCTGTTTGAGGAGGAGGGCGAATATGCTCAACTGAGTCTGGCCGGCGGCAATCAGTATTTCACTCCTGATATGGCCGGGCAGGAATACGTGCTGGCAGATGCCACAGTACCGGGGCGCACACTGTTTGCCAACGAGATTCAGTACACCGGCACGACCGCGGCTCCGGATCTGAAGACGGCGCGTATAGCCCGGCATACCCTGCTGCACCAGGTGAATGAGAAGTCTGCAATGGCTTATTTCTACCACTGCATCCGCGACTATGAGCCCGCTGCATTCAACGGTAGTGCGAATCTCGCGGATTATCCGCATTATTTCCAGCCCGGCATCATGCGTCTGGACTCCAGCCAGGAACCATATGAAGTGCTGCGTGACTGGGAACTGACCACCTCCGGTACCTGGAATGCGGAGTGGGAGCTGTGGCGCAGCTATGACACACCAGAGCTGGAACCGGATTTCCACCTGTGGAACTGGACCTGCATCAAAACCTTTGCTCAGTCGGACTACGCACCGCGGCAGAACTGGGCTATATCCGGCTCTGAGCCCCGCCCCTGCCGCATGGTGATTGTATGCCGCTGCTGCACCGATGCCAAGGTGCTCGGCGCTTTTCTCCAGTTCAGGATACTGGGTGGGGTGCGTGAGTATAAGTTCAGGATTGCGGAGGTGGCCGATTCCACGCATGCCCGGGCCCGGGTACAGCAGCGGTATCTGGGACATGCCGTGAGCTTTTCTACCCGCGACTGGAGCTTCGGTGCACTGGGAGTCAGGAACGGATATCCGGCATTTTCTGCCATGTTTCAGGGGCGCTTGTGGCTGGGCGGTATGCCGGGGCTGCCTACCACCCTGCTGGCAAGCGCAGTGGATGATTTTCAGAATTTCAGCATGGGGTCGGCAGATGATTCAGCAATGCACCTGAGCATCATGGGCAGCGACCAGAGCCGCATCTGCTGGCTTTGTGCTACGAGACAACTGCTTATCGGCACTTCGGACAGTGAGTGGGGACTTGTTTCCGGGACTGGTACCATGCTTACCCCCACTTCGGTTGCGTTCCGGCGGCAGTCATCGGTGGGGAGCGCCGCGATGCCGGCCCGAGCTGTGGAGAATACGGTGCTCTTTGTGCAGCGCGGTGGCCGCCGCATGCGGGAAATTGCCTACCGGCTGGAGTCCGACGGCTATTCGGCTACAGATGTGAGTATGCTGGCGGAGCATCTTCTGGCCGCGGGGGTGAAAGAATGGTGCGTGCAGCGCGGAGCGAATTTCAATGTCTGGGTACTCACCTGCGATGGTACACTGGCCGTGCTTACCATAAACCTGGAGCAGCAGGTGACTGCCTGGCAGCGGGTGGAATTTGCCGGTCGGGAGGTAGTGCACCTGGCACCCATGCAGAGCTCTGCCGGTGTGGATGACGAGATGTGGTTTGTACTGCGTAATCCGGCAGGCGGATGTGTGACCCTGGAGCGTATGCGCGCGGATACGCCCCATGCGGATGGTCTGCACCTGACTCAGGCAGATGCAGAGGGCCGGGTGGAGCCCCCGCCGCATGTGACCGGACTGGAGCTCTGCTTCATCAACCCGGAAACCGGGCGGCGGGTAAAGCACCCCGAAGCAGGGCAGCAGTACCTTGCCGGTGTACCAGTCGTGGGTGAACTGCAGACCATGCCCATGGAAGGGGCTGCCAGTTTCAATTCGGTGCGTCAGTTCAGCCGTTTCAAGCTGCGGGTGCTGGAGAGTGAGCCCTCATTCGATTTCCGCAGTTCGGTTCATGAGCGGTGGGAGCATTTCACCCCGGAGGAATATCCCGGTCTGGAAACGCCGTTTACCGGTGCCTTGCGTCTGCCGCAGATGCCGGATGCCGCGGTAGGGCAGTCATTGTGTCTGCGGTACCGCGGCATCGCTGATTTCCGTCTGCTGGCCATCACCCAGGAAGTGGACCACCACGGAAAATAGACGGGCGCTTATCAGTCAAGTCTGACGGGCTTGCCGGGTTCAGGCACGAGAATGTCTGTGCCCGGCATGAGCTCGCGCAGCGTGCCAGCCAGGGAATCAAGCGCGGCTTCATCGCCGTGCACCAGCAGAATCTTCTTCGGATTGAGGGTGCGGGCGTAGTCGATGAGCGCATCGCGCGTGGCGTGGCCGGAGAAGTCGAAGCATTCCACGCGGCATTTGAGCGGGTAGGCCTGGCCACCTTTTTCCCGCAGGCAGACGTTCTGTCCGTGATCCGTGGCCTTGATTTTGCCGGCGGGGGATTCGGGGTCGCTGTAGCCCACGAAGAGGATGGCATCGTTCGGGTGGGTGATAATCTGCTCCGCCAGTATGTGCGAGGGGGTGTGCTCGCTCATCATGCCGCTGGAGACCAGGTAGATATTGCCTGGGGAGGCAACGAGGGGGGATTTACCCTGGCGCGGCAGCCCGTGGGTTTCCACATGTTCCTTGATGCGGAATCCGGGGTCAAGGCGCGGGGTACTGTCGGCCAGTTTGTCGTAAACACCGGTAATTTTGGAGCTGAGACCGCCGAAATACACCGGCACATCGGGGATGAGCCCCTGGTCCTTGAAGCGCCCGATTTCCGTGAGCAGACACTGGCTTTTGCCCAGGGCAAACACGGGGATGAGCACCGCTCCATCGTTTTCCAGCACATCGCGGATGGTATCGGCAAAGCGGCGCATTTCCCTGGCCCGCGTATACTCCGCGGAGCGCTGGGTGCAGCCGTGGGTGCTTTCCATGATGAGGATATCAACCCCGCTCGTCGGGAAATCTGCGCCGGGAATGAGAGTCTGGTTGTCGAACTGCACGTCGCCGGTGTAGAGAACGGTGGTGCCGCTTTCGCTCTCGAGCTCTACACCGCAGCTGCCCAGAATATGCCCCGCATCGTGCAGCGTGGCCAGCACGCGCCCGTTGCGCCCCACGCGGAAGGGAGAGTTGTAGGCACGCGGCATCCAGCAGCGCGCTACATGGTCCAGCTCCATGTGGGTGTAGAAGGGGTACTCGATGATGCCTTCCTGGGTGCGCTTGGCGGTCATCACGTTTACTGAATTGTGCAGCATGGCCAGCCCCACCTCACTGGTGGCGGCGGTCATGTTCACCTCGGCAGCGGGGTATTTGTCCTGCAGCACGGGCAGGGTGCCGATGTGGTCCAGGTGCGAGTGGGTGATGAAGATGGTGTCCGGGTCGGCTGCGCCGATGAGGTTGAACTCCGGTGTGGCATCGGCTCCGTCCTTCTTCGGGTGCATGCCGGAATCCAGCACAATGCGCACGCCGTCCATATCCAGCAGGTAGCAGTTCGAGCCTATGTCCGTGTATCGGGAAAGATTCGTGAAACTTATCATCAGTATGGCTTATGCGGCTCAGAGAGTACACTATTTTGCCCGCTTTGTCAATGCCGGGTTGGAACTCAGCGTCCCTGGCAGAGCGAAAGGCAGAGCTCTGCCACGCCGCGGATGGTATCTCCCAGGCGGTAGGGGTAGGGCAGTGTGTCCTGCATGTGGGGGCGGTAGGCGTGCCACTGCTCCAGGCGGTCGGCAATGCCGGCGATGTCGCCGGGATCTACGCGTCCTTCGGGGAGGAATGCATCGAGCATTTCGCCCACGGCACCATGGTCGTAGGCTGCTACAGGACGGCCGAGGGAGAGAGCTTCGAGCACAACACGGTCGTGGCTGGCGGGCATGCGTGCCAGGGAGAGCACAACATCGCAGATGCAGATGACATTCCGCAAATCAGGGCGAAGTCCCAGCCAGGTAATCTGTTTGTTCACGCCGGCTGTTTCAAAATGGCGCTGCAACTGGTGGAGGTAGCGCTGGTCCGCCCGTGCTGTATCTCCCGCTATGTAGACATGTGCCGGAACATGGGCGGCATTCAGTCTGCCGAGTATGGGGGCCAGGTCTTCCAATCCGTGAAGAGGGGTGATGGCTCCCGGCACACAGATGGAGAGGGTGCCGGGAGCCTCCTTGTAGTGGCGGAGCCATTTCTCCAGCCACTCATCAGACGGCCGGTACCCCGGGTGGCAGAGTTCTTCGTTCACCCCGTAGGGTATAACCCACATCTCGGGCGCTTCGCTTTCGCGGGCGCGCTGGGTGAGGTTGTTGCGCAGGTGGCGGGAAACCGTGACCAGGGCATCGCACATCTCCAGCGTGGCACCCCAGCCGGGATGCTTCGGAAATGTGGTGTGGATGCCGATAATGCGCGGCCGCTGCTCTTCAGGCAGGTTGCGGCAGGCCCGCCACGCAAGGAAGGTGGCGGGGGTGGTGTAGGTGATGATGATATCTGTCCGGGTGGAGGCTACAAGTTTCCGGACGCGTTTGAGTTCATTGAGAAAAGTGAAGACGGCGATGTTGCGCGAGCTGTGGTGCTGCACAGAGGCTGCTGTCATGCGGCCGACCAGTTCATTCGGCGGGGCGATGACTGTGTTCCGGTAGCCTGCCTGCTGCAGGCCGCAGGCCAGGTCTGCCGCCAGCTGGTTTACCCCACCCGGTCGCAGACGCGGGCTGATGTGAAGCACGTTCATTACTTGCTCAGAGATGAATAGAGCTCAATGTGGGCCTGAATCATATCCTCCCGCCGGTACGGGGCCGGAACGGGAGTGTGGGGAACGGGGCGCTCGGTATACCACTTTTCCAGAAGTTCCGCTACGGCCTGCGGGTTACAGGCGGGTACACGACCTGCGGGCAGGAACTGCTCCAGCTGCTCGCCCACGCCGCCGTGTTCGTAGCCGGCCACGGGGCGCCCCAGAGCCAGTGCCTCCAGCGTGGTCTTGCCGAAGGATTCGGGCTGCAGGGTGAGAGAAAGGGTCACATCACAGGCGCAGAGCACATCGGCCAGGTCGCGGCGGTGCCCGGTCCAGGTCACGCAGTCCGCCAGCCCGGCTTCGGCAAAGGCTGCCGCCACTTCATCGCGATAGGCTTCCTTGCCTTTCTTGGTTTCGCCCACGATGACCGCGTGTGCAGGGATGCCCTTGCTGCGCAGGTAGGCGATGATGGGCACGAGGTGCGGAGCCCCCTTCAGGCGGGTGATGCGGCCGGGCAGGCAGAGGGTGAACTTGCCCTCCAGCTCGGGGTATTGCGTTTTCCAGGTGGTCATCCACTCATCGGAGGGGCTGTATTCCGGGTGGAAACGGCCGGAGTCCACTGAGTTGGGGATGACCACGATTCGATCCTGCGGGGTGGCCGGATAGTTTTCGAGAATGTGCTCGCGCATGCAACGGGAAACGGCGATGACGCGTTCACCCCTGGCCATGATGGCCGAATAGCCGTTTACAGAGTGAAAGCCGTGGAAGGTGGTCACCACGGCGGGGCGCTCGGCAGGGCGGAGTTTTCGGCAGGCCAGGTGGCCAACCCATGCCGGCACGCGGGAGTGCAGGTGAAGCACATCCGGTTTCTCCTGCCGGATGAGTCTGGCTGTGCGGCCAATCTGGAGCAGGGTGAGCAGACTTTTCTTGCCGATGGGGCGGGTGATATGCCGCGCACCGGTGGCTTCGATGGCCGGAACCATGTTGCCGCCTGCCGAAACTACGACATTTTCCACACCGGCAGCGGTGAGACCTTCGCAGAGCTCGAGTACTACTTGCTCCACCCCGCCCGAGCTGAGCGAGGGAAGCAGATGCATCACTTTCATGGCAGCAGCTTGGGGAAGTTATCCAGAATATAGGTGGCCGCCCGGGCGGCTTCGTTCATGACGGTGCCGGTTCTGGGAATGGTGTTGGTTTTGGCCCATTCGGTGAAGCGGCATACACTGCCGTCTGCAATAAGCATGTTGAGCCCGCGGGCAATGCGGGAAGCATCCGGCTTGTGCGGCCCTTCCTTGGCAGGCATTTCGATGATACCCACGGGAGCCCCGCTGGAAAGCGCTTCATACACCATGCTCACGCTGTCCTGCGTGACCCACACTTCCTTGGCCTTGGAGAGGTTATCGGCCACCCAGGTGGGGCCTGTCTCCTCTACAGGAATGACGCGGATATTCGGGCAGGCCACACTGACATCATGCACAAAGTCTGCCGGGGTGCGCCGCGAGGTGGTGAGCACGATGGAGTTGGGCGTGAGCCTGGCGATGGACGAAAGCTGGTTGAGCACCAGCTCTGCATCCCAGTTGTAGCTCTTGCTGGGACCACCGATGAGGATGAGCGTCTGCACTTTCGGGACATCGGGAGTGGGGCGTATGCCGTTGATGGCGCCGTTGGTCGGGAAAATGCGGCCATTGGCCACAAAACCATCGGGCAGGTCATGACGCGGGGTGATGCAGAGGTCAAATGCCCCGGCTGGCAGGCTGGGGCGCATGCAGACCATGCACAGGCAGCGCAGGTGGCGTGCCAGGCTCAGCGCGGCCAGGTGGGTGCCGTGCCCGGCGCACAGAATCAGATCCGGTCGGGGTAAATCCAGCTCCTTTCCTTTGTAGAAAAGCTTGCTGAACCAGCTTTTACCGGTGATGTCAACCTCGTAGCAGGCATGCTGGCGCTCCGGGGCTCGCTCAGCAGCTTGTTCGATGAGGGCATTGGCCAGACCGCGGGTCTGGGAGAGGTGGCCTTTCTTGCCATCGCTGATGATGTAGATAACCATGGCGTTATTGGAGAGGAAGTGTTACGCTGCCGCAGAGGCTTTGCCCCATGAGTGGCGTGTTGAGTGTTCCGCACGGGAGATTCGTTTCGTTTACCGTGGTAGTGGCTGCCGGGTCGAAGAGCAGCAGCGGCATGCCTTCCGGCTCGGCCGGGTTCACGACATCCGGTGTGGCCAGGGTGCAGGGGTTCACACAGCATGCCTTCACCAGCTCGGTCCAGCTCAGCTTGCCGGGTTTCACCAGGTGGGTGTAGATGGTGGGCAGGAAGTGATCCAGCAGGCACATGCCCTGAGGTGCTGTGGTGAAATCCTGCTTCTTGGCGAAGGGAGTGCAGGGGGTGTGGTCAGACACAATGCAGTCGATGGTGCCGTCCTTCACGCCGGCCAGCAGGGCTTCGGTATCGGCCCGGTCGCGCAGGGGCGGCAGGGTCTTGTAATTTGTGTCGTATTCGCCCACGTCTTCGTGCGTGAACAGCAGGTGGTGCAGCGCCACCTCGGCGGTGAGCCTGCAACCTGCCGCTTTGGCCCGGCGGATGATTTCCACCCCTTCGGCGGTGCTCACGCTCTGTACATGGACGCGGCAGCCGGCATCCTGCGCCAGGCGTACGATGATTTCAAGCCCTATTTCCTCGGCACAGGCCGGGGTGCCATGCAGACCAAGCTTGTAGGAAGTGGTGCCGGGCTGGATGCAGGTTCCGGCGGTGATGCTGGGCACATCGCCACGCAGGGCTATGCACATATCCAGCTCTGCCACATATTTCATGGCGCGGTGCAGCATGAGCAGGTTGCCGGGGCGTTCGCCGCCATCGCTCAGAATGTGAATGCCGCGCGCTGCCAGGGTGTTGTAGGGAGCCTGCTGGTCGCCTTTCATTCCCTGGGAGATGCAGCCGGCGGGTATCATTTCGGCGGCGGAACGCTGCCCCACAGCCTCGCGGAAACTGTCGAGCGCGGCGCTGTTGTCAAACATGAACCCGGCCGTAGGCATGACCAGCATGCCCCACACGCCACCCTGCACGGCTGCCTGGCCTGCGCGGGTTACTGATTCACGCTTGCTGCGGCCTTCGATTTCCACCTTGGCGTGCAGGTCGAACAGGGCGGGCAGAATCAGCTTGCCTGTGGCATCAATGACCCGGGCCCGCTCGGGGATATTCATCTGACCGGCGGGGCTCACCTCGGCATCGCTGATGGTGATGCCGCCGAATCCGGGCACGACCTGACTGTGACCGGGGGCGAGGCGGATATCGAAACATTCACCCGTGGGGGCCCAGGTGGCATTGCGGATATAGGTACTAGTCATTGTTCTGAGTCCGGGGGCTGAGGTAGGAGAGGATGCTCATGCGGGCGGCCACGCCGTTTTCGACCTGGTCGCAGATGAGGCTGTTGCGGTATTCCATGGCGGCATCGCAGAGTTCCACGCCGCGATTCACCGGACCCGGGTGCATGATGCTCAGGTCAAGTGCATCGATTCGCTTGAGTCGTTCCTCTGTCACGCCGAATGTGTTGTGGTAGTCTGCCGAGGGGAAGAACGGTGTATCCATGCGCTCGTTCTGCACGCGCAGCAGGTAGATGACATCCGGTTTCCATTCAAATACGGCATCCCAGTTCGTGAAGCGGGGAATGCCGGTGTGTTTTTCCAGCGGTACCAGCGGACCGGGCCCCATATAGGCTACCTCTGCTCCCAGCCTACGCAGTATGGTGCTGGTGGAACGTGCCACGCGGCTGTGCAGAATATCACCGATGATGACGACTCTCCTGCCGCGCAGCTCGCCATATTTCTCTTGCAGGGTGAAGGCATCCAGAAATGCCTGGCTGGGGTGCGCGTGGGCACCATCGCCTGCGTTGATGACGGAGGCTTTCGCATGGCGGCCGATGACGGCAGGTATGCCGCTGAGCTTGTGACGCACGATGATGTAGTCCATGTGCATGCTCATGAGCGTGTCGATGGTGTCGTGCACACTCTCACCCTTTACGACAGACGACGTGGCCACGGTGAAGGTGGTCACATCTGCCTGCAGGCGGCGGGCTGCCAGTTCGAAGGATGACCGGGTGCGGGTGCTCGGCTCGTAGAAGAGGGTAAGCACTGAGCGCCCTGCCAGAGCCGGGTGCGTTTTGCCGCTGCAGAACACCTGCTTCATTTCCGCAGCTCCTTTCAGGATGCCGTGGATATCCGCATCGCTCAGCGACTCGATGGTTAAGAGGTCTTTAGGCGTACTCATCGGGATATGTTGAGTGTTGATGCCCGGGCCGGTGGCCCTGTCATTTTATTCGGCCAGCTTGATAATGCGGTGGGCGGCCATGGCGGCGTTGACCGGTGTCTTCTTGTGCAGACCCACGGTGGTGGCAGGCACCCCGCCGGGCAGCTGGGAGATAGCCAGCAGAGCATCCACGCCATTGAGCGGGCCGCAGGGCACGGGCACGCCGATGACCGGCAGCTCTGTGTTCATGACCACCACGCCGGGAAGCGCCGCAGAGAGACCGGCTACGCAGAGCAGCACGGCCTTGGTGCCGCTGGCTTCAAGGCCTTTGAGGTATTCGATGAGAGCTGGCAAATCGCGGTGCGCAGAGTAGATGACCTCCTCGTGCTCGACATTATTCTCCTGGAAGTATACGCGAGCCGGTTCCATGAAAGGAAGGTCGCTCTTGCTGCCGTAAATTGTGATAACTTTCATGCTACCGCCTAGTCTACCACGCACGCCCGCGCGTAGCAAGCAAAAAGCGTGCCCTTTCCTTTCATATCACCGGTGGCCCGGTGCTTCCCGCTCTTCGTGCGAGGTTGATTTACAGCTTGATGAACACCCGTTTGCGGTATAAGAAGCAGCACAGCAGCCAGCCGAGCAGAAGCGCGGTTGCGGCATTGGCCACGCGCACCTGGTCTGCAGAAAGGAAAAGTCCCCAGGTGCCTCCCAGTATACGGTTGGCCAGTATGTGAAAACTTACCAGGTGGGTAAGCACGTAGGCGGCCAGGGCGTTCAGCCCCACAATGCGTAGGGGCAGGCTCCACCGCTCCCATCCCAGCACGTCGATAATCAGGTGAAAGACCGCCATGCATATCGCGCCGATTCCTGCCGAGCAGAGCACAAAACCCGGTGTCCAGATGCCCTTGATGACAGGTAGAAACCACCCGGCGGCCAGGAGCCCCACCCCCGTTGCCAGCAGGGTCGCCACCCTCAGCCCGCGCTGTGGCATGAGCATGAATAAGCGCCCTGTGCTGTACCCCAGCAGGTTCAGCGCTGTGGCAGATAGTATGCACAGCGGCCCTTCCGGGTCATAGCTGCCGCTGTACAGCACTCCCGGGCAAAGACGTGCATCCACCCAGGCATTGATGCTGCCTGCGGGGCTGTAGTCACCTCCCAGCTGCTGGGCAAGCCCGATTCCGCTCAGTATTCCGGCCGCAAGCAGCAGCGCTCCGCGCATGCTCCCACCGCATGCGAGCACCAGGGTTCCCGCCAGTGCACCGGAAAGGCCTATGAGCCCCAGCACCGAGGCGCAGCGCATCTGTGCCAGATCCCAGCTGATGGCACCGTTGACCAGAAATCCCAGAAAGACCAGTACCAGAGCGCGCCACCACAGTTTCCGCAGCGTTTTCCACGGGCTGTGCTCCATTCTCCGGTTCAGGGAAAAGAACATGGCCATGCCTGCCATGTAGACAAAGAGGGGGAACACGCAGTCGTACAGATGCAGCCCCTCCCACGCAGCATGCCCCATCTGCTGCCGGAGCCATTGCCATCCTTCATTGCTGCTGTACAGCGGATAAAGGGTATATACCAGCGTGTCGATACCCAGGATGATGAGCATATCCAGCCCACGCAGGGCATCCAGTGAGTTGAGGCGCACTCCGGGTGTTTCCATGATTTTACTCTACCAGATTTTTCCTCCTCTTGCAACATATTCGAAGAAAATTAGAAAAATTCCAAAATAAAGCTTGAACAAAAATGCAAGTTAGTGTATCCTAACTGCAACAACCAATAATCACATATCATGTTAGTAGGAAAACAAGCACCCCAGTTCAAGGCAACCGCCGTTATCAATGGAGAAATCGTGAATGACTTCAGCCTCGTTGATTATGTGGGCGAGAAGTACGTGGTATTCTTCTTCTACCCCAAGGATTTCACCTTTGTGTGCCCCACCGAGCTTCTGGGCTTCCAGTTGGCTCTGGCAGAGTTCGAGAAGCGGGATACCGTGGTCGTGGGCTGCTCCACCGATACGGAATTCAGCCACTGGGCCTGGTGCCAGAAACCGCAGTGCGAGGGTGGCATTGCCGGCGTGACCTATCCGCTGGTGGCCGATACGAACAAGACTATTGCGGATGCCTTTGATGTGCTGGCCGGTGAGCGTTATCTGGACGAGCAAGGCAAGCTGCAGGTGAAGGGTGAGCTCGTGGCCTACCGTGGTCTCTTCCTCATCGATAAGCAAGGTGTCGTGCGCCACCAGCTGGTGAACGACATGCCGCTGGGTCGTTCCATCGATGAAGCCATCCGCATTGTGGATGCCCTGCAGCACTTCGAGAAATACGGCGAGGTGTGCCCGCTTGGCTGGCACCCGGGTCAGGAAGCCATGAAGGCCACTCACGAAGGCGTGGCAGAATACCTCGGTAAGCTGCAGAGTGCCGAATAAAGTGTCGTAAGTAGAGCACAGCAACAGAATAGCTCCGGGTCAAGGCCCGGAGCTATTCATTTTCTTTCAGCCGGTTCCCATAATTTTAACCGAATGAGCAGAAATAACATATTTCGTGTTGACGAGCAGGGGAAATATATGCTAGGCTGCGGGCGCATGAAGTCACTCATCCTTACATTTGCATTGATGCTGGGCCTGTGCGGCAGTGTGCTGCCTCAGGTTCAGGCCGATGACCAGGAACCGGCCAGGACGATGGTGAAAAAGAAGAAACGCGCCAGGACGAATCCGGTGGCCGATGCGCTGGCGGAGGCTGGTTACTTCACCGAGACCGAGGCTCGTCCGCGTGCCAAATTCTATATTTTCATCTGCTCTGCATCGTGGTGCGGTCCCTGCCGCGCACTTATGCCGCAGGTGGTGAAGGAATACGAGACGAACATGAAGAAGGATAAGTCCGTTTCTCTCGTGCTGCTGGGTTTCGACCGCACGGAGGAAGACGCAAAGAAATATATCGAGCACTATGATACCGATATCCCGGGCGTGCTGAACAGCGCAGTGACGCTGCCGAACAGCCCCAACATTTCCGGTATTCCGTGGTTCTTCATCCTCAATTCCAAGGGCGAGCTGGTGACTTCCGGCGCCGGTAACAGAATCCTCGACTGGAAGAACGCCATCAAGACCAAGCCCCAGAAGACGAAGAAGTCGTCCCGCAGGAATCGATAATTTTTCCGCACGGCCCGCTCTCTCAGGGGAGCGGGCTTTTTTAATGGCCGGTTATCCGCGGGCATTCAGGAAATTGACCACTCCCTGGCCGATGGTTTCGGCGTAGCGGATAGCGTTTTTCTCCTTACCCAGGAATCTGGCGTGTTCCGGGTTGGAGAGGAAAGTCGCCTCAGTGATGATGGCAGGGACGTAGGACTCATTGCAGGCGTTGAGCCAGTCGCCGCCGCCCTTGCGTCCATTGTCGCGGATGATG
>JAZRBC010000194.1:0-6056 GCA_045634905.1 Akkermansia sp.
GCGGAGCGGTAGTACCAGTAGCAGAACAGGAAGATGCCGAGCAGACCCACCAGACCGGCGATGCCGCTCTGCTCCAGCGCGCTCTGACCCAGCTGGGCAGATACGTCTTTGCGGCCTTCCACCTTCAGGTCGCTGGAAAGCGGGTTAGCCAGAGCCTTGGAAATGTCCTCCGGTTCGCCCTTGCCATTCAGGCCGCTGATGTTGAACTCTTTGTGCAGCACAGCCTGCACCACGGGGGCGCACTTGATCTGGTTGTTGAGCACCACAGCCAGGCGGTCGCGGCCAATCTGCATGCTGCCGGTCAGGCGGCCCATGCGGTCCGCGCCGGTGCGGTTCAGCACCACGTCAACATAACCCTTGCGCACATAATCGGGGTGTGCCTGGGCCACTTCCTTACCCGTGATGTACATGTCCTTCTGCATAGCGGCATACGGCTTCTGCAGCACCATGTATTCCACGACCGGCTTTCCGTGCTTGTTCACCTCGGGCTCGCCGGTTTCTTCGTTGATGTGGGGGTAGGAAAGAATCATGTAGTCGTTCAGACCGAATTTGCCCGGAATGCGGGGCAGCGCGGGCTTGCGGGCCTTCGTGTTGCCGGCGGCCACCTGTTCTTCATAGGCGGCAAGCTTTTCTTCGTAACCGGCAATGGCTTCCTGGGTGTCTAAATCGTAGATGACTCGTTCGGAATCCGGGTAGACGGCGAGCAATTCGAGCTTGGCCATCTTGGTCAGGGTCTTGACCATGGCGTCCAGCTTCTCCTTGTTCTTCTCAGGGTCGCTGTCCTGCTGGGGAATCTGAATGAGAATCTTGTTGCCCGAGTGCAGAATCTGCACTTCGCTGGTACCGGTGGCGTTGAGACGCTCATTGAGGATATCGCAGGCCTGCTGCATATCTTCCGTGGTGGGCGGCTGCATTTCACCGTGGTCATTGAGCTTGGGCTGCACTTCGAGGGTGAGCTCCACGCCGCCGCGGATATCGATACCGTAGTGCATGCCGTTCAGGAACAGCGAAAGCAGCGAGAACGAGCAGAGACCGATGATGAAGAACGTACCGGCGTTGCGCTTTACCTTGTCTTCCTCTGCGGCGAGATACCAGAAGAAGAGGACAATGAGCAGAATGCCCGTGATGAAGTAGAATGCCGGTGTGTGAATGATGCTCTGTAAGAACTGGAACATGATACGAATAGGTGAACCGCACTATTCTGCCAGTTTTTTGCAATACGTCAAGTCTGCAGGCCGTCATTTTATGCACACGCGCGCGTGAAGCTGGTGGAAAACGCTTGCTAAAGTTTCGGCTGATGGTAGAATGGGCATATGTCGCTGTTGATATTGATTTACACGCTGCTGGGAACCCTGGCCCCGCTGGCCGGAGTTCCACAGGGTGCGAGCTGGCTGGAATCTGAACCGGAGCTTCAGGAACTCGTGCTCGAGCCTCAGTGTGAGGCGGCTTTGGACGAGGCCGCGCACCAGCGTATGATTTGTGCGCTGAGCCAGCGTTTTGCTCTTGTCGGGCTTTCGCAGGTGAATCTGCGCCGCGAGGGTGGGAAGCATTATGTGGTGCAGCTTCCCGGCGCCATGGCTCAGCAGCTGGCAGAGCTGCCGGCAATGCGTAGTGAACTTGAGCAGCTGCTCAATGCTCACATGAGTCTGCAGCTGCTGCGTGTGCATCCGCACAGCGACCGTGTGCTGCGGCATTCCCGCGTTCGCGATGCTATAGATGATTATGAGCGCGCGGTGTCCGGCTACGAAGGCGGGCAGACCTCTGCACAGGACTCTCCCGGATTGCCCCCGCTGCCGGAGATAATGCATTTGCCGGAGTATATGCTGGCGGAGCGACCAGTGATTTCGCCGGATGATGCCTCCGGTCATTATGAATACCTGGTAATCCAGCGTCCGGCTTCAGCCGCGGAGGAGGGGCTTCTGGTCGATGAATCGGTGGTGGAATCGGTGCAGCTGTTGCCGGATGGTGCCAACATCACGTTCTCGCAGGAGGGGGCGGAGCGCCTGTTTGAGCTCACCTCCGGTATGCGAGCAGGGCAGGACCGTCTGGCGATTGTGCTGGATGGTACTGTGGTAAGCGCTCCTGTGGTGCATGCTCCTTTGCGGCGCTCGGTGCATGTAAGTGGCCTGAGCCCCAGTGAACTCGAGCTGCTGGCCTCCGGGTTCGGAATCCCGTTGCCTGCACCTGTACGCATTGTTGAATTGCGGCCGGTGGGCCGCTGATTTCCGGTGAAATGCGGCTCCGCCGCCCGGAGCGCTCTTGTGCAGCGGTATCTGCTGCCGTATAAGGGAACTCATGGGATTTACAACCGCTGTTACACTATTGTCCACCGCTGCCACCGTAGCCGGAAAAGCTGTGGAAGCTTCCGCCGAACGCAAGCAGGCACGCGAATACAATGCTGCCGCCGAAGAACGCCGCCGCCTGGCCGACAACCAGGCTGCCGTCGTCACCCGAACCGCGCTGGAGAACCGCCGCCGCGAGCAGCGTAATGCTCAGGCTCAGCTTGCCACTGCCGGAGCGGATGCCGCCGCTTCGAATCTCCAGGCCGGAGGAACGTCCACCGTGCGTGAGCTCGACCTTGCCACCCGCCTGGAAGACGATATCAACAACTCCACCAATGCCGCTTTGCAGGAGGCCAATACCCTTCGTAGCCAGGGAGCCTATGATGCTCACGACCTGCAGATGCATGCCCGGCAGGCCCGACTCCGCAGTCAGGGTGCCTGGTTAGGCGCTTCCGCCGGCCTGTTCCGCGGGCTTGGTTCCGTGGTCGGTCACGAAGACCCGAATTCTGCCTCGCGATAGAGCGGTTGAAGAGTATATGCCCCCCGCTCTCCGGATTTATCGCCGGTTTATTCAGGCCGCACGGAAATCCAGGTGCGGGTGGCCTGGGGATTCAGCACGGTGGCGAGGAAGCGGTTCATGCTTTCGTGGGTGACGGCGCGGAGGAGCTCGGGCACGCGGTCGTCGTAATCAGCACCGAGACCGAGGAGGGTGTTCACCGCCATGCCGGAGCAGCGCTTGCCGCAGCTTTGCAGGGCGAGCACGCGGCTGGTAAGGGCGGTGGAGCGGGCGCGTTCCAGCGCGTCGGCAGGCATGCCTTCGGTGGCCAGGCGATTGAGGGTTTCCTCGAGCACGGTGCGGGCTTCATCGAGTTGCTCCGGAGCGGTGCCCAGATAGAAATAAAGGCAGCCGGCATCCACCCCCAGCAGAGAGGAAGCGGCGGCATAGTAGGCCAGCCCGCGTTTCTCGCGGATTTCATCGAAGAGCGGGCCTGCCATGTCGCGGCACCACTCCTCGAAGAGCAGCTGGGTGGGTGTGGAGTCGCAAAGGGCATTGGAGGCAGGCACGGCCACGGCGAGCACGGCCTGTTCCTTGTCCAGAATCTCCACAGCATCCGCAGGCATCTGGGCAGGGGTGGCGGTGCGCACGGCGGGCATGCCGGCGGGCATGCCGCCGAAGAGTTTTTCTGCCTGCTCCAGCACCGCGGCGGGGTCGATATCGCCCGCGACGGCGAGCACGGCATTCTGCGCGCAGACCAGGCGGGCATGCTGGGCCAGCAGGGCCTCGCGGGTGAGGCTCTGCACGCTTTCCACATAGCCATCGCGGTGGTTGCCGTAGGAAACCGGGCCGAAGCACAGGCGGCGCAGTCGGCGGAAGGCGAGGGCTGCCGGGTCTTCCTCGGCATCCATGATGTCGGCAATCATGGCATGCTTTTCGTTCTCCACCGTTTCAGCGGGCAGGGTGGGGTGCAGCGTGGCATCTGCCAGCAGCCCGAGCAGGGCAGGCAGGTCTGCGGCCAGACCGCGGATGGAGAGGTTGAAGGTGTTGTTGCCGGCGGCGCTGGAAATAGAGCCACCCAGGTTTTCCACCTCGCTGGCCAGTTGTTCGGCGCTGCGGGTGGTGGTGCCCTTGAGCATGCACTCGGTGAGCAGGGAATTGATGCCGGCGGTCTCGGCGGTTTCGGTCTGGCTGCCGGCGCCGAACACGATTTCGGCATAGGCCATGGGCACGCGCTTATCCACGCGGGTGACCACGCGCAGCCCGTTCGGCAGGGTATGCACCACGGGGGCATTGGTATCGGCCGCACTGCTGGCGGCATCGGCATCGGCATTGCTGCCGGTGGGATCCACGCTCACCTCCACCAGTCGGTCGGGGGTGAACCAGGTGGCAGCAGCGGTGGCGATATCCTCGTTGCGCACATGGGAGAGGGCGGCATCCCATTCTTCCATGCTGTTCGGGTTGCGGCTCAGGTGCCACGACATGCCCAGCACATTGGCCACGCCCTGCACGGTGGAAAGCCCGCGCAGACGCCCCGTGAGCATTTGCCGGCGGGTGCGGCGGCGCGCTTCATCGAAATCGGCCTGCGGCAGGGTGGCCATGAACTCCAGCACGGCATCGCGCAGGGTATCGCGCTTGTCGCGGTCCACATCGAATTCCAGCACCAGGGCGCCCTCGCCCGTGCGGTCGGGCACCGGCATGACGGATACATCGTGCGCCAGCCCCAGCTCATCGTGGAATTTCTTGTACAGCCAGGCCGAGCGGCCATCGCCCAGAATGGAGCCGAGCATGGAAATGGCGGCGGCAGCCGGGTGGTTGGAGGAAGGGGTGCGCCAGGCCAGCATGAGGGTACTGGTGGGCTGGGCAAACTCGCAGCGGTGGGTGCGCGGTCCCCACTGGCGGGGCTCGGCGGCTGGGATTGCCGGCCTGGCCGGGCGGGCAGGCACCCTGCCGAATTCTGCTTCCACTGCATCGAAAAGCTCCTGCGGGTTCACATCTCCCGCCACGCACAGGAACATGTTGCCCGGCACATAGCGGTCGCGGTGGTAGGCCACCATGTCCTCGTAGCTCAGGGCATCGAAGCCGCTGCGGGTGCCGATGACCGGCTGGCGGCGCGGGGCCACCTTGAACAGCGTGCGGATGAGCGCGTGGTAGGCGGTGTCCTGCGGGTCATCGTTGTACATGCCCATTTCGCGGCGGATGACATCGCGCTCGCGTTCCCATTCATCGCGGGGGAAAGCGGGGTGCAGGGTGAGCTGGCTGAGCAGGTGCAGGAACTCACGCCAGTGGGCGGCGGGGCCGTCGATGTAGAACACGGTGCGATCGGTGCTGGTGTAGGCGTTCCACATGCCGCCCAGCTCGGGCACGCGCTCGTTGAGCTGGCGGGCGTTCAGTTCTTCGGTTCCCTTGAATACCATGTGCTCCAGCAGGTGCGAGAGCCCGGCTCCCAGATGCTCGCCCTCGTGAATGGAGCCGGTTTCAATCCAGACCTGGAGCGAAACCAGCGGAAAGGCGCTCTGCGGAGCCACAACTGTGGTAAAACCATTGGAACAAACGTGAACCTCGTGCTGCATGCGGGGAGTATCGCACACCGCACCGCTTCGCGCAAGCCATTTCGGGCTTGCATTGGACAGAATCGGGGATATAGGCGTTGGTATAATTAGATTTATTAACGCTGCAAATGGGGTGGCATGGCGATTTTGAATGTAGAAAGTAGAATTTTGAATGTGCAAGTTCCTCGCGCCTCTGGCGCGAGTGATACACAACTGCGCCAAAGGCGCAGGAAATTCTGTACATTCTACATCCAAAATTCAAAATTCTACATTTTTGAGTTTTAATTTTGCGTTGATTTCTTGATTATGCCAACGCGTGGGGATATAATAAAGTCATGTGGCGGAGATTGTTCTGTGTGCTGGCCTTTCTGGTTTCTCTGTACTGCCTGAGCGGCGCTGCTCAGTGCGGCTGGCTCACGGCGGCTGACCCTGCCCAGGTGGAGCTGCACCGTATATGGCACTATGTGTGGCTGGTGGCAGCGCTGCTGTGCTATGCGGGATTCGGAGCGCTGCTCCGCCCGCGGAGTGTGTTGCATTTTGTGCTGTGCAGTCTGGCTGTGCCGGCTGCAATAATATCTGCCATGGCGGTGCAGTACCAGGGGTGGTGCACCGTGTGGCCGGCGCTGCTGGTGATTGCCTGTGGGTATCTTCTCTGGCGCGCGTGGGTGGTGATGAATCCGAAGGGAAGTTCTGCAAAAAAATCCTGACTATTCACTATTCATTATT
>JAZRBC010000195.1:0-13010 GCA_045634905.1 Akkermansia sp.
CCGCGGAGATGCATGGGAATGTTGAATTTTGAATGTAGGATGTAGAATGTATTAAATTCCGTTCGCTTCGCTCACCTATGAATTGAGTTTGAGAGATTTTGTACCAGCGGTAAACATAGCCACAAACTCCCGGGCTTCGTCAATGAGCGCCTGCATCTTACAGGCTTTCATCACATCGGTGTTCACCAGCAACTGTAGCCAATACAGTGTTTCGTCTGCCTCACCTTCGCATATTTTCAATTTCGACACAAAATCTGCCGGAGATTTACCATGGCAGGCTTCCCGGTAATTAGCGCCAATGGAAGTTGCGCTTTTGGTAAGCTGCTTTGCAATAACATCCTCTGCAATTCCACGCGGCAGTGATTTCACCATACGCACCACCCGGACGGAGAATTGCATAGTTCGCTCGTACATTTCCTCCCTGTTCATCCTCTTCTCCATGTGAGCGCAGCGAACGGTACTTTACACATTCAACATTAAGAATTCTACATTCAACATGCCCCTGTTACCACCGCGCCTTATTGAAGCGAGCCACCTCGCGCTGCACTTCGCGCATTTCAGCGCGGGCCTTGAGGTCGTAGCGCTGGTCGCGGTGGGTTTTACCGCGGCCTATGCCGATTTCGGCTTTCACCTTGCCGTCCTTCCAGTAGAGGCGCAGGAGGGGGAGGGCAAAGCCTTTCTGGGCCTGCTGGATTTCAAGCTTGAGAATCTCGCGCTTGTGCATCAGCAGGCGGCGGGGGCGCTTGGCTTCGTGCTGGAACCACTTGCCGGCGGTCTCCCAGGGCTGCACATCGCAGCCGTAGAGGAAAATCTGCCCTTTCTCCACGCGGGCGAAGGCATCGGCCACGTTCACCTTGCCGGCGCGGATGGATTTCACCTCGGTGCCGCGCAACTCGATGCCACACTCGTGCCGGCCCATGATTTCGTAATCACGGCCAGCTTTCTTGTTGCTTGCGATGAGGTTGCTCTGCGGGGCGGGTTTCTTGGCCATAGTGTCGGTGGGTGGGGTGTGGGCTTAAAAAGTACGACCCGGCGCTTCCGTTCTGGGGAGCCTGCCGGGTCGCGCTGAAAAGGAACGGGGGTCTTTACAGATCCGGGGTGATAACGAGAGTATCGGGCTCAGCAGAGGAAAGGTTCTCGGCATCATTTGCCAGTTCGGCAAAGGGATCAGACTCCACAGGCTCGCCCTTGCTGGCAGCAAGTTCCTCAGGGGTCATCTCATGCCAGGTGATTTTGCCCTCGATAATCTCCGTGAGAGCGATATCACCGCACTGCATCTCAGGCGTGGTGACGATGAAGGGGTCAGAGCCGTGGTTGAGCTGCTGCACGCGCTTGGATACGATATTGACCAGCAGCTGGTTGTCGCCTACGATCTGAGCGGCTTTTTCGATAAGTTCAACGTTCATGGGAGATAAAATGGTGATACCCCGCGGGGGTGCGGGTGCGGCATTGTACAACGTAACGCCAGCGGATGCAAGCCTATATTCACGTCAGCAAGGGAATAAAAGCGGCGCAAGACCACATTTTTGCTTGTCAAGCCCCGCCCCGGCGGGTAGGATAGCACCATGTAGACAGCGCCGGTACTCTCTCCGGCTTTCTTTACTCACGACAACACACCAACGAGTTAATATGGCTAATTTGAACAAAGTGATGATTATCGGCAACCTGGTCGCAGACCCGGATGTGCGCACCACCCCGCGCGGCAACTCCGTGACGGAACTGCGCCTGGCCGTGAACCGCGTGAGCAGCGGCCCGAACGAGGGCGAACGCCGCGAGGAAACCACCTTCCTTGATGTGACCTGCTGGGGTCGCACCGCGGAAATCGCCGGTCAGTACCTGGCCAAGGGCCGTCCCGTGTTCATCGAGGGGCGCCTGCAGCAGGATGTATGGGAAGACAAGCAGACCGGCCAGAAGCGCAGCAAAATCCGCATCGTGGCAGAGAACATGCAGCTGCTCGGCGGCCGCGAAGGCGGCGCTTCCCAGCAGCAGGGTGGTGGCTACCAGCAGCGCTCCAACAACTACAGCAACGGCGGCTACAACCAGGGCGGTTACCAGCAGGGCGGCAACTACGGCGGTGGCCAGGGCGGCTACTCCAACGGAGGCAACTACGGCGGCGGCTACTCCAACGGCGGCTACCAGCAGCGCCCCCAGCAGCAGACCCCGCCTCCTCCCATGCCCGCTGAGGAGGACGACGACATCCCGTTCTAAAGTCCGAGCAACAGCGAGGATATCGTCCTGCCAACGGCAGGATTTCGTCACAAAGTGATTTCGTCCAGCCCGCCAGGGGCTGGATTTTGTTTTTACCGGAAACAGCTTTGTCTGCCGGATTTCCCTGATTGACAAAAAATTACCCCCTGCCCTTTTATACCCCCGGTAGCAGCATCACTTTGCCAGCTGCTGCATCCGCCGCCGGATTCCGGCTTGTATTTCAGCATATATCGGCGATGCATACTGCTCCTGCATCTTCTGCGTAAATGAATCCAGTTTCTTTTCCAGGTGCTTGAGCAGTTTGTCGATTTCAGCGTTCACCAATCGCTCGCTCAGCCCAGCTTTGGTTCCCATGCGAAGGAATTTGGCACGGGTAATCCACACCAGACTGTTGCGACCTTCTATTTTCATCGCTAATTTTGCGGGGAGTGTCGGATACACCGCCGTGGACAACAAATCGTATGCCGGAGCCAGGTGGCTGGCTTTTCCAAAATGAAGAACGGAGAAATTCTTGGCATGCGCGTCTCCATTTCCAATCAGGAAGATAAAGATAATGCGACGGAGGAACTCGATGATATCTGACGCAGGCAAGGCCATATCCCGCAGTAATTCAAAGCACTGCAATAATCTGGGGCCACCCTCGGATTCATATTTCACATTGGGTTCATATCCCATCAGCTGGCAGAAGTCCTCCTGATGCACACGTACCCAGCGACCGTCCCGTTGTTCGCGGTCATATCGTGAAGTCACATAATAAGGCACCTCCCTGATATGCAGAATTTCACAGTCTGCCGCATTCAGCCCACATGCCTTCGCCAGCTGCATGCAGTATAACTCATTGAACACGCTCTCAGGAAAGCGGAGTATACCGGGCTTGATGATGTGGGTGGAGGGTGTACCATTCAACGGCAGCACAATCTGCCCCTGCTGCACGCACGCCACCAATTTATCCTGCGCACCGGCACCGGAAATGTGGAAATCCTCTGCGCCTACATTCAGCGGACGCTCCGGGAGACTCATGAGCACCTCGTGCGCCTCCTCCTCGCTCAGAATCTTATACTCATCGCCACCAGCTATTCTGGATTCTCGCTCAGGGGATATCAAGGCAACGGCGCCCGCACAATCCTCACCTATGCGCTTCAGCAGGGCAAAAACATTGCCGGCAGAAATACCCAGATACCTCGCTATCTTCACACGCACGGCTTCATCCGGCAGAAGATTCGAGAAAAAAGCTACTACTTCACCACCCTGATATGGTTCAGCCCGTAAGGGCATAGTATACGAAACAGCCTCGGCATCAGGCTGAGACAAGTAGGAATCCGCATAGGTGAATGCCAGCCTGCCCTTGTCAGATGCAAGGGCACCTACGTATACTCCGCGCAGGTAGACATTCAGCGTTTCCATTATCTATGCTCCCAGCGATACCCCGTATAAAGACCAAGCCCCAGAGCCTCAAGTACCTTGATTGTCTTATCCAGCTGCACTGTAGGCTTGCCGTTCTCCAAATCAGATACAAACCGTACTCCTGTGTTTGCCACACCAGCCAGTTGCTCCTGCGAAATTCCCTGTGCCTTGCGCGTTTCACGCACAAGTGCTCCCAGTTCCTTCGTTGTCCGCAGACCTGTTTCCTTACGAAGAATCATAGTTTATTACCGTTCGGGAATAGAATAGCACACACTCTCCAAATTTCAATCATTTTATTACCGCTCGGGAATAAAATTCAAACACTCTCTCATTTTCTTACCATTTCATTCCCGTACGGGAATGAACCCCCATTACCACCGGGAAGGATATTGCGAGAACGCACCTTCAGGTGGTTAATTTGTTTACCACCCGGACTTGTGCAGGTCTTGATGAAATCTGGCTGGTTCATCCGGCAGGGACACGCCATAATCTACGGAGAATTCACCCTCCAACACCTGGCAGAGGTAGTGCACCAGCTCCAGATGCGGCGCTATGGGCAGGCTCAGGTCACAGGCAAACAGGTAAATGGCAGGGCAGTACTGCCGGTCGGGATGCGCGCGCCACAGCTCACCCAGATACTGCGCAATGGCCTCTTTCTCCGTCACCTTGAACTTCCGGGGCGGCACGCCGGACAGGTGAATACAAACGTCGTCCGGGGCATCTGCCCCAAGAAAAAAGTCAGGTGAAAAATGATTACTCGGCCGCAGCATCAGCACATCCAGCACCTGCTGGTGCCCCTGTGTGTCCTGCAGCACGATGCGGCGCTGCTGCCAGTCCTCCCAGTCATCCTCCTGGCCATTCTGCTCGGTCTCCTCGGCTACCTCCTCAACGGCATCCGGCGGCGCTACTTTCACCGCCGGCGGTAATCACCTCGCCAGCTGCTCCTGCGAAATACCCTGCGCCTTGCGCGTTTCACGCACAAGTGCTCCCAGTTCCTTTGTTGTCCGCAGACCTTTTTCCTTACGAGGAATCATATTTTATTACCGTTCGGGAATGAAATTCACCTTCACCAGTGATAATGCAACGGTCCATCACCCACAGGAGGAACGAGCACACCGACATCCACATGATAAGGCAACTGCGCCACCAAGTAGTTCATGAGCTCCACTAGCGGAGCAAGGCCCATATCCACCGGTTCCGGAGACAGCTCCAAAACCACAAAATCCAGCACTCCATACTCCTTGGCATGGCGCTGTACAGCCTGCTGCAGATAGTCGGCCATTTTCTCCTTTTCCGTGAGTAGAAAAGATTGGTAGTGCAACACTCCGGCAACAGGAGCATGGATACAGACCCGCCCCGGGGTGGCAGCATCAAAAAAGAACCAGATTCTACATACCTCACCGCTGTACATCATTCCCGGCAGAAAGAGTACACGCCGCCCTTCGGCATCCTGCATCACAAATTTTATGCACTCATATTCCACGGGCTCCCCCTGAAACTTCTCAAGCTCAGCATACTCCAGTGGACAATACAGTTTCACATATGACTCCGCCATGTGCCTATATGTCGTTTCCTGCGTCACAGGGTACACAAAGATGCGCCCAGCACTGTCTGCACCGCGCCAGCTCATGGTCATGATGATGAACAGCAGACACACAACACCACACCACACCCAGCTCTGCAGAGTAATACGGCGGATAGTATGGAAGGGCGACATGGGGTTAATTCTGCGTTTCTGACTTCGTATGCCCCAAGCTGCCAATCCAGTCAAAGGCATACGCCAACGCCGGGAAGATGCCCGTCACCGTTCCCACAGTAGCCACAGCGGAAACCGGAATATCCACCGCCAGCAGAACCAGAGCCAGGGGAGCCTTCACAGCCACATCTCCCGCATAAAGGGGAGGTACACCCAGCCGGAACGTATTGGTGGAACCATCATAAAGGCAGGAGGACTCACGGGGTGCTTCCCAGACATCCAGCACCACCTTGCGGGCCGGCACAGCCTCTGCTGCGGCAGCATCCCAGTCTTCCCCACAGATGACGGCAGGCTCATCGGCCGCTGGTTCCGGCACTACTGCATTCAGGTAAACCCGGGCATCCAGACGCGAAAGGCGGAAATAGAGCGTTTTCTCCCTCGGCTCGCGTTCATAGCCAAAGGGGAGATACACCTCGCTACCATGCACTGCCGCCATGCCTCCCACGAGCACCTTATCCTCGCAGCATTCGTACCTGATGGTATGAGCCAGGTAATACTGCCCACCCACGCGGTAGATACGCGGGGTGATTGCAGCATCCTGCCGTGCAGGGTGAAAGACACTGCTTTCCAGCATAGAGGCCGATGTATGGCATATGCAGGAGCTCAACACCACCGGCAGCAGCAAAAGCAGGAACAATACGCAGAAGCGCTTCATCCTGTTCATTCTAACTCAACTGCACAGGTGACGCAAGCAAAAAAAACCGCCGGAAACAACACCCCGACAAGCGTGGTCTGAATACCGTTGCTACCTCTCGGTCCTGGCGGGGTTTTCCAGCCGCGCATCCGGGGGTGCTCCCGGCGGCAGGAGTGAGTATGCCACCTGCACCGCTGCACGTCAAGCCTTTTGTGCGCCACATGCCGGGGAACTTTTTGCATTCTGAATCATCCATCTCTGATTTATCGCACCCTGAGCATCATCTTCCGGGGGTGCCGGACGGGCTGGTGGTGGAATATTCTGGCATTTTGACTTACATAGTCCTTGCGGGGGCGTGGTAAATGGAGTAGAATGGTGACGTGAGCTATCAGGTTTTTGCCAGAAAATACCGTCCCCGCACGTTCAAGGATGTGCTGGGGCAGGACCATGTGGTGCGCACGCTGTGCAACGCCATCGAACAGAAGCGCCTGGCGCATGCCTACTTGTTTGTGGGTCCGCGCGGCACGGGCAAAACCTCCACCGCGCGCATTTTTGCCAAGGCGCTCAACTGCAGCGGCGGCCCGAAGGTGGATTTTGACCCGGATGAGGACGTGTGTCTCGAGATTGCCGAAGGCCGCAGCCTGGATGTGCTGGAAATTGACGGCGCCTCCAACCGCGGTATCGACAACATACGCGACCTGCGCGACAACGTGCAGTTCACCCCCACCCGCGGGCAGTACCGCATCATTTACATCGATGAGGTGCACATGCTCACCAAGGAATCCTTCAACGCGCTGCTCAAGACGCTGGAGGAACCGCCCGCGCACGTGATGTTCATCTTTGCCACCACGGAGCCGCACAAGATTCTGCCCACCATTCTCTCGCGCTGTCAGCGCTTCGACCTGCGCCCCATACCGGCAGAAATCATTGCGCACCACCTGGTGAATATCGCGGCAAATGAAGGGGTGACCCTCAGCCTGCCGGCGGCCTTTGCCATAGCCCGCGTGGCCGATGGCGGCATGCGCGATGCCCAGTCCATGCTCGACCAGCTGGTCTCCTTCTGCGGCAACAACATTGACGAGCAGGACGTGAATGACATTTTCGGCGTGACCAGCCGCGAGACCGTGGCCCGCGCCCTGGCCTACATTCTGGACCGCCAGCTGCCCAGCCTGCTGCACCTGGTGCACGAACTGTCCGAAAGCGGTCGCGACATGGGGCAGCTGCTCAGCGAAATCATGAGCGCTGTGCGCGAACTGCTCATCAGCAAGGTGGCACCGCAGGAAGCCAGCCTGAGCCTGCCGGACGAGTGGCGCGAGCCGCTCAACCAGCTACTTGCCCGCACCCCGGCAGATAAGATAGTGCGACTCATGGAGGTGCTCTCCTCCACCGAGGAGCACATGCGCTGGAGCACCAACAAGCGCCTGCACCTCGAAATGGGCCTTATTCAGGCCGTGCATTCTCTGGCGGAGGCCAATATCAGCGACATCATCCGCGCGCTGAACGGTGCCCCGCTGCCCGAAACTCCTATTGCCACCGCCCCGCTGCCCGCAGTGGCCATCGCCCCCGCAGCCGCCCCTGCTCCGCAGCCGGTGGCTGCTGCCCCGGCACCCGCACCCGCACCGGCACCTGTCATTCCTGAGCCCCAGCCGGCACCCATGCCCCCGCCTGCACCGGCCCCCACACCGGGACTGGAACCCATCGATGACGCGCCGCCCAGCTTTGACGACATGCCGGGTGAGGAACCGCTGCCGTATGACGAGCCACCGCTCTTCGACATGGGGCCGCCGGATGAACCCGCGCTGCCCGGCGAGCCGGAAATGCAGCCGGCCGGCAGCCTGACCCCCGCCGCGTGGGATGCCCTCATGGCCGCTATGCGCGAGGCCTCTCCCCTGCAGACCTCTGCCGTGGGCAACACCATGTTCATTTCCGATGACGACGGCCTGGTGACCGTGGCCATTCACCCCGCTGACCTGGATACGCGCGATGCCCTGCTGGGCGATACACTGCGCGAGCTCATGGCCGAGCTGGCCCCGCGTTTCTGCGGCCGCAGCATCACTCTGCGCCTGGTGAGCGACGACAGCGTGCCGCCGCCTGTGGCTGAGGAACCGCCGCCTCCCGCCCCGCTGCCCGAGCCGGCCCCCCGCCCCGCCGCCAAACCCAAAGCACCGGAAAAGAAACCCGCTACCCCCGCCCCGGAGAAGCCCGCAGCACCTGCTGCAGCGGCATCCCTGCGCCCCAGCGAGGAAGAATTCTACCACGACCCGCTCATTGAACTGGCACTCCAGGAGTTCCACGCCACCATCATCAGATAAATCCCCCCCATCCATACGCATATGAACCTGCAGAAACTCATGAAACAGGCTCAGGCCATGCAGGCCAACATGGCCCAGGCTCAGGCCCGACTCGCCGAAAAGGAATACACCGCCGAAACCGCCGGCGGCAAGATTAAAGCCACCGCCGACGGCACCGGCATGATCAAGTCCCTGAGCATCGACCCCGCCGTAATTGACCCGGACGATGCCGAATTCCTCCAGAGCCTGGTGCTCAAAGCCGTGCAGGATGCCCTGAATGGCGCCAAGAACATGGCCGAAGCCGAAATGCGCAAAGTGACCGGCGGCCTCGGGTTCCCCATGTAACCCCACCTGCGGCTCATCATGATGCGTTTCCGCCACCTGCTGCCCGCTGCTCTGGCTGCGCTCTGCCCCCAGCTCTGGGCAGAGCCGGTGCAGGTAGCCACCCTGCCCGCCAAAATCGTACCCAAGCAGGCCACCACCCTGCAGCTTGACCACGGTGTGGTCACCCGCCTCGCCGATGCCAGCCAGCGCGTGGAAGCCGGCACCGTCATCGCCATGGTGCACGAGGAACGCACCAACCAGGAGCGCGAAGAGCTGGAGCTCAAGCTCGCGCGTGAGGAAATGCGCCTGCGGGATGAGCTGCGCAAGCTCCAGGTGCAGCGCGAAAAAGTGCAGTTCTACCTCAACCTTTCTCCACGCGAACGCCGCTACGCCAAGAACATGGGCAGCGAGGACCTGCCGCCCACCCCGGAATCCCTCCGCGATATCAACGAACGCATTGCCCTGCTGCAGCGCGAGCAGACCACCTCGCCGCGGCTCATGAAGCAGGAATTCGACCGGAGCCACGCCAAGCTCACGCTCAAGATGCCCTTCACCGGGCGCCTGCAGTACCACTGCACCCTGCCGAAAGACCCCGGCAAGCCTTTCGAATACCTGGGACTCCCCGGCCGCCCCTTCGCTTCCGCCTGCGATGACTCAGCCTTCTACATCACCATCAACCTCAGCAAGGCAGAGCTCACCCAGCTTCCCCCGGAAAACTTCTCTGTATCCGTCTCCCTGCCGGAGGGCAGAATACTCACCGGCCGCTATTCCCACCGGCTGGTAGAGCAGAACAGCAGCGGCGCGGGTGATATGCTCATCTACTTCTTCCAGATTCCTGAGCAGGACCACGACACCGCCTACAACATGCTCGGCAGCAATGCCAAGGCACGCCTGGTGTACGATGCCGGTGAAAATGTGCAGTACGTCAGCAAACTCGAACTCATTGCCCACCCGGAAGCCGCCCTCTGCGAAAACTGGGAACAACTCATCGAGCGGCTCTACCCGCAGCACCACATCGTCCTCATCGGCGAGCGGAACATCATCATCCGCCCCGCCAAGTAACCCTACCTCTCACCGGGCCATGGAACTCGTCTGTGATAATATCTCCTTCGCCTACAACCGCGATGTCAAGGTATTCGATGGGTTCTCGCACACTTTCAAGCCCGGCATCACTGTGCTGAAAGGGTACTCCGGCTCCGGCAAAACCACGCTGCTCAAGCTCCTGGCCGGTTATCTGAAAGTAACCAGCGGCCGTATCATCACCCCCACCGGGGTGCGGGTCACCAGCCGCCGCTACCACCAGCGCGATGTAGCCTACATGTTCCAGGGTATCAACCTGCTCCCCCTCATGAGCGTGGAGCGCAACCTGCACCTGGCGGCTGAAATGGCCATGCTCCCCCGCCGCCAGTGGCAACCCCGCTGCGAGGCCCTCATCCGCGACCTCGGCCTGCAGGAGCTCCGCCACCGCCGGGCAGACAAACTCTCCGGCGGCCAGGCCCAGCGCGCCGCCCTGGCACGGACCCTCATGAAAGATGCCCCCGCCATCCTGCTCGATGAACCCACATCGGGCCTCGATGACGGCAACACCTCCATCATCAAGAAACTGGTGACCCAGGATGCCGCCCGCCGCATCTGCATCATCAGCACCCACGACAGCCGACTCCTCGAACTGGCAGATGATCTCATTGATTTTGACCATCCTGTATCTTGCTAAAGATACCGTCCACCGCTGGTTCACGCGTGCCTCCAGCCCCCTGGCCCGCGTGCTCGTCGTGTTTTTCCTCACCCTCTGTGCCCTGTGCTTCCTGGGCAGCTATGTCATCTCCGCCAAAGCCATACGCGATAAAATCCGCAGCCGTGGCGGTGACCTTGTGGCTGCCTTCTTCATGATTCCGTCGGAAAGCAACGGGGCCTTCATGCCCACCCGCCAGGAAACCCTCCAGCTCATCGGGGCAGACTCCATTGCCATCATCCCCGCCGGCAACGCCCGTCTCAGCGAGCGCAAGTTCGTGCCTATGATTACCTACGACTTCCGCCGGGCCGGGCAATTCATGCCCCTGCTCCCGCCCGGCGGAGGTCCCACCCTGCTCTGCCCGGCAGACAACCCACCCTACCCCGCCGGGCCGCTGGATGTCACCCTGCGCAATGCCGAGGACACCCACACCGTCATGGTGCAGCACCTGCCCGCAGACCACCTGCTCATGCGGCTGCAGCCCACCGGGGTACTGCTGGTGCCGCCGGAGCTGCTGGAGCACCTGGATACACGGCACAACTCGCGTTACCTCCGCATGCTCCTCCAGGTACAGCACCTGGAGAATGCCGAATCCCTCCACCGCGTCTGCCGCTTTCTCGAAACCTTCAAGCGCCTCGAAGGCCTGGAAGGCAGCGTCTCCTCTGCCGCTGCCCTGCTTGAGGAAATGGACATTATCCTGGGCAACCAGAACCAGTGCCGCGCCACCTTCTGCCTGGGTATCGTCCTTATTGTCGGTATCCTTCTCACTGCCCTGGCCGGCATGGAATACCGGCAGAACGAATTCATCTACACCCTCATGAAGAGTTTCGGCATCAATCCCCTCCTCCTCGTTGCCACCTTCATTGTCGAAAACCTCGTTCTTGTAGCCATCTCCTTCGGGGCAGCCATCATTGTCTTCATGAAAGCGCAGCGCATCATCGTGGCGCAGTTCAAGCTCGGGCAGTACAGCCTCTCCCTCGCGGAAATCATGCCCGAAATCCAGCTTATCTCGGCCACCCTTCTCCTCTGCGTTCTCGTCTCTTCCATACCCATCATCGTTGCGGCCAACAGACAAATCGGTCGCGTGCTCAAATAATTTTGTCAGCACCCCCGCATGCTGCAATTTATGCTTGCATGGCTCCGCTTTTGTGGTAGAAGTAGAGAAGTCATCTGTCCGCACCCCGGGCTTTGAGCTTTTTTAACCACAAAACAAACATAATACCATGGATATCCAAGTTGCTGTCCTTTGCGACTACGCCGCCGATTATCAGGGTAAGCTCTGCGTGCAGGGCGCCTTCGATACTCTCTTCGCCCGCCAGTTCCCCGTCATTCACCCCGCCTGCGCTCTGGCTCTCCGCCTCTGCCTCACCCCCGAGGACTCCGGTGACCACAAGCTCGGCATCTCCATCGTTGACGAGGACGGTACTCCCCTCGACAAGGAACGCATGCCCATCGTCGGCGACCTGAAGGTTGCTCTTCCCGAAGGCGCTTCCTTCCTTACCCGCAACCTCATCATGAACTTCCAGGGCCTCCGCTTCGAGAAGGTCGGCACCTACGCCATCAACATCACCCTCGACGGTGAGCTCGTTGCCTCCACTCCCCTCCGCCTCGTCATGGTGCAGGGCGAACAGGCCTGATTCACCCCTCCTGACAAGCATCCTGCTTCCTGCAAGTGAGATGCAGAAAAAAGAATCGCCACCCTTCCGGTGGCGATTCTTTTTTCAGTACATTGGTTATAACACCAGGCCTCAATCATTCACCATGCCGGCAGCCTTGAGAGCCGGCCAGCCGCCCTGGAGGGTGTAGATGGGGGCTTCGATGAGGCCGAGCTCGCGGAGTTCGGCGGCTACTTCATCAGAGGCAGTGCAATCTGCCGTGCAGAAAACAACAATAGCTTCGCCACGGTCAGCGGCTTCGAGCATACGACCTATGGCGGCATCTATCTGCTGAGACATGGCGGCTCCCTTTCGAATGGGGAACATGCGGTTTTCAGAGAGCATGAGGTGGTTGAGCTCAAAATCGCTCTGGCTTCGGGCATCAATCCACACCACACGGTCCTGGTGGCGCTGGCGCAGAGTCTCCAGGCAGATACGCCCGGGAGCCAGCTGCTCCTGCACACAGGCGGGCAGACGACGCGGAGCAAAGAACACCGCATCTGCCCAGCCCAGGGCACAAGCAAGCAGCAGCATGATGATGCCGAGCCGGATTGCCTGGGTAAAGGTGTCTTTCATGCGGTGCAGGAGGGGGTGGGGGGATAAAAAAACTCACAGCGTGCTGCTGTGAGTTCTTTAGTAGGGCTACAGGGACTCGAACCCCGAATAGCGGTGCCAGAAACCGATGTGTTGCCAATTACACCATAGCCCTGTGTTCTTGGGACGGGCGGAGTATATACCTTTTCTCCGGATACGTCAAGCTAAATTCAGGATTTTTTTCGGATTTTTAGATTCAAAGCTGAAATTCCGGTCTGTTTCAGATATGCTGACCGATAAATTGGACTTTGGCGAAGAACTTCATCGGAGCACGGGAAGCCCGTGCTCCGAAAACAACAATCCCGCGTAATTATCCCCGCCCTTGCGTGCCTGGCCGGCGGCAGGTGGATTAATGTTTCTGAATCCACACCAGGAGAAGCGCGATATCTGCCGGAGTGATGCCGGGGATGCG
>JAZRBC010000196.1:0-2835 GCA_045634905.1 Akkermansia sp.
CGCCCATATCATTGGTGACGTACACGATACGCTTGCCGCCGTAAGCTTCGTTGCGGCAGTTGAGCATGAGCGAGCCGTCCTCCAGCTCAACCACCTGACATTCGGAAGTCCTGGCCGGCACGCCGTTGCCCATCTTCCAGGTCTTGCCGCCATCCCTGGAGTAGCAGATGGTGCTCCTGCAGTTCGGCTTGGCGTTGTGCTGCCAGATCTGAGCGGGGAAAACGATGGCACCCTTCTTCGTGCAGATACCGTTGCCGGGTCCGGCAAGAATGAGATGCCATTCGTCCTTCTTCACCTGGTCCGTTACGTTCACAATGGGGCTCCAGGTCTGGCCGTCGTCATCAGAATACACCATTTCCCACTGGCCGGTCTTATCCACAGCCGTACCTGTGCCGGAGGCATTGATAGCACGGGCGCCGGGAGCAAAGTGGCAGGCCAGTGCCTGCATCCAGATGCGGCCCTTCTTGTCCTGCAGGATGCAGGGGTCGCCGCAGCCATTGGCCATGCCGGGGCCGGAATCCATGTTCACTGTGGGCAGGGTCCAGGTCTGGCCGCCATCCGTAGAGCGCACCGCCGCCACATCAATATCACGGCAGAGGTCCACCTCGTTGTCGTAGCGGGCATCAAAACAGCCGATAAGGGTACCCTTCTTCGTCTGAATCAGGCCGGGAATGCGGAACGCCGCACAATCGCGCGCCTCGCCCTGCAGCTGCCCCACCTTCTCACCCGGGAAGGCGAGCATGATACCGATGCGCTGGGAAACAGGCTCCATGGCGGGCTCGTAGGTCTTGCCGCCGATGCTGAGTTTCACACCATTGATAGTGACTTTGGAACCGATGATGGATTTTTCGCTGGGCTGCACATCGAGCCACAGGTGGTTATCTCCACCCTGAAGCGGCTGAGTTGATTTGATGACCACCCTGCCATCTGCACCGGGCGCGGCAGAGCCGTACTCTACGCTGCCCTTCACATCGTTACCATTCTCCTTGCCACCACGCAGGGTAATCTTCTCCACCTGGTCGGGGTCGGCCAGAATCACCTCCAGAGAATCCACCGCCTTGGGCTTTGTGCCGCCCTCGGTCTCCACAAAAAGCTTCATGGCGGGGTTGTAACGGGCGCGCTTCATCAGCGGCCACACACCGGGATTGTGCGCGGTGACACCGTTCACCTTCATCGGCCCCACAAGCAGCATGAGGTCATCCACCAGCACCCCGGAATTATCGGGGGTATTGGCCACCAGCTTCAGCCCCGTGGCACCGGCAGGCAATTTACCCGTCACCTTGTTATGGAAGCCTCCCACACCTATTTTCTCAATCACCTGCAGTTCCTTATCACCCTGCGGGGTAACGGCAAGCACCACCAGCCTGAAGGGATCCTTCTTCGTCCAGCGCTCCACCCAGAAAATGAACCCGCACTCCTGCTCAAGGGGTTCCCTGAGCTTCAGCGTCACTGCCTTATCTGCTCCACCCCGCACGCGAAGCGACTTGCCACCCGTACGGGCCTTCGTATAAATCTCGGCATGCCCGGCAGCAGCAGACAAAGTGCCATATTCCACGGCACCGGCAGTCAACGCGCCATTCGGCAGACTCTCAAAACTTTCTGCGCCAAAGGCCAGCCCGCAGGCCAGCATGGCATATAGGGATTTCCTGAACATGTACGCATGTTAACACATATCTCCCAGGCATTCAAGAAACAAATCAGCCGTCCATTTCTCCGCCACATGTGTGTCCCAAAGATTATGCGGCGCGATAAATTGGACTTTGGCGATGAACTACATCGGAGCAATCTCGCTTAAATTCCCCACCCGCATGAACCTCGGCATACTCCAACTGCAGACTTGTAAAACCGGAAACTTCAGGTTAGAATGAACCGCGTATGATACGCAAACTGGTATGCGCAGGGCTGATGCTCCTGGTGGCCGGAGCAGCGCCGATTGAGTGGATGAGCGACCTGAACGCCGCAGGCCGACGCGCCGCGGCAGAAGGAAAGCTGTTGCTGGTGGAATTCACCGGGTCTGACTGGTGCAAGGCCTGTCTGCTGCAGAAGAAAAAAGTACTGAATTCCAGAAAATTTGAAACCTGGGCAGAGAAACACTGCGTGGCCGTGGCGATTGATGTGCCCAACGACGCCACCCGCGTGGGGGGCGAGCTGCAGAAACGCCACAACCAGATGACCTGCGATGAATACGGCGTGACCAGTTTCCCGAGACTTCGCATCATGACCCCCGAGCTGGTGGATGCAGGCGGCTTCAATGGCGCAACCCTCAGCCCCGAAGCAGCTATCGCCAGGCTGGAGCATGCATTTCCCCAGGCCCGCAGGCTGCAGCAGGCCCTGCTCAAAACCGGTGCGGCCCGCACCGCTACGCTCTGCGAGCTCTACCTTGCCATTCCCGAAGCCCGGCGCAAATACCATTTCCCGCTGCTGAAACTTCTGGCCGAATCCGACCCCGGCAACACCACCGGTTTCCGGAAAGAATACGACGACCGCCTCCAGATCCGCCAGCTGGAGCGGAGCCTATACACCACCACCGACCCCGGAGCCCGCTTCACCTGCGCCTGCACTGCGCTGGAAAACGCCCGCCCCGACAACGTAGCCTATATACGCAGACGAAAGGGCCAGGTCATGCGCGAATACGCCCTGCACCTGGCCAACACCGCCACCACCGAGCAGCAGGTGCTCCAGGCCCGCGACCTCACCCTTCAGTCCATCGACTACGCCGACACCGAGAGAGATAAAGCCCAGCTGCGCCAGTTCGCGAACACCTACTTCGCCAACCCCTCCGCCTTCCTGAAATAAAGCCCCCGCAGCAGGCTGCACGCCCACCGGACTCCGGGT
>JAZRBC010000197.1:0-61560 GCA_045634905.1 Akkermansia sp.
TGCTCAGCCACCGCGACGCTGTGGTGATTTTCCACGAGTTCGGGCACATGATGCACGTGATGCTCAGCAATACCGAACTGGAAGCCCACTCCGGCACCAGCGTGGCCTGGGACTTCGTGGAGCTTCCCAGCCAGATTAACGAGAACTGGGCCTGGGAGCCGGAAGGTATCGCCACCTTTGCATTCCACTACGAAACTGGTGATATGCTTCCCGATGAGCTGATTAACAAGCTCCGCGCCAGCCGCTACTTCCTGCCGGCTACCGACAACATGGGGCAGCTCTGCATCGCCAAGCTTGACCTGGAAATGCACATGAACTACAACGAGAAGTTCAAGGGTAAGGATTTGGATACCTCCAGCCGTGAACTCCTCTCCCCCTGGCAGATTCGCTCCACCACGCCGGGCAACTCCATCATGCGCCGCCTGCGCCACTGCATCACCGGCGGTTACAGCGCCGGCTACTACTCCTACAAGTGGGCCGAGGTACTGGCGGCAGATGCCTACTCGCGCTTCCGCAAGGAAGGCGTGCTGAACCGCCAGACCGGCGAGGACTTCCGCAACGAAATCCTCTCCCAGGGCGACAGTAAGTCCGCCGCTGAGCTCTACCGCAACTTCATGGGGCGCGAACCCAACCCCGATGCCCTGCTCCAGACTCAGGGGCTCTGCAAATAACTGAAGACTTTCCGAGCGGTATTCATATGAATACCGCTCGTGTTTATTCGCAATCCGAGGAAACGCAGAGGACTCATGAACATACGCCCCATTCTTTTGCTCGTCATCATTCTCACTACCGCCGGAATCGGCTGGTTGGTATCGCCGTTGTTCTATACGGACCTGCACGTGATGAATCTGGCGGGGAAACTGTGTCCCTGCTCATTTGAAGAGCTTGAAAAGCGGGCCGACGGCTCCTGCTGCATCCGGGTCACAGATGGCGCAGGAGAGCTCATCTGGGTCAGTCCGGCCACGCTGACGGAGGGGGCTTTAAGCATTGAAGCCTACGTGCTGCCATGGTTCGGCAGGAAAGCAGTCAGGATTCAGGCAGATGGCTCCGCCATAGTTCCTGCGGCCGAATAACCCTACACCTGCCAGATACCGCCGCGTGATAAAGCAGTTTCCAGGGAATCAAGCACCTGGCGCGGGGTGAAGCCGGATTCACGCAGCGAAGCGATAGAGCGCGCACCGTCCCGCTTGGCCAGGCGTTTACCCGCATTGTCCCGCAGCAGGGCATGGTGGCAATAGACGGGCACCGGCAGCCCGAGCACAGCCTGCAGAGCCCGGTGAATATGGGTGGACTCAAACAAATCGGCCCCACGCGTCACATGAGTCACCCCCTGGGCGGCATCATCCACCACCACAGCCAGATGATAGCTGGCTGGAAAGTCCTTGCGGGCAAGCACCACATCACCATAAACGGCAGGAACACAACGCTGAGTACCCCGGTGCATGTCGTGCCAGGTGGGACAGCCGACAAGGTCCTGCACCCTGCGCATGTCAAGCCGCCAGCTGTGCGGCTGACCTGCTGCAAGGCGTTCCGCCACCTCATCTGCGGGTAGCTGACTACAGGTGCCCGGGTAGAGATACCCCAGAGTGGCATGAGGAGCACGCCCCATTTCAGCCAGCTGAGACTTGATTTCTGAGCGAGTGCAGAAACAGGGATACAGGAGTCCCATATCCTTCAGCTGAGCAAGCACCTCCCGGTATACTCCGAAGCGCTGCGTCTGCACAAGAACCTCCCCATCGAAGCGGAGGCCCAGCCAGCTCAGATCCTCGTACATGAGTTCCAGATACTCCGGGTGCTGGGCCCGGGTATCGATATCTTCCACCCGGAGCAAACAGCAGCCGCCGTGCGCGTCGGCAAGGCGGCGGGCCTGCAGTGCCGCCAGCAGGTGCCCCACGTGCAGGGGCCCGCTGGGACTGGGCGCAAAGCGCGTGACCACCGGGCGCGGCATCAGAACCTGGCTTTCAGAATAATTTCCGTAACCCGCTTAGCACCTTCTCCCGCCATAGTCGAGCGTGGATAGAGGCAGAGAGCACGGAAGTAGTTCGAAAGTGCGGAACCGTATTCGCGACGCGTCTCGCTGGCTCTGCCGTCCTCCAGCGCTTTCACAAACTCGTGGGCTCCCAGAGCAAAGCGATTGAGCGCGTCGCGGTACTTGGAATCCTCCTTGTATCGGGCGTCTTCCTCACCGCGTTCGAGCAGCATCTCATAGGCCATGCAGGGGCCCATGGTCGAATCCTGCTGGGCAGCAACATCGAGCTGAGCCAGCATACCATCAATGGTGCCGATGAGGGTGATAGCCTCCTTATACTGCTGCTTGAGCTCGGGGTCGATGGCCACAACCTCGAATTTATCCTGCTCGTTGTAAATCGTGCGGAATTCCTTGCGACCGATAAGCGTGCGGAACTCATCACGAACCGGGTCCTGATTATCCAGCGCCTCGAGCTGCTGGCGCCCCTTCTCCAGATTCGGGTTCTTCGGCCAGATTTCACCGGCCTTTGTGATTTCTGCATTGAAGGTTTCATCATCGCCGGCTTTCATGGCCTTGGCCGCGTTGCGCAGGTGTAAATCACTCTGAGCCTTGCGCCCGGCGCAGTAGCTGGTCAGCATGGAATCATCAAAATCCGGATCAAGAGCCTTCATTTTCGAGGCCACCTCTTCCAATGCACCGTAATCACGGGCATTGAGAGTAGAAAGAGCTTTGCGGCGCAGCGACCAGAACTCAGCAATGCGGCGGCGACCCTCTACAGGGAACGTGGCTACACTCTGCATGTATTCGCCAATAGCCACCGCTTCGATAAGATGCTGCGTAGCATCAGACAACTTATTCTGGGCGAGCATATTGGCTACAGCTTCCATATTCTGGTCAACCTCGCGGCGCATATTGGCCGCCAGAGTTGCCATGCTGTTCACAGTGGGGGGCAGACCTGCACCACCTTCAAACAGCTTGGCCGCCTCTGAATCCTTGTTCAGTTTCAGCGTGGTATCACCGTCGCGGAAGATGTGGCGATACGCGTGTGCACCAATCAACGCATGGTCGAAGCGGCGCTGCAACAGCATGGAAACAATAGTGCTCTGGAAATTTATCTTGGAAAGTTCGGTAGCGGCTATGCTGTCCGCATCATTCTTCACGCCCGAAGCCTCCAGAGTGGCAATCTTCTTGGTATTGTGAGCTATGCTGAAAGTATTGGCCACACTGCTGTCCACGTTGCCGGTGCCCTTCTTCTCACTCACGCTCGCGTTGGCACGATTGCCACGGTTGGTATTGCGAGTGGTCAGGATGTTGGTTTTCTGTACCAGTTTGTCAATATCCTTCTGCATCTCCGCATTCTTACGATTACGGTCGCGATTGGCATACTGCACCGAAAGAGCACTGGCCATGGCGCTGGCCAGTGTGCCGGACTGCCCGCCATCACCAGGGTAATCGTTCATATCATAAAGCCTGTTGCCAATCTGCACCAGAGTCTCACTACCGATTTCGCGGCGGGAGCGGGCGGATTTCTGCGTGAGCTTCAGAATAGAGTTCATCTTCTTCCGGTAGCGCTTTGCTTCGGAGCTGTCATCCGGGTTCTGCTGCAGATACTTCTCAAACCGAGCGCGCACAAGCGCGTTGTTCCCCACGTCAATCTTGGCACCATTGTAAGTCATGGTGTCGCTGGCGGGGTCAAGCAGCGGCAGTTCCATTCCCAGAACCTGGGGGTTCGGAGTCTCTCCACTATCCTGATTGACGTAGGACTGCCCAATCTTCGGGGCCTGCCCGTTCTGACCAAGCTGCGGCTGGTTCAACTGCAAAGTCGGCTGCTGAGTCTGCTGTGCCGCCTGCTGCACCTGCTGGGGCTCCACGCCTGGATTCTGCCCACGCGGTTTTCCCAGCTGAGCCTCTGCCTGAGGAGCCAGCATCGCCCCGCACAATACCGATGTATAGAGAATTTTTTTCATGGCTTATTCCGTCTCCACTTTTTCGACTATCATGATGCCCTTCACATCCAGACCCTGGTCATCCTTGCCATTAAGGCAGACCACATCAAACACGAATGAATCTCCGCGTGTAAGGTTGACACGACCGGTCACTCCGCTGCGCACGAGGAGAGGAAGGCGCTCCTGTTTGTTGTTCGGCAGAGAAACCGCCACAAGGCGGTCATTGCCAAGACTTTCAATATTCTCCACTCTTGCTTTGAGTCTGTACCGGTTGCCGGTGAGACGGGAAGCATCCACGCGGTAATCAGCCACGCTGAAACGTGTCTCTGCAGCACTGGCGGGAGAATCAGATGGTTTCATGGCCACCGCTGCACCGATAGCCAGCAGCAGCACCAGACCGGCACCCCCCAGAATCATGGGAAGCTGCGATTTCTTATTCTTGGAAGAGCGTCTTTTTCTTGCCATATGTCAATAGATTGTCAAATTATTCCCAGCGTGTGCGGCGCACGCCGATATAGGTGAGGATGATACCGAAAATAACATGTCCGAGCAGTACCAGGAGACAGGGAAGCCGGTCAGAGAAGGTGGTCTGTACAATACTGTTCACAGCCTTGAGTACTTCTGATTCCAGACCGCCATTCACGCTGCCGCTCCAGGCCCAGTATGCAGAAATGAACGGCTGGGTCAGTTTCTCCACAAAATCCGGCAATGCCAGCACGGCACCCGAAAGCGGCAGCTGGAAGCCAACGAGGTAGATGCTGAGCAGAGAAGCCTGGTCCGGGGTCTTGCAGTTGGCCGAGATGCCAAGGCAGACCGAGGTCATGGCCGCGTTTGCCAAGAGAAGGAAAATGAGATGATTCATTACATCTCCTCGCAGCGGCCAGCAGTACTGCACAAAAGCAAACATCCACAGACTCTGCACCAGCACCAGCACGCTCAGGAACACGAGTTTCGATGCAAGGTAGGCACCTACCCCGGTTCCTGCAAACTTTTCCTTCTCCATAATCAGGCGCTCACCAGCCACCTCGCGGGAGGCGTTGTTGGAGCCCATAAGTCCGAGGAGAATCACCTGGAACATGATGATACCCGACACCGCAGAGCCCACTCGTGCACGGACTTCTGCCTGTTCCTGCTGGGCCTGCACCTCAGCCGCGAGGTCAGTGCCCATGCTATCCGTCAGGTGCAGCAGCTGGTCCTGACCCTTGCTGGAGAAAAGCGCCACCAGAATCGGGAAAATCACAATCATGGCCACCTGCAGCCAAAGCTGGGTGCGATCCCGGAAAAGAATGGTGAAGCGGCGTTTAAGCAAGGTGCTGAACTGCGTGAAGAATGACGGCTGCGGCACTTCATCAGATTCATCATCGGCCACAGCGGCAGGCGGTGTAATACCGGCAGCACTGAACTTCTCCAGGTGTTTCTTTTCCAGTCGCTGGTAATAATCCAGGCGGTGCTTGAGCCAGCTCTGGCGCCATTCATCGGGTTCTCGCATGGCCAGCTTGGGATAAACCTGCTCAAAATCCTGCTCGCCGAAGTAATGCACCATCAGCTCAGGGGAGCCGTGATATGCCAGATTACCACGGACCATGACCATGATGCTGTCGTAAAGCTCCATCTGTGCCAGGCTGTGCGTTACAGAGATGACGATACGGCCATCCTTCATGCTCAGCTGGTGCAGCAGCTCCACAATCTCCCTCTCGGAACGGGGATCCAGGCCGCTCGTCACCTCGTCGCACAGTAGGATGCGAGGACGGCTCACCAGCTCCATGGCCAGGGCAAGGCGACGTTTCTGCCCGCCGGAAAGCAACTTGACCGGGCGATCGGCTATCTCGCTGAGGCCGGTTTCCTCCAGCACGCTGTCTATGATATCGTCCAGCTCATCGTCATCAGCATCCACCCTGAGTCTGGCAGAACTCTCCACGTTTTCATCCACCGTCAGTTCTTCATAGGCAATACTGAACTGTGGCACATAACCAATTTCATATGGTTCAAAATCACCATCTTCTGCCAGGTCGCGACCCTCCCAGAAGAAGCTGCCGGAAGTCGTTTCCTTGATGCCAGCTATGGCTTTCAGCAGCGTCGTCTTACCACAACCAGAGGGCCCGACAATGGCAACAAAATGCCCGCGGGGAATACAGAAATTCACATCGCTGAGCAAAAAAAGGCTCTCTCCGTCGTTATCGACCTCCAAACATATATTGCGCGCTTCCAGCATAATCTGTTATCGTGTCTCTGTAATTTAGCAGAAAGCACCTGCGGATGCAAGCCCAGGGTGCCGAAAACATATGTTTTTTTGCTCTGGCTTCAAGGCAGGAGAGAGTTAAGCACCTCACGCAGCTCCGCATTGCCGTAAAAATCATGTTCCCGCAGACGGGCAACCTGCTCCCTGAGCGCCGGAGTGAGAGCCCCGTACATTGATTTAAGAGCATTGATAGCATCAACCGCACCCAGAGGATCATCCTCCTTGTACAAAAGAATACGCTCCGATATTTCCTTGTACCTGGTTCCCAGTTCCTTCAATTCCACGGGGGCCTCACCGGCTGATGAGGCATCAGAAACAGCACCCAGCATGCGACCGACGCGCAGCATGATGGTTCGCTGCTCCTCGGCGGCAAGTCGCAGCTGCTCGTCAGTATCGGCCTGTTTCTGCTCCTCATTACTGTATCCGAGCTTGAGGTAAGCATGCAGCTCCGGAGATGACGGCATGTTCTCCATCTTACGCACTCGCCGGTATACTTCCAGGTGGCGTTTCTGCTGACAGAGTGTAATACCGCGGTACTTACTGATGAGCGGGACAAAGCCTTCCACATCTGCAAAAGTACTCCCCTGCTCCGCCAGACGATTCTGCAACGCGGCCCGTAACGCGTCAATGGCCGCGCGTTCCTCGCGATTTCGCTCGGTCAGTTCAGCAACTGCCGCAGGTCGGGCCGATGCAGCATCTACTGTCTCCAGATTCCTCACGCGCTGATACAGGGCTTCATTATACGCCACGGAGCGTTCCAGAATCTCCTCCAGAGCAGCATGTTCCTCACTCTCCCGCGGGGGCGACGGCATCGCCCCGCCCCCACGACGACGGTGCACAACTGCAGCACCAGCAACACCAGCGAGCAGCAACCCCGCCCCCATCCACGCTAAACTCTTTATCTTCATATCACACGAAAAGCAGCAAAGAATACACTATCGCCCTACTCTATCCTATTTCGAGGCTGAGAGTCAAGCATGTTTCCTGTTTTCAGACGATTTAGCGGCTCAAGCCAGCAACTCAAGCAGCCGACAGACCCTGGGTCCGGGAAGGTTGCCCAGTTCCATGCGCTCCATGACATAGGCAAAAGACAAGTGCCGCGATGGAGAACAAAAAGCATGACTGCCACCAGCCCCCGCATGACCAAAACCACCGCCGGGAAACAGATGAGCAGGCTCACACATGGCACCACAGGTAAACGAAGTGTGTTGCTGCAGCGTATTGTCCCACCCACTGCAGCGAGGGACAGACAGCCACTCACGCACCGCTGGCGGCACGAAGTCGCTCATCAGATACTGGTAAAACTGAGCCAGGCCTCTGGCACTGGCCACACCTCCCTTGGCCGGGCTGGCGCATTGCCATGCCCCGGGGGTACTCATCTCACGGGGCGTCCCGAACCCCTCAATACTGTGAAATGCGCGATATACGGAAGACCGGGTGTCAAAATAAGCGCGGTAGAAGGCATCCTGCGCCATATATCCGGGGAGGATGCGCGGAGCCTGCAGCGGTGCAACACGGTGAAATTCGCTCTCCGGCAAGCCGATGAAAAAATCCAGATTCAGAGGGCGGCGGATGCGTTGCTCCCAGAACGCCCCGACCCGCATACCAGTGAGCTGCAGCATCAGAATATCCACCAGAGGCCCGAAAGTCTGGGGATGGTAGCCATGCTTCGGGGGCAGCCAGGCCGGAACACTACGTTCTATAGCCGCACGGCAGGCATCCAAGTCAGTCAGAGGGGCAGTTTCTGCCAGCGCTGCCAGCCCGCACTGATGAGAAAGAAGTTCGGCCACTGTGCAGCGGGGCGCCGGGAAAGCCGGCCAGAGTTCGCCTACCTCCAGCTCAGGTCCGCGACCGCAATCATGCAAGGCCAGCAGGAGACACAGCGCAGATGCCGGCTTGGTGGCAGAAAAAACAGGAACCAGGGTATCCCGGGTCCAGCGGTCGCCTGCACATATGGTCAGCACTTCCTGCCCATGACTCCAGACCGATACAGACGCACCACCTGTGAGCGATTCGTGGAACCTGCGAGACAATTCACCAACCCAATCAGCCTGCATACGGAGTAATGGAAGATACGATGGCGCACTTATCCACCACACGGAAATGAACCTCGAACGGTTTGAGAATCAAATGGTAGACACGGGATGAATCCTGCTGGTACGCCGGGCGGGGATCCTGAGCCAGCGTTTCCTGCAGGGCGGCCACCCATTCCGGCGTGGCGTGGTGTGGCAGCTTCTCCGGCAGCACTACGGCCAGCGGCTCCCACGGAGTTTCCGTAAACCCTGCAGCGGCTGAGGGGAGAGCATCGGAATAAGGCACATAGGGCTTGATATCGAATATGGGGGTGCCATCCACCATATCGGCTCCGGATACCCGCAGAACGGGCCCCGGCTCAACCGAAACAAGTTTCACCACAGACAGTCCCAGGCCATTGGGGCGAAACGGGGAGCGCGTAGCAAACACGCCCAGGCGTGTATTACCACCCAGCCGCGGCGGTCTTACTGTGGGGTGCCAGGTGGTACCATTGCAGTGAAACTGCCAGATAAGCCAGAGGTGAGAAAACTGCTCCAGCCCGCGCACGCAGTCATCGTGGCGGTATTCCGGCTCAAAAACAATCTCACCAATGACATGCGGAGCAAGATTTCCTTGCCGGGGCACGCCGAATTTTTCAGCAAAGGGGCTGCGGATATAGGCGATGGGCTGCATCTCACACATTGAAGAAATCGCGCAGCACCTGCTCATAGACTTCGCGCTTGAAATCAGGAAGTGCACTCAAGTCCACTTCGGCAGGAAGCACCCATTTGTAATCGCGGAACTCCTTGTTATCCAGCCAGGGTTCAGCCTGGTCACTATGCATCAGGCAGAGGAAGTAGTGCTGTTCCTGGCCGGCGTACGGGATTCCGCGTTTCAGCAGCACGCGTTCACGCTCCTTGGGCGGGTAATTATAGCGGTACGGGCCACGGGCCGCAACCACCTCGTATTCATTCGGGCGGAACCCCGTTTCCTCCATACCCTCGCGGCAGGCAGCATCCATGGCCGATTCCCCCTTCTTGATACCTCCCTGAGGAAACTGCCAGGCACCGGCGGGTTTCACTCGTTCACAGAGCAATACCCGGCCATCAGCTCGTTGATAGATAATGGCGGCATTCGGGCGGTAAAGTTCAGAGGAACCTGGCATATGGATAATTCTGGTGTGTGTACGTGCGCATTCTAACACCGTTTCCGGCACATTGCAAGAATATCTTGCCACTTGACCCGTCACGCCGCATGTGCTAAGATGCCGGCATGAAACGATTTCTGCTCACCTCTCTGCTGCTGCTCGGCAGCTCGCTGCAATTTTCCTGCACTCAGCTGCAGCAGGACCAGAAGCAGAATGAACAAAAGGAGGAAACCGCCGCTGAAATACCGCCGCCCCTCTACCTGGGGTCGGTGCACCAGGTGTTCACTAACGATAAATTTGCCCTGCTGCGCATCATCGGTCCCCTGCCCCCGGAAGGAACGGTACTCATCACACACCCTGCCGATGGTTCAACCGAACGGGTGGGTAATCTGATTGTTTCATCGGCTCAGCATGCGCGCAACAACATCATCGCTGCAGATATCCGCGCCGGTGTGGTAGCCAAGGGGGACCGCGTTTTCAGATACCGCAGCATCACCTCCGCTGAGGAGCAGGAAGAGGAAACGCCGGCTCCCACCACCCTGAGTGGCGATGAACTGGACCTCGGCTACGTGCCGGATGGGTTGAAACACCTGATGGAGCGGAACAACCTGCAGGACGAGACCCGGGAAGAAGCGCAGGATTCCACTCCTGACACAGAGCCGGAAAACGTGACGAATACCGATTTCAGCGAGGAAGAACCTGCGCCACAACCCATCACGCCCGCTAACCAGGGCTTGCCGAAATTTGACGATATCCCCGATGACATCAGCGGATGGGATTCCATGTAAAGCACACATTTCCGACATATGAGACTTCAATATTACGTAGACGAAGAGGGAGAAAGCACCATTGGGCTCTGGGTCCCCAAACGCGGGTGCTTCATTGATGTGACAGCTCAGGATGACCAGCTGTGGGCAGCCATGCTCCCCGGTGGAAAAAAGCTGCGCAAGGAAATTGAGACATGGATTTCCAAGGGTGCAGCAGACGGAGTGCCGGTGGATACTGATGGACTGGTCATTTCCAGCGCTCTTCATGTTCAGCCCTGCACCCTGGCCTGCCTTGGTAAATGCTATGCTGAGCATGCCCGAGAATTCAGCGGCGATGCCCCCACCGAACCCTCGCTTTTCCTGAAAGCCACCTCAGCCATCTCCTCTGACCTTTCCTATGTATTGAACCCGGAGGGTGCCCGGAAGCTCGACTACGAAGTAGAGCTGGCAGTCGTCATCGGTGATACACTGCACCGCGCAACCGAAGCTGAAGCCCGCCGCGCCATTGTCGGCTACACCCTGATGTGCGATTACTCTGAGCGCTCCTACCAGCTGGAGCATGGCGGCCAATGGACCAAGGGAAAAAGCTATGACACATTTGCGCCATTCGGCCCGGTGTTCGTGACCAAGGACGAAATTCCCAATCCGGACAATCTGGAGCTCGTACTGAAAGTAAACGGAGAAATACGCCAGAAAGCCAACACCTCAGAGCTCATCATGCCTGTGGCGCAGCTGGTGGCTTACGTATCGCAGTTCATGACACTGAATCCCGGCGATGTCGTTTCCACGGGCACTCCCGGCGGCGTGGCACTGGGGATGAACCCGCCACGCTACCTGAAGCCTGGCGATGTGGTGGAATTCAGCTGCCCGGCCATCGGCACCGTGACCCAGGTGGTGGAGGCCGAATAAAAAAGGTTGATATTTGAAAAATACCGACTATAATAACGCCCGCACAAATACTTGACTTAGCGACATGAAAATACTCGTTACCGGAGCTGCAGGTTTCATCGGTTACCACACAGTAAGCCACCTTCTGAAGCAAGGCTACCGTGTGGTCGGTATAGACAACCTCTGCAACAACAAGGATATCAGCCTGAAAACCCAGCGTCTTGCTCTGCTGGGCATTGATATCAAGCAGGCAGCAGACGGGACACGGCAGGAAGGCCGCGATGGCTTCCAGTTTATCCGCATGGATGTGCTGGACAGGCGCGCGGTGGATGAGCTCTGCCGGGAAGAGCAGTTCAGCACCATTCTTCACCTGGCGGCCCTGACCGGCAGCACCAAGGCCCGCACCAATCCTGGTGTTTTCTGTGACACCAACGTGACCGGCACCATGAATATGCTGGAAGCAGCCCGCCACAACGGGGTGCAGCATTTCCTGTTTTCCTCCAGCTCCTGCGTGTATGGCGACACCGCTTTATCCCCTCTGAAAGAGGATGACCACGTTGATACACCACTCAATATGTATGCCGCCTCCAAGCGTGCGGCAGAGCTGCTGTGCTACAGCTATGCAAAATCCTACGGAATGCCTGTGACGGTTTTCCGTCTCTTCACCGTGTTCGGCCCCTGGGCCCGGCCGGATTCCATTCCGATGCAGCTGGCTCACCGCATCATGAAAGGCTCCGAAATCCGCGTGCTGAACAATGGTCACATCATCCGCGATTTCACGTTTATCGACGACCTGATGGAAGGACTGGATGCGGCGCTCTCCAGTCAGCCTTTAAGTGCGAATGGAGTCAATTATGCGCTGTATAACGTGGGACGCGGCAAACCAGTGTCGTTCCTTACATTTGTGCAGGCGCTGGAATATGCTCTCAGTCGCACGGCGGAAGTAGTGCTGGACCCGGCCTCTCCCCTACAGCTGGGAGAACACATAGAAATGTATGCCGACACCTCCAGAATGGAGCGCGAGCTCGCCTATTCTCCGGTGTGGGATTACGAAGAGGCAATTCCCCGTTTTGCGGATTGGTTCCTCGCGAACTACAACAAGACATTCCGCATGTAAACAGCTCTCAATTTCACCAACAAAACCGAACAGATACGTGTCCCCCTATTTATATCAACTTGCCAAGAAGATGCTGTTCTGCCTCGACCCGGAAACAGCACACAAACTCACACTTGCCGGGCTCCGTACTGCTGAGCACCTGCATCTCCTGCCCGCTATGATGGGCAAACCCGTGGAGGACCCCGTGACGGTGATGGGGCTCAAATTCCCCAACCGCGTGGGTCTTGCAGCCGGCATGGATAAGGAAGCCAATACAGTGGCAGCATTCGGCCACCTGGGTTTCGGCTTTGTGGAAGTAGGAACCCTGACTCCGCGACCGCAGCCCGGCAACCCGAAGCCCCGCCTCTTCCGCTGTATTCCTCAGCAGGCCATTATCAACCACATGGGAATCAACAACCCCGGGGTGGATGAAGGTGTGGAGAATATCCGCAACACCCGCCGTTTCAATGGAATCCTCGGGGTCAACATCAGCAAGAACAAAGTAACACCGAACACCGAGGCACACCAGGATTACCTGGCCTGCCTGCGTGCCGTCTGGGACGTGGCTGACTACGTAGCCATCAATTTTTCCTGCCCGAATGTCCCCAACCTGCAGGAACTCGCCAAAGCCGACAGTGCTGCAGATCTGCTCTCACTCATGAAAAGTGAGCAAGCCAACCTCACCAACGATACTGGTCGCTACGTGCCGCTGGTCATGAAAGTCTCCCCGGACATGAGCGAAGCACAGATTCGCGACCTTGCCCACGTGTTCCAGGATTGCCAGCTGGACGGTCTCATCTGCACCAATACCACTACCACCCGCACCGGCGTGGAGGATTCTCCGCATGCAAGCCAGAGCGGCGGCATGTCAGGCAAGCCCCTGTACAACCGGGCAAATGAAACGCTGGCCGCCTTTGCTCAGGAGCTCAAGGGCAGCATCCCCATCATCGGCGTAGGCGGTATCACCACAGCAGAAGACGCAGTGAACAAAATCAAGGCAGGTGCCTCCCTTGTGCAGCTGTACAGTGGCTTTATCTACAATGGCCCGCCACTGGTACACGCAGCCGCCCGCGCCATCAAGGAGCAGTGCCGCGCCTGATTTTTGCAGAAAACACCACTTCTATACAGCGCTTCCGGGTAAGGAAGCGCTGTTTTTCCATTTTTTCATCATCCATGGCTCATTTGTTGTTTGCCAAAACCTGAGCTATGTGCTAGTATGACGTCTGAGAATTAGCTTTCACCCCACACGAAACATGAAGAAAACACACCTCATCCTTTCGTTGCTCGCTCTGTCAGCCGCGTTTGCCCAGGCTGCAGAGTACACCATCACTCTGACCTCTGCAGAACGCTTTACTGATTGCACGGTCATCTACAAGAGCAGCAGCACCACCAAGTTCCGGGGCAAAGACAAGGCTGGCAAGGTAGTCACCAGAGAAGTACCCACCAGCAACATCATTGTGATGCGTGAAGTGGTGAAGGAAGAAGAAGAACCGGCGGAAACCACAGAAGCGCCCGAGACTCCGGCAGCCCCGGAGACGAGCACCGACCAGGCTCCCGCCAGTCCTGCAGCTGCCGAAGCCAAGCCCGGGGAGGAACAGGCCCCCATTGCCGATGGCAACGTAGCACAGCGTGAGGGTGAGGAAAAAGCCAAGGATGCCACCCTCCGCCTGCGTGAGAAAATGGCCAGTATCGACGCCATTCTCTCCAGAATCACCAAACCCAGCCGTTCCCTGCAAAGCCAGTGCAGCAACGTGAAGACCCGAGTCGGCCGGATGCTGCCCGATATGGACAAGAAAGCACTGGAGGTCATCAAACTTCAGGAAGAGTTCAACAAAGCCGGTGCCGCAGACTATTCCTTTGACAAGGTAAGCGTGGAGCAGCGCGACCAGTATGTGCGCGATGCCGAAGCTGCCTACAACGCCATGGTGATTGACATGAAAGAAAAGAAGCGCCGCCGCAAGGTGGCGGGTCTCGACAAGTTCGAAATCATGCGCGAGCGCTACCAGGGAATTCCCCAGTACAAGGAAGCATACGACAAGTACATCAAGACCCTCTATAAACTGCAGAAATCGTGGACCAAGAGTCTTGAACGAGAAGAAGCCACCCGCAAGCGTCTGGTGCCGGCTAAACGCACCGCCATGGAAAAGCTTGACGAACGCCAGTACAACGAACTGGCTGCACAGCTCAGAGAGGACGGCGATGATATTGCCACGGTCTGGTTCATTCCCCAGAACCGCAACCTGAAGATGCTCCGCATCAGCGTGAACAAGGTGAAGGATGCCATCCGCCGCAATGAGGATCGCCCCATTGACAAGCAGGCCGGAACAGTCCCCTCTCTGCTCACCCAGTTCTGGAACAACATGGACGAGGTTCGCATGAGCATGGTCAGCGGTGATCTCGAAGGCGCTGAAAAACTCCTTCAGCAGAACGCCGCCTACAATATCATCCGCGGTCTGAAACGTGAGCTGCTGCCCACCGAATATAAGCAGCCGCTGCTGGACCAGTATAAGGACACACAATCAGAAATCCGCAATCGCAAGCGCGCCAACGTCACACTGAAACTCGCACTGGAACGTGCCACGAAGAATCTGGACACTCTGACCTCCAACGCGGAAGCTCAGATTGACAGCGCTCTTGAAGCTGCTCAGCGGGAACTCGACACAGACGCAGGAGAAAACACCATGGAAGTGGAGCAGCCGGCGCAGGAACCTGCTGCACAGGAAGAGCAGCCCCAGGCAGCCACCGATGCGGCACCCGCTGCTGAGAACAAGTAACATCTCGCGTCTTACCATGTTCAGAACAGGCTTAGCAGCCTTAGCCCTGATGATGCCGCTTGCGTATGCAGCTCCGGCCAAGGAGCTGCCCGCGGCTGTCGATAAAGCCTTTACAGAATATGCTGCGCTACCGGGCAAGCTGATTCCCGCGCTCAGCATGGCACAGGATAAGGCCAGCGCTGATGCCGCAGCAGAAAAGCTCCGCCTGGCCCTGCCAGCCATCTATGATGCCCGTGAGCTGCTGCACCACATGCCGCAGCTCACGCCTGCCCAGAATGAACAGGTGAAACAGACATATGGCCACCGCATGCGGGTAGAGTGGGCAAAGCTGTACGAGCAGATAGCCCGGGTACGAGAAGCCAGGTGCTACCAATCCGTTGCTCTGGCGCAGGCTTTCCGCCTCATGTGCATGATGATTGAGAAATGAAGCTGATTCCATATCTGATTATTCCGGTACTCACCTGCTGTCTTCCGGAGGCAGCCGCCAATGTGGTGAGCGATTCTCCCCAGCCTGAGAGCAATTCACAGCAGCCGGCCCTGCCGGAGAGCGAACAGAGAATCCGCAGTGGCATTGTCATTCTCGGCACTCTGTGTCAGAGCATGGCTGCCGTGCAGGATTACAATACCGCAGAAGCCGCTGTACCTCAGATAATGCGCCTGCGCGATGAACTCCTCCAGTGGACCCGCTCCTTCAATAATCTGCCCCCTCTTGCCGAGCACGAGGAGCAGGTTTACGAAGACCGCTATCTCCCCATGATTCGCAAAATCAACAGGATTCTTGAAACACAGGCAGACCGGCTCGCCGCTGCTGAATACTATGGTTCCAGAAATCTGGCTGCTGCCCTGGTGCACATGGCTCAGGTAGGCCACTAATTTTCACACAACTCTATTACTATGGCTACGATACGTCCCTTTGCCGCCATCCGCCCGCCGAAGCAATATGCCGAGCAGGTATCCTGCCTGCCCTATGATGTCATGAATCACAGCGAAGCCTGTGCCATGGCTGCCGGCAATGCCTCATCCTACCTCCACATCTGCCGCGCGGATATTGATACCAGCGAAGCAGAAATTCACGAACCGGTCACCTACGGGAAAAGCCGCGATAACCTGCAGGATTTTCTGCGCAAAGGTATTCTGATACGTGAAGACAAACCCTGCTACTACATATATCGGCAGATGATGTGGGGACGTGTGCAGACCGGTATTGTCGGCTGCGCCAGCGTGGATGAGTATCTGGACGGCACCATCAAGAAGCACGAGCTTACCCGCAAGGAAAAGGAACTTGACCGCATTAACCACTTCGATACCTGCTCCACCCAGACCGAACCTGTATTCCTTGCCTACCGCAAGCACGAAGGCATTTCCGCCACGATTCGGGAGTGGATTAAATTTCACAAGCCTGAATACGAGTTCACGAGTGAAGACGGTGTAACTCACCTGCTCTGGCCGGTGACGGATGACGATGCAATCTCCGCCATTCGCCAGGGCTTTGCCGAGGTGCCGGTGCTTTACATTGCCGACGGCCACCACCGCACAGCCAGCAGCGCCGCAGTGTCTGCCAAGCGCCGTGCCGAGCATCCGGAATTCACCGGCGAGGAAGAGTTCAACTATCTCATGGCCGTGACCTTCTGCGATGAAGACCTCTTCATCATGGACTACAACCGCGTGGTGTTTGACCTGAATGGCCTGAGTGAAGCTGCGTTCCTCTCCACAATTGGTGAGAAATTCGAAGTCAGACCGGCTGCCACCGAAGCACCGCATGCCCCGAGACACAAGCACGAATTCGGCATGTTCCTGGGCGGAAAGTGGTACAGCATTACCGCAAAGGCAGGCACCTTCGACGCTACGCACCCCATCGACAGCCTGGACTGCGCCATTCTGCAGAGCAACCTGCTTGCACCGGTTCTGGGTATTACAGACCCCCGCACCAGCGAACGCATTGACTTTGTAGGCGGTATCCGTGGTCTCGAGGAACTGGAGAAACGAGCCGGAGAAACAGGCGTTGCCTTCTCCCTCTATCCCGTCACGATGGACGACCTCTTCAACGTGGCCGACAGCGGGGAAATCATGCCCCCGAAATCCACCTGGTTTGAGCCCAAACTGCGCAGTGGTCTCTTCGCCCACGAAATTGAACGCTAACCCCCCCTTCTCTATCAATCATTATGAAAATTCTTATTCCGACCAAGCTCGACAAAGCCGCAGCTGCCACACTGAATGCAGCAGGCTACGACGTTGTGCAGGATGACGCTGCGCCCATTGAGGAACTCGTGGCGGCAAACCCGGATGCAGCCGGTATCATCGTGCGTTCTGAAAAGGTGACACCCGCCATCATCGATGCCCTTCCCGGTCTCAAGTGCGTCATCCGCGCCGGCGCCGGGTACGACAACATCGACTACGTGTACGCCCGCACGAAGAACATTGATGTGATGAACACCCCGGGAGCCAACTCCAACGCCGTGGCAGAAGAGGTGATTGCCATGATTCTGGCTGCCTATCGATATGTGGTGCCGGCAGATCAGACCACTCGCGCCGGTGAGTGGAACAAGAAAAAATACATGGGGCGCGAGCTGACCGGCAAAACGGTTGGCATCCTCGGTCTCGGCAACATCGGTCGTCTTCTCGTGAAGCGCCTGCAGGGCTTTGAATGTAAGGTTCTGGGCTACGATCACTTCCTTTCCAAACAGCGAGCCCTCAACATCGGTGCCACCCCGACGGAAATGGATGAGATTTTCTCCACGGCAGATATCATCTCCCTGCACGTCCCCGGTGGTCCGGCCACGCGAAATCTCATCAATGCTGAACTGATTGGCAAAATGAAGGAGGGTTCCATGCTCATCAACTGCTCTCGATACGGAGTGGTGGATGAAGATGCCATCCGCGCAGCCAGAGCCGCAGGCAAAAACATCATCTACTGCACAGACGTGCATCCCAAGGATGCCGCAGCCATGCAACCCAGCGCCGATGTTGCAGACCTGCTGCTGCCCCACCTGGGAGCCAACACCAGAGAAGCCAACAAGAACGCCGCCATGCAGGCTGCCCGGCAGATGATTGACTACTTTGTCAGCGGTGATACCGCCTGCGTCATCAATGCCGAACGCCCCGCAGGCCTGCATCCTGCCCAGCTCCAGCTTGCCGCCATGCTTGGCAGACTTTGCTACCAGATGGGCGGCTGCAAACCCATCCGCAAGATTGAATGTACCTTCTACAACAATCTGCGTTCTTACCGCAAATGGTTCACCCCGTGGATTCTGCAGGGAGCCGTTCCCGGTGCGGAACGCGGGCTCATGCCCGCTGCCGCGGAAACCTCATTCCGCGAGCACGGCATTGTCTACAAAGCACGCGAGCCCAAAGACGACAAACTGTACGATGATGCCCTGACCCTCGATATCCACATGGAAGTGGACGGGCACCAGATTGTGAGCAGCGTGCGTGGTATGGTGGTAGACGGGACACCGGTTGTTTCCCGAATCGAGGAATTTGACCATCTCTACGCAGCCCTTGCCGGTAATACACTGGTACTTCGCTACGCCGACCGCCCCGGTGTTGTGGCAGCCATTGGTCAGGCTCTTTCCCTGGCGGGTATCAACATTGATAACATCGTGGCTCCTACCGACCACAAGAGCGGAGATTCCCTGGCAGTCATCAAGACCAACCTGCCTGTGCACGAAGACCAGGTTCAGGCCATTGCCAAGACCATTTCTGCTAAACTTGCCTTCACCATTTCAATGTAAGCAGTTTAACACTGTAAATAACAGAACGCGAAAGCCGGCGGGAGTAATCCCGCCGGCTTTCTGCTGAACATAACATTTTCCTTGTTCTCAGAATCTTTATCTGGTACACTCATGAGCGTGACTGCCGCACTGAAATACTACTGGGAACGTCTCGCCCCCTTCATTGGTGTCTATGTTTTCTTCGAACTGGTGGAGCTATTTGTCCTACTGGCCACAGGATGCTCACAGCCGACAGAAGAAGACCTTCTCGAATCTATTCTTACATTCATCAATGAAAACGCAGCATGCCTGGCATTTACCCTGCTGCCCTATCTGCTCTATCTGCTGGTTCTCCCACGCGATTTCCACGGTGGGAAATACGACCGGCGATTCACACTTATCATTTTCTCCCTGTTCTGTCTGCTCAACTGGCTGGAAGAATTCGTCGAAATCGTATCAGCTGATTCGTTCCGACTGCTCACGAGAGACTTTCTCATGAATCCGGCTCAAGGCTGGCAGGAAATGCTTGAGCTCCCCTACTGCGAGTGGATTGCTTCAATTCTGCTTGTTGAGCTGGCAATCACTATCTGTATTTTAAAGAAACGCCTCATGCCCGGCACCACAGCTCCGGGCTACTTATGCCGGGCCATCGTACCAGCCACCGTTGCGGGAGCCGGTTTCCTTTTTGCACAGCAAGCGCAGACGATGGATATTGTGGCGGATGTACCGACTCTGTACGATGCCGGCTTATTCCACATATTACTGGGCATCTACAATCTGGATGCCATGCCTGATTTAGCGCATATCTATTCTTCTCCCTGCATGATTCTTGGGGGAGTCGTCCTCTTTATCACTGTATCCTGTGCCCTGATACGCCAGAACTTTCCACAGTTGCAACTCAAGCGGAACATTTCTTCCTCTGCTACGGATAATCTGCTTCCTCTGATGCTGATTTTCCTTGCAGGCATCCTGCTCTGTCGTCTGTTGAGCCTCGGCATCTATCCGCTCATGGATACCACGGAAGCCAGATATGGGGAAATGGCCCGGAAAATGGTGGAGACCGGCAACTGGCTCCAGCCTCAGTTTGAATACGGTGTTCCCTTCTGGGGTAAACCGCCGCTGTCATTCTGGGGCAGCGCCGCCACGATGCTGCTTTGCGGCGTCAATGAATTGGGAGCACGCCTTGCACCGTATCTGGCCACCTGCGGTATCGGGCTATGCTTCCTGCTCTGGCCTTTCCAGGAGCGGCGGTGGGAGCAGTCCGTGGGGTGCATCATTGTGCTGTTCAGCTCCGCCATGGGCTTTGTTGCTGCCGGCGCAGTCATGACGGATGCTTTCCTGGCTTTCGGAACCACGCTGAGTCTCATCTCATTCTACCGCGCTGTCAATGATACGGAAGTCAGGCGCATATGGGGATATCTGTTCTTTCTGGGGCTTGCCATCGGGCTTCTGAGCAAAGGCCCGCTTACTCTGGTGGTATGCGGTGTCCCCATCTTTGTCTGGACCTTATGGCAGAAACAATGGTACAGCATCTGGAAACGCATCCCATGGATTACCGGTACGGCACTCATGCTTCTGCTCACGATTCCGTGGTACCTCGCTGCAGAACAAGCCACACCCGGATTCCTGCGCTACTTCATCATCGGGGAACATATTGAACGTTTCCTGGTCAAAGGATGGGATGGTGATTTGTACGGCAAGGGGCACTCACGAGCCATCGGTACTATCTGGCTCTATGGGGTGGAAATGTTCCTTCCCTGGGTTCTGCTTGTACCCTTCATCATCCGGAAAAAGGTGAATTCCTTCAGCAAGGCATCCACCAGCTTCCTCTGGTGCTGGGCATTGAGCACACCGGTATTCTTTACGGTTGCCAGAAATATCCTGCCCGCCTACATTTTACCAGCTGTACCAGCATTCTGCATACTTCTTGTCCGGCGGCTGTGGGCTCTTCGTGCCGCAGAAAACCGGGATTACCGGCAATTCCTCTTTTCCGCATTTCCTGTACTGCTGATTGTGTGCCTGTTTGGTGCCGGCCAGGGATTTGAGCATATCCGCTACCGCTGCCAGCAGAAACTGCTGCTGAAATGGGACGGCACCTCGCCGCTATATTACGTTGATAACAAAGTCCCCTACTCCGCTCAGTTCTACTCAGCCGGCAAAGCGGTCTGTCTCACAGGAAAGGCCGGTGAACTCACACCCGGAAGCTACCTTGCCGTGCATCGGACACTCGTCAGCTCAACCATCACCACGCCGGAATCCTGGGAACTCATGGCCGAAGACGGTTCCTGGAAACTGTTCCGCAAACGCTGACGGAACCGGAGTTCCCCGAGAAACCTGGAACAGCTGCCAGCTTTAGAGCACATCGCCCCATTCGGGGGCAGGCTGCGGCTCGCCGAGTCCGCAGATACGGTCTATCATGGCATCCCATTTCTCCTGCCCCTGCAGGATATCAATCTGGATGCGGAGGAAATAAATGGGCACCTCCATCTCACCGGGACGAAGGAAGCGCACCGCATCCTTCTCTGTGGTGACAATCATATCCATGGCGCGTTCCGCGCAGCGCTCCACAAAGGCATCCAGGTCTTCCTGGTCGAACCAGTAGTGATCCGGATAGCTGCGGCGGATTTCCACGTTGGCACCCAGAGACTCCACCAGCCCTTCAAAACTTTCCGGGCGGGCGATACCGCTCAGACAGGCAACATATTTACCTTTCAGAGCTGAAAGCGGCAACTGCTCACCCGTAAAGATATTTTCCAGCAGCACCGGCGCGTGATTCGTCACAATGATGTCGGCAACCTTGTTGTATTTGCGGATGGTGGCAATCAGCTCATCCTGGGGCTTGCCCTCACTCTTTGTCAGGATGATGTAACTGGCACGCCTGAGACTGGCTCTGGGCTCGCGCATGGTACCTCGCGGCAGCAGAGCCCCGGTTCCGAAGGGGAAGCCGCAATCCACCAGCACAATATCAATCTCATGCCTGAGCTTCAGGAACTGCATCCCGTCATCCAGAATCAGCGTATTGCTCCCCAGCTGCTCAATGGCAAAGATACCGGATTTCACACGGTCCTTGTCAACCAGTACGGCCACGTTGTCCAGATTCCGGGCAAGCATGAACGGCTCATCTCCCGCATAGAGAGGGCTGAGGTAGCGGGTTACACCATCACTCGCAATCTTGGGGACGCGCTTGACGCGTTTCCCATCTTTATCCAGCCAGACCTGGGGTTTCTCCAGATCATGGCTCTTATATCCGCGGGTCAGAATAGCGCACTTGCGGCCACGGGATGCCAGGCTGCGAGAAAGCAGCTCTACCACCGGAGTCTTGCCGGTACCACCGGCTGTGATATTGCCCACGCTCACGACAAAGGTTCCCAGGTAGTGCACGGTCTTGATGCGCCTGCGGAACAGGAAAAGGCGCACCTGGACCAGCACCCAGAAGAAAAGCGAGGCAAAGCGCAGCAGGCAACGCATCATCCACGCGCGGAAACCGCGGGCGCGCCCGAATACTACTTCGGTCCCCCATTCGGCAAACTCCTCCGCGCGTGTTTTCATATGCTGTTATCTTACCAGCCCGCTGTCATCAAGTCAACATCAGAACTCGCAATTGCGCGGCGTACGCGGATAGGGAAGAACGTCGCGGATGTTCTGCACTCCGGTTACAAACATGATGAGACGCTCAAAGCCGACACCGAAACCAGCGTGAGGCACCGTACCGTAACGGCGGAGATCATTGTACCAGTAGTAGGCATCCATATCCATGCCCATACGCTCGATATTGGACTCCAGCACCTCCAGGCGCTCCTCTCGCTGACTGCCACCAATGATTTCACCAATACCTGGCACCAGCACATCCATTGCGGTAACGGTCTTTCCATCGTCATTGAGGCGCATGTAGAAGGGCTTGATTTCCTTCGGGTAATTATACACAATGACCGGGCACTTGAAATGCTTTTCCGTGAGGAAACGTTCGTGCTCACTCTGCATATCCATGCCCCAGTAGGGCTTGTACTCGAACTTCTCACCGCTTGCCTGCATAATCTCAATAGCCTCGGTGTAAGAGCAGCGCACAAAGGGCTTCTCCGCCACCTCTTCCAGACGTGCGCGCAGGCCTTTGTCCACAAACTTGCAGAAAAATTCGAAATCTCCGCTGGCATCATTCAGCATGGTCCGGGCAATATGCTTGATGAACGATTCGGCAATATCCATATCGCCATAGATATCGCAGAACGCCATCTCGGGTTCAATCATCCAGAACTCGGCAGCGTGACGGGAGGTGTTGCTGTTTTCTGCTCGGAAGGTGGGACCGAAGGTATAGATATTGCTCAAAGCGCAGGCAAAAGTCTCGCCCTCCAGCTGACCGGATACAGTGAGATTCGCAGGCTTACCGAAAAAGTCATTATCATAGCTCTTGTTTTCCGCCAGCGGATCCAGGGTGGTCACATGGAACATCTCGCCGGCGCCCTCGCAGTCACTGGCAGTAATGATGGGTGTGTGCACCCACACAAAATCGCGCTCCAGGAAGAACTGGTGAACCGCGGCAGCCATACGCGAACGCGTACGGAAAATAGCACCAAAGAGATTGGTGCGCGGACGCAGATGCGCAATGGTACGCAGGAACTCCGGCGAATGCCCCTTTTTCTGCAAGGGGTAATTCTCCGGAGCGCCACCTACCAGGCGGATTTCAGTAGCCTGAATCTCCCACTTCTGCTTGCCGGGGCTTTCCACGAGGCGGCCGATAATACTCACCGAAGAACCGGTAGTCATGCGGCCGATATCCTCGTAACCGGGTATACCGGCATCTGCCACCACCTGAATGGAAGCCAGGCTGGTTCCATCATTCACCTCCAGGAACGAAAAAGTCTTAGAATCGCGACGGGTACGAACCCATCCTTCCACCAGAATCTGCTCCACAGGAGCCTCACTGGACAACGCATGCTTCACCAATGTACGCTGTATCATAATATCTGCACAGATTCTACCACTCACCCACCCTCAAGGCGAGCAAAAAGTGCAGCATTGACAAATCTCACGCTCCGGCGTATGCTCGATGACATGCAGGCCGAAAATAAAGCACTTCATTTTTTTCACCAGGGGTTTAATTGTGCCCAATCTGTTTTTGCCGCATTTGCTGACCAGGTGGGATTGGACGAAAGCTCCGCTCTCCGGTTTTCCTCGGCTTTCGGCGCAGGGCTTGGACGCATGAGGGGCACCTGTGGTGCTTTTTCAGGGCTTTGTATGGTGGCTGGATTCTGCAAAGGCAACCTCTCCGGCGAACCGGCAGAAAAAGAAATCATCTTTGCGCTGACTCGGGAACTTGCTGAGGATTTCAAATCCGAATTCGGCACCCTTACCTGCCGCGAGCTGCTTCATCTTGACTCCGAAATGGAAAATTCTGCCCGCCCCAGTGACAGGACTTCTGAATATTACGCATCCCGCCCCTGCGAACGCTGTGTTGCCTTCTGTGCAAGGAAGGCCCAGCAGCTCTTAGACCAGAAACAAAAATAATTTATATTTAACAAGTAAAAAAATCGTTATTTTTACGTTTTTCCACTTGACGCGCCCCGAAAAAAACGTTATACTTCGCACGTCTTCGGGGCCGGACGTAAAACAGGTTCCCGGGCTCGAAAGGGTCCGATTCATAGGGTAGTTGGGCACCCAGGAGCTTCGGCTCCTGGGTGACTTCCTTTTCCGGGGAATGGCTTGAGCCGCCCCGCTATTCCTTTCTTTATCATAGGATATATATTTATTGAGAACAGGTTAACATTTGTCTTGCAATCTTGGGGAGCTATGATACAATCCGCGCGCGGGGCGCTACAACCCCGGGTGCTACATCATGAACAAATGCTTTCATATTGCAGCAACTCTGGTTGCTTTTCTCTACCTCGGCATGACATCCGCAGGCGCAGCGGACAATACGGATTCTTCCGTCCCTGCTGCGCAACCCAGTACCGGGAGCATTGCCTGTTTTGAAGATCTGCGCGGCCGCATACTTGCCGTTCCTTCCTCTACCGTGCAGGATATTTACGTAGAGGAGCACTACCCGGATATCAAGCTCGACCGCTTTGATACCGAGGCTGATATGATGCTTTCACTGCAGCAGGAGAAATGCGACGGTGCCATCATGGATGATGTCATCTGCTACGCTCTCGTGAGAAAGACCGAAGGCGTGACCATTCTGCCCGACAGCCCTGTTCCTCCCTGCCAAATGGGGGCCGTCTTCGGCAAACACAATGCCGAGCTCTGCGAACAGTTCAACACTTTCATCAGGCAACTGAAAGCAAGCGGCGAACTCCAGCAGATTATGGAACGCTGGATCAAGAATTTCGACACGGCCGAAATGCCGGAGCTGAAGCTGCCCACACAGGGCACCCCCATCCGCGTGGCCATGGAACCCTGCACAGAACCCATCGTCTTCATCAAAAATGAAAAGATAGCCGGGTTCGATGCCGAGCTGATTCACCGCTTCTCAGTATTCATCAACCGGCCGGTGGAAATCGTGGAGATGGAATATGACTCCCTGATTGCCTCCACCACCACCGGCAAGGCAGACATGGCGGCATCCGGTATTCTCATTACTGAAGAACGCGCGGAAAGCGTACTCTTCTCCGAACCGTACTACGACAGCCATTCCCGCGTGGCGGTATTGACCAAGAATGCCCACCCCTCCATCATCTCTGACACCACCAGCTCCGAAGAACTCGGCTTCTTCGGCGGAATCAAGCGCAGTTTCTACCGGAATATCATAGAAGAACGGCGCTACATGCTTTTGTGGGACGGCCTCAAGGTCACGGTCTACATTTCCTTCTTCTCCGCCCTTCTGGGTACTGTACTCGGGGCATTCGTGTGCTACATGCGCATGAGCAAATCCCGGATTTGCAGCAATATCGCCAAGGCATATATTGACATCATGCGAGGCACCCCGGTACTGGTGTTCCTGATGATGATGTGCTACGTAGCCTTTACGCAGTTTGATAACACCCCGGTTGCCATCATCACCTTCGCCATGAACTTTGCGGCCTATGTCAGCGAGATGTTCCGCACCTCCATCAGCAGCGTTGACAAAGGACAGACGGAAGCCGGCATTGCTCTGGGCTTCTCCCCGGTAAGAACATTCTGCTACATTGTGCTGCCACAGGCAGTGCGCCGAGTGCTGCCGGTCTACAAGGGCGAACTGATATCCCTCATCAAGAATACATCCATTGTCGGTTATGTGGCGGTTGCAGACCTGACCCGCGCCTCCTACATCATCCGCGGACGCACATTCGACCCGTTTTTCCCGCTGCTCATGGTGGCACTCATGTATTTCGTGATTGCCTGGTTGTTCGCCTATGTACTGGATCGCATCGGCCGGAAAATCTGCAGATAAACTGAACGCACCCCTTTTACGAGAACGATGATTCAAATAAAACACCTCCAGAAAAGTTTCGGTAAACTTGATGTTCTGCTGGATGTCAATCTGAACATTAAACGCGGTGAGATTATCTCCATCATAGGCCCGTCAGGCACCGGCAAAAGCACCTTCCTGCGCTGCCTCAACCTGCTTGAACAGCCCACGGGGGGCAGTATCATCATCGACGGGGAAGAAGTTCTCACCGGGCATGTCAACGCCTCCCGGCTCCGGCAGAAAATGGGCATGGTCTTCCAGTCCTTTAACTTGTTCAACCATCTCTCCGTACTGGACAACGTGTGCATCGGCCCGGTAAAACTGCTGGGTAAAAGCAGAGCAGAAGCAGAAAGCAAAGCCCACGACTTGCTGAAGATGGTAGGCATGGCGGAAAAAATAAATGCTATGCCCTCTGAGCTCTCCGGTGGTCAGAAGCAACGCGCTGCCATCGCACGCTGCCTTTCCATGGATCCGGAAATCATCCTCTTCGATGAACCGACCTCGGCCTTGGACCCGACTATGGTCAGCGAAGTGCTCTCCGTCATCCGTTCCCTGGCCCGCCAGGGCATGACCATGGCCATTGTCACTCACGAAATGTCCTTCGCACGGGATGTCAGCACGCGAGTCGTGTATATGGATGAAGGAACCATATACGAGGAAGGAACTCCGGAGGAAATCTTCGAGCACCCGAAACGGGAACGCACCCAGGTGTTTGTAAACCGGATTCGCGATTTCCATTATGCCTTCCACAGCCCGGATTACGACCGCTTCCAGCTCAAATCCGAGTGGCAGACATACTGCAACAAATATTTCCTGACGCGCGAAAGCATGCGCAAGGCACAACTTATCGGCAATGACCTGTTCCGCATGCTTCCCCTGAACAAAGGAACCGTGGATTTTTATTTCCGCTACTCCGAGCAGACCCGAGAAATGAGCATGGAAGTGCTCCTGCCGGTAGGGGTGGAACCTGTCGGGCTGGCAAATCGTCCCGTCATCTGCGAACTCTGCTGCGGGGTTGACTGCACCCGGGAGGAAAAACGCGTGCGGTACAAGCTGCGCCTGAAACACAAAAACCTCTGAGCCTTTAGTAAACAGATATTGTCAACGGACTACAAAACGCTTGACATTACGCCGGAGGCAACATATACTACGCGCGTACAAGTTCCGGTCCGTTACGAGATTGGGGCGGGTCTAGGACCCGCTCTTTTTTTGTACACGGCTCAGTATCAAACTCCAGCATAACACTGACAACAATGGCCACTACTGACATCTCCGCCCTGATTGATTACTACGTCCGCGAGAAAGACCTGACCCGCGAGCGCGTCATTCAGGCTCTTGAAGCTTCTTTCATCACCGCCTACTACAAGATGGTGCCGGGTTCTGACCGCATCAGCAACCTGCGCGCTGTAGTGAACCCTCAGAAGGGCACGGTGAAAATCAAAGCAGAAATGACGGTAGTGGAGGATGAACAGCTCGTTGACAAGTTCAACGAAGTGCCCCTCTCTGTCGCTCAGGCTGCCGGCTCCAAAAAAGGCAAGGAATACCTCCCCGGTGATACCATCAGCGTCAACATCACTCCCAAGGATTTCGGCCGCATCGCCGTGCAGACGGCTCGCCAGACCATGCAGCAGCGCATCCGCAAGGCTGAGCAGGAAATGCTCGCCGAAGCCTTCCGCGACCGCGCCGGTGAAGTTGTGACCGGCACAGTGAAGCGCTATGACAAGGGCGACGTGATTGTGGAAGTGGAGAAGTACGAAGGTCTGGTACCGCTCCGCCAGCGTATCCCCGGAGAGGAATACAACAGCGGCGACAAGATGCGTTTCTACGTGGTGGAGGTGCGCGATGGTGTCCGCGGTCAGGAACTCATCCTCTCCCGCAGCCATCCGAACCTGGTGCGTCGGCTTTTCGAGAACGAGGTGCTGGAAATTGCCGAGCACACCGTTGAAATTCTGACTGTCGTGCGCGAAGCCGGCTACCGCACAAAGATGGTCGTACGCAGCAACGACCCGAATGTGGACCCCATCGGTGCCTGCGTGGGCATGCGCGGTGCCCGCGTGAAGAATGTGGTGAACGAACTCAACCACGAAAAGGTCGATATTCTCGAATACACCGATGACAAAGCCGCCATGGTGACCGAGTCGCTCGCCCCCATCGAACCCATCAAGGTGAACGTGGACAACGCCGCCCGGGTAGTCACGGTGGTGGTGGAAGACGACAAGGCCGCAGCCAAGGCAAAGGGCCGCAAGGGTCAGAATGTGCGCCTCACAGCCCGCCTCATCTCCACCCCCGATGAACGCTGGGATGTACGCGTTGAGGCCTACGACGAGAAGGCACAGGCCAAGACCCTGGCCAACGAAGGAGCCAGCGAACTGGCTGCCGCTCTCGGTATCTCCAACTCCATGGCCGCCGCCATGGTGGCTGCAGGTTTCACCACGGTTGAAGGCATCGCCAACTATGCCGATGAAGAAACTCTGGTGGAAGCACTCGGTATTTCTGAGGACGAAGCGGCTGATATCATGACCAAGGCCAAGGCCAGCTGCTGAACCCGGCATCACGACAAACGAACTGATTTTCTGACACATGGCAAATAATGATGACAAGAAAGCCCCTGTGCTTGACCTGATCGGGGGCAGCAAAAAGAAAAAAGCAGCAGCTCCCCAGGCTGCTCCTGCCAAAGCCACCCCGGCTCCGGCCAGCAAGAAGCAGGCGCCCTCCGCGCCCAGAAAGGAAGCGCTGGACCTGCTTTCTCCCAAAAAGCAGGCTCGCAAGCAGCCGGCTCCTGCAGCTCCGGCCCCGGCCCCTGCGCCTAAACCTGCACCCCAGCCCAAAGTGGAGCCCGCTCCCGCCCCTGCTCCGGCAGAAGCGGATGAAAGCAGCAAGGTGATGAACATCAAGGCCCCCATCTCCGTGGCCGACCTGGCTACGCTCATGGGTATGAAGCCTTTCAAACTGATTGCCGAACTCCTCCCCATGGGTGTGTTTGCCAACCCCGGCACCACGCTCGATAGTGACCAGGTGGCCGCACTCTGCGAGAAACACGGGTTCACCTACGAACGCGTACGCCGCGAAAAAGGCGCAGGCGTGAAGGCTCCGGTGGAGGAAATCAAGGAACCCGAAGCCGTTGCTGTCGAGGAAGAACCCGAGGACGTTCTCAAGGTGCGCACGCCCATCATCACTGTGATGGGTCATGTGGACCATGGCAAAACCTCCCTGCTCGACTATATCCGCCGCACCAAGGTGACAGCCGGTGAGGCCGGTGGCATTACCCAGCACATTGGTGCCTACACTGTGCAGCACGCCGATAACACGCTGACCTTCATCGACACCCCCGGCCACGCCATCTTCACTGAGATGCGAGCCCGCGGCGCGGACGTGACCGATATCGTCGTGCTTGTAGTAGCTGCTAACGATGGTATCATGCCCCAGACCAAGGAAGCCATCATGCATGCCAAGGCTGCCGGCAAGACCATCATCGTTGCCGTCAACAAGTGCGACCTGCCCACGGCTGACCCGATTCGCGTACGTACGCAGCTGATGGAAAATGACCTGATGCCCACTGATTTCGGCGGTGAAATCGAATGCGTGGATGTCTCTGCCCATACCGGTGCCGGCATTGATGACCTGCTCGACCTGCTCTGCCTGCAGGCCGAAGTTCTTGAGCTCAAGGCTAATCCCCGCGCCAACTGCCGCGCCTCCATCATTGAGGCCCGTATGGAACAGGGCAAAGGCAGCTCCGCCACCGTTATCGTGCAGAGCGGCACCCTCAAGGTGGGTATGCCCTTCATCTGCGGTCCGTTCTCCGGCAAGGTGAAGACCCTGCTCGACGACCAGGGCAAACGCATCAAGAAGGTCACCCCCGGCATGCCTGCTGAAGTTTCCGGCTTCCTCGAAACCCCGAATGTGGGTGACGAACTGGTCGAAATGGAAAACGAGCGTGCAGCCCGCAAGCTCTCCGATGAGCGACAGGAAGAACTGCGCCAGCAGCGTCTGACAGCCCCCCGCCGTTCCCGCATGGAGGACATCCTCGCCATGATGGGCGATGGTGCCCAGAAGGCCGTGCTGAAGCTCTATCTGAAGGGCGACGTTCAGGGCTCTGTGGAAGCCATCAAGAAGGCAATCATGGACATTGAGAGTGAAAAGGTGGAATGCCAGTTCATTGGTGCTGCTGCAGGCCCCATTTCCGAAAGCGATGTTCTGCTTGCCTCTTCCTCCGATGCCGTTATCCTCGGCTTCAATGTGAAGGTGGAAAGCAATGCCGTGAAGGCCGTGAAGCGCGAGGGCGTGCAGGTGAAGATTTACTCCATTGTGTACGAACTTATCGACCAGGTGAAGGACGCCATGCTCGGTCTGCTGGAACCCGAAACCCGCGAAACCGTCCTCGGTCACGCAGAAATCAAGCAGGTATTCAAGCTCAACAAGGGCAAGGCCGCCGGCTCCTTCGTGACGGATGGCAAGATGAACCGCACCGCCGAAGCCCGTGTGCTTCGCGATGGCCAGGTAGTGTTCGACGGCAAGATGTCTACCCTGCGCCGCTTCCAGGACGAAGTGGAGGAAGTCAAGGCTGGTCTGGAGTGCGGTATCCGCCTTGCAGACTACAACGACTACGAAGTGGGCGATATCATCGAGTGCTACTCCCTGGAAAAAATCAAACAGACATTGTAAACAATCATGGCTACACGACGTCTTGACAAAGTGAATGAGTTGATGAAGCGGGAAATCGGTACCTTCATCCAGAAGGAATACGAATGGTCCGGCACCATCGTCTCAATCCTCGATGTCGAGATTACAGAAGACCTCAAGGAAGGTCGCGTGTGGGTGGGCGTTGTGGGCCGCATGGCCCCCGCCCAGGTGATTGATAAGCTCAACCGCAAGCGCGGCGAAATTCAGAAAGCCGTAAGCAAGCGGGTTGTGCTCCGCAACACACCCAAACTCACCTTCAAACACGACAACTCTGCGCAGCGCGGAGTAGACCTCGTCAATCTTCTGGACGATATCGAAATGAATCTGCCCAAGGCACCCCCGCTGCCAGAGGGCGAAACCGACCCGGAAATCTAATCTTCCCCACCACCCACTACCCCGAATGGCAGGCACGCTCACCATCAGACGCGTTGGTCATATTCTTCCCATACTGTGTCTGGTGGTGCTGCTTCTGCTGATTGGCATCATCACGTGGCTGAGTACAGCAGGATTGCCGGATGCAGCTTTGCGGCGCATTGAGCAGGAAGTCACAAAAGCTACCGGACTCCCCATTCAGATTAGCAAAATCAAGTTATCCCCGCGTTCCGGTCTCAGTCTGAAAGCGGAGGACACCTGCCTCACCCTTCCTCAACAGGATGCCCCTGCTGCCACAATCTGGATTCGCAAAACGCAGGTTACCTTCAGTATAACCCGTCTCCTGTCCGGCGACTTCAGGCCGGCCCACCTGCAAGTTCTGCGCCTGAAGGCAGAACTGCCGCTGAGTGATGCCAGGAATGATTCCATCATCCTCAGCCCGCTGAATCTGTACATTAATCTTCCCGGCAGCAAGAGCGCAGTAAGAGCAGAACTCAACGCGCAGCTTCAGGGAATCTCGCTTCAGGGAAAACTCTCACTGGCATCTCTGCCGACTTTCTCTGACGCAGCGGACACGACCGATGCCGGAGATACAGACACACAGGAAACTCTGAAAGAAACGCTGGCGGAAATCCGCCCCTGGCTGCGGGATTTCAAGCAGCTGGTGGATAAACAGAAATGGGAACAGGCGCCGCCGCATCTCAATATCTCCGCCGCCTACAACCAGGAGTGGAAACTCTCACTCGAAGCGCAGGTTCCCAGCTGCATCCTCGGCAATTTTCATTTCACCGAGGCTCAGTTAAAATCCTCCTTTGAGAAAAGCGAGCTCCGGATTCACGACCTGAGTTTCCGTACTGTGTCCCCTGAATCGAGTGTGCAACTTCAGGCCAGCTACGATACTCGCTCCAGAGAGCTGTCCTTCGCCTCCACCAGCTCGGCCCCCTTTGTCCAGATTGTCAACGACTACTTCGAAGCAGAAGACCTGCCCATCATCAGCAATCTCCGCTCCAGAGAGGGCAACACCCCCAGAATCGAACTGAACGGCTCCGCGTCCTTCAGCGAGGATTTTGCGCTCAACAGCATTACGGTGCGAGGCCTGCTCGAACAGAAAGGCCTCGTATTCGGCAATGTCGAGGCGAACCACCTTCTTCTCACTTTCTTCCTGCGAGATGGCAGCTTTAATCTGGATCAATGCAGGATAGACTTTCCGAATGGCCATCTTCAGGGCGCAGCGCAGGCCGCAAATGGCACCGGTCGCGCAGAGCTTCAGCTTTCCCTGCCAGCAGAAACCATACTGAATCTGGCACGCAACATCACAGGCGACTCCACCCTCTCCCTCCCCCATGGACTTTCATTCAACGGAAATCTGGAAGCTCACCTGGGGTGCGAAATGAAAACGCAACCGTTTGAGGCGGGCAAAAGCCGGCTTGAAGATCTGGTTCCCACGCTGAGCAATTGTGAGCTTCAATTCCGCACAGCGGATATCACGCTCCACGAAACACAGATTCTTTCACCCAGCCTGCACCTGAAACTCGCGGGCATTGATTACCAGGACGACTTCAACGTGGCACAGGCGAGTCTCAGAATCAAGGCCGAGTCTGCCCGGGAAAAAGAAGAACAAATCGCGCTTGACCTGGTGAACCTTGACCTTCAGCTGGCTCAGATTCATGCAGACCGGGCATTAACCGCCCTGCAACTCGGCCGCACAGAGCTCAAGCTCCAGACAGGTGCCCTGCAGCTGCTCAACACCAGCCTGAACGACCTGGACCTGCATACCTGCATGGATAAGCTGGAGCTGCAGTTCGACCAACCGGTTGAAAGTCTTGCCACCTCTGCGCTTGACCTGCAGGCTGACCTGAAACGCCTGGAGGTGGACAAAACCTCCGCCGAAGGAATATCGCTCAAGGTCAATATTCCCACAGGACTTGATGTCTCTGAAACCTGGCATAACATGCAGCATGATACCCATGCCCTCGCCACGATTCAGCGACTTTCCGGGGCAGATAATTTCAGCGCTACCGATACGCGGTTGGAGCTCAGGAATAATGGACGGAATTCCATGCAGCTGCAGCTGACCAGCAATCTGGGGGAGAAACTGCTCGAACTCTGCACCTCTGCACTACTCACAGAGAAGAATCTGCTTCAACTTTCCGGAATCAGGCTTCAACTGCCGGCCTCGGAACTCAGACCGCTGCTTGGCGGTGAACCTCTGCAGGAACTCCGCCTGCCGAAGCAGTTGAATCTGCAGGGAGATGCACTCATCGACCCGGAATCCGGCAGAGTACTCAACAGCCATTTCAACCTTCAGGTTCCCGAACTCGTGCGCGTGTGCAACAATGTCTTTGTGCACAAGGGAATGGAAATTCCCCTCAAACTGGATATCGCCGGCGACTTCGCCACCGCCGGGAACGGCGACATGGTGTACCAGGCCGATATTACAGCCACACATGCAGATGGTACGCTGGATATCCATGTAACGGGCAACCCGCTGAAAGAATGCCGCATAACCGGCACAAACACTATCCCGGTCAGCACCGTCAATGCCTTGATTGACGATGCAGATGCCCACTGGATTATGCGAGACTTCCGCTGTGTTCCGGGCGTAACGCGCAATGTCATCACCGACATCGACACCACCATCCGCTATGACCGGGGTATCTATGTACGCTCCCTGTGCAAAGCCAATTTGTACAACATGGACTTCCAGCTCGGTGCCATCCGGGACAAAGAAGATGCTCAGGGTAACCCCACCGGCGAGGAATTCCTGCGAACAGACCTCGGTCGCGACCCCTTCACTCGCATCAAGGAAGGACGCTGCGATGTGGAAGTCATCGTGCAACTGGATTGCACGGATGCTGAAGGCAAAGCACTGGCCGATATCATCGATATCAACCTGCTCAACCCTGACCTTCTGTACGATAACCGCCCCTGGCTCCGCCATGCAGGAATCAGGAAAGGCGCCGCTACCAGCCGGATAACGGGCGAAGCGGTCCGCTTTGATATTGAGAAGTGCATCATCTCGCTGCACAAGCTGAAAGGCTCCTGCTACCCGGCATACGCCATCGGCATGTACTACGCACCTCTCCATGACTTTCTGGCAGATATCGTTCTGGAGAAGCCGGCCGATATTGAGACCGATTACTGCGTCTTCCCCATCTCCAGCTCGTGCGAAGTCCCCATGCAGGGACTCATCCGCGCGGCATCCTCACAAGGGGCCGGATTCAAATTCCTCGGCACCACCATTCCGCTGCGTAACTTCAGCGGATTCATCAACATCAGCGATTCGGACGTTTATCTTGACCGGCTCAACGCCCAGAGCTGGGGCGGTGTGTTGAATGGCGCTCTGCGCATCGGCTTTTCGGGGCCGCATACCACGCTCGATGGTTACTTTGCCGCGAATAACCTCAACCTCAAGGATATCGTTGCCTCATACGGAACGGAGTTCACCCCCGCCACCTGTAATGGTTTCATTCGTTTCCAGGCACCTAAGCCGGACCTGGATTCCATTCAGGCATATGGAGAAGTTCATCTGCAGGATGGTGATCTCATGGAAATGGCTCTTTTCCGCCCTATCGAAGCACTCATCACTGATATGCCGGCGCAACTGGAAAAGCTGCAGAACTCACTGCCCGGGGGCGAAAAAATCAAACTGCCCAGCTGGTCATCTGACTTCGTGGATTTTGTGTGGGATACCAGCGGGAAAGCAATCGGTTCAGTAGGCCGCTCAGCACTCCAACTACCGTTTGCGAACCATTTCCTGCGCTACGGCATCAAAGATGCGCACTCCCGTTTTGATATTGTGAAGGGGCATCTCATCACTCGCAATATGAAAGCCAGCGGGTATAATCTGGACATAGGGGTCCAGCTTGATATTGACCTGAACACCCTGACCTTCCGCGGAGATTTGTGGCCCCATATCTCCAGCGTGCCTACTGTACTCATCTCACCGGTCACACTGCTTTCCGATTTCCTCATTGATATTAACCTTTACGGAGACCTGCTCGACCCGCAATGGGAATTCGGACTCAGCAAAAAACTGAAAAGTGACAAGAGCAGCCTGAGCTCTGAACCGCAGGAAACTGCACCCCCCAGTAAGCAATAACCCTGAGCTTCTTCCGCCATGGACCAGCACCTGCTGCTGACCGCGCTTCTGTTTCTCCTGCATGCCACAGGCGCAGGTCTGGCGCTGCATGCCCTCTGCCGTCCGCACTCGCCACAGGGCACTATTGCATGGATGCTGGCTCTGCTGCTGCTGCCTTCGGCAAGTATTCCGCTTTATCTGGTGCTGGGCGCAGCACGCATCCGCCGCCACACCACCAGCAGGCACAGCAGAGGAATACTGCAAAGAGCTCTGCGCGACTCCGGAGCCTGGCAGCCCCCTTCCACCCTGCTGAGCAACACCATTGCTCACTGCACAGGCTATGCCCCCTGCTCCGGCAACAGCGTGAAGCTCCTGCAGGATGGGAATGATACATACCGCAATCTGCTTCAGGCCATACGGCGGGCACAGCGCAGTATCCTGATTGAGTTCTTCATCATCCGTAACGACATAGTCGGCAACACTCTCCGCAAAGTGCTCGAAGAACAGGCTCGGGCTGGAGTTCAGGTCTACATCATATACGACGAAATCGGCTCCCACAAACTCCCCGCCGGTTACCTGCGAGCATTGAAAAAGGCCGGGGCCCGTATTGCATCATTCAACGGTAGGAGATTCTGGCTGAGCTCCATTCTCCGCATCAACTACCGCAACCACAGAAAACTGGTCGTCATCGATTCAGAACTCGCCTATCTGGGCAGTCTCAACATCGGACTCGAATATACACAGGCACCCGGCCGGCTCTACTGGCGTGATACCTTTGTTTCACTCCGGGGGCCTGTGGTCAATCAATGTCTCCTGAGTTTCCACGATGACTGGCACCGGGCCACCGGCAGCAGTCTGCTGCACCTGCTCCAGCCCCAGAAGCAGAGCGGACAGAACTGCTGCCAGCTTATTCCCAGTGGACCGGATGACGGGCCGATGAATACCTGGCAGCTCACTATCATGGAGCTGGCCGGCTCTGCCCGCCACCGGCTCTGGCTTGCCAGCCCGTATTTTGTTCCGAATGCCGCGGTATTTCACGCGCTGCAGGCGGCAGCACTGCGCGGGGTGGATGTCCGGGTACTTATTCCCCGCAAGGGCGATAACCGTGCGGCCCAACTGGCTATGCTCACTTTTCTCCCCGGCATGCTGGCTGCAGGGGTACGTATGCTGGCCTATGAAAAAGGATTCCTGCACGAAAAAATCTGTGTGGCCGATTCAGCCACCAGCTGCCTGGGTACGGCCAACCTGGATGAACGCTCCCTGGGACTGAACTACGAACTCACCCTCCTTATGGAGGATGAACAGACCACCGCAGAAGTTGCACACATGCTCAGCCTCGACATGGAACAGGCTACTCCCTTTACCCACGCCGACTGGTATAAAGTCTCCGTACTCACCAGGCTTCTGGCCAACTGCTGCAGGCTCCTTTCTCCGGCATTATAAAGCACGCGCGATTTCCCTCAGGAAACCGCGCGCTTTCAGAACAGAATAATCTTCCGGCAGCAGCTCTTAACCGCGACGGCGGCGAGACGTGGTCTTCTTCTTCGCCACGGCGCGCTTACGCGTGGTGGTCTTCTTCTTGGCAACCGCGCGCTTGCGAGAGCTTGTCGTCTTGCGGCTGCTGGCTACCTTGCGGTTGCTGCGGGCGGAGCTGCGGCGAGCCACCGAACTGCGGCGCTGCACACTCTTGCTGGAACGCGCCACAGCAGAACGAGGCACGTAGGCAGGCACCGGAGTGCGGGATGTGCGGATTGCCGCGGCCAGAGCCTTGCGCTGGTCATCGGCGCTGTAATTGCGACCCTGCTGGTCGGCAAAATACTTCCGGTAGGCCGGGTCAACCTGGTTGATATTGGTGACCGCGTCCGGGAAGTTGTAGTACTTCATATCGGCCCCGCTCTGGCAGGCTGTCAGCAGACATGCCAGCATGGCGAGAAGACCAAGAATGAATGAACGAGAACTGGACATAACAACACGAGGGGAAATCTTTGAAATGGCAGGCTGAACCGGCAGTACATTCTGCATGACCACCTATCCCGCCACACCTATACTATCACAATTACCGCACCGCTGACAATATTAAACTTTTCTTTACAATCATTTTTTATCTGTATGACTTGATTTTTCTTCAAAACCCGTTAAAATAGCCCCTCTATGAGCCCTGATAAAGCAGATTTCCGTGAATCATTGTGCCAGGCCTTGCATCTTTTTGCTCAAAAACATCCTGAACAGAAAATAACAGCCGACAAGATGCTGAACTTTGTACGCAGCACACCGGAATGCTTTCAGCGAAGCAACCGCGAGGGACACATGACAGGCTCTGCCTGGTTGCTGAATCCAACCGGCAGCAAAGCCCTGCTCACCCTGCACCACAAGCTGGGCCGTTGGATGCAGACCGGTGGCCACGCAGACGGAGATGCGGATTTACTTCGCGTAGCGCTCAGAGAAGCAGCGGAAGAAAGCGGCATAGATGGCATTACCCCGGTCAGCACAGAAATCTTCGATATTGACATCCACCGCATCCCCGCCAATCTGCAGAAAGGGGAACCCGAACACTACCACTACGATGTGCGTTTTCTTCTGCGCGCACCACACGAGCATTTCACCGTTTCCCCGGAATCAGATGCTCTGGCCTGGTGGGGAGAAGAGGATTTCCGCGCACGTGCGGCGGAGCTGGACTCCTCTGTATTGCGCATGGCCGCGCTTGCTCCCGGACTGGCCGGAGAATAATCAGTTGGAAAAAGGAGAGAGAATCCGCTTGCCAAAAGTTGCGCATTCGTGTATAATGCGCGCGCATCCAAGCGATGATTCAAGCTATGTCCGGCAATCTCACTTACAAGCAGTCCGGCGTCGACACTATTGAGGCGCAGTCTTTTGTTTCTGATATCAGCTCCCACGTGAAGCGCACACAGAAAAACCGTCAGCTCTGCAATGCTTTCGGTCTTTTTGCCGCCGCTTACGACCTGTCCTCCTACAAGGAGCCGGTGATTGTGACCGGTACGGACGGCGTAGGCACCAAGACGGAGATTCTCTTCGACATGGACATGCTGGAAACAGCCGGCAAGGACCTGGTGGCCATGAACGTGAACGACCTGCTCACCACCGGTGGTGACCCGCTCATGTTCCTCGACTACCTCGGCATCTCCAATCTGGAAGTCGAGCGTCCCCGCATCACCCGCCTTGTAGCCGGCATGTGCGATTACCTGGAAAGCTGCAACTGCATTCTTGCCGGTGGCGAAACCGCCGAAATGCCCGGCGTTGTACCCGAAGGGCTGGTGGAACTCGCCGGCTTCAGCATCGGCTGCGTGGAAAAGAGCGAGATGATTGACCCCAGCCAGGTTGCTGTGGGCGATATTCTCATCGGTTACCCCAGCGATGGCTTCCACGCCAACGGCTGGAGCCTCGTGCGCCGCGTGCTGGCTCAGAACCCCGACCTGCTCACCAAGGAAGAGCTGCGCGACCTGCTGGCCCCCACCCGCCTGTACCACGACGTGGTGTACGATATGCGCAAGCTCGGCATCACCCCAAAGGCCTACGCCCACATCACCGGCGGTGGTCTGCCCGAAAACCTGGAGCGCTTCCTCGGCGAGAAGGGTGCTGACCTCGAAATCCCCTACTGGGACAACGCCCCCGTTCAGAAGGTTCTGAAGTTTGTGGACGCTGAAGACCGTTTCCACACCTTCAACATGGGCATCGGCTGGGTTGCCATCGTCTCCCCCGACCAGGTCGAGCAGGCCCTCACCGCCGGCCCCGGCGGCACCGTCATCGGCACGATGCGCGAGGGCAAGGGCATCAAGGTGAGCGTCCGCAAGTAACCGTACCGGAAAGGAGACACACACATGTCCGCAGCCATCCGCCTGCTCAAACCCCTCTCGTACTTCGAAGAAAAGTACGGGAATCCTGAGTGGGCATTCAACAAGCTTTTCCTCCTGCTGGAGAAGCAGCGCAACCGCGGTCAGGACGGTGCCGGGTTCGGCAGCATCAAGCTGAACATGCCGCTGGGTGAGCCCTACGTCTTCCGCTCCCGTGCGGTAGGCGGCTCTGCGCTCACAGATATCTTCACCACGCAGCAGCGCAACCTGCGCCACATGCGTGAGGACGGCATCATCGATGGCTCAGATGCCATCACCTTCAAAAAGCACTTCAACTTCGGTGGTGAGGTGCTCATGGGGCACATGCTCTACGGCAGCAGCGGTGTGCAGTACGAAGAAGGCAACTGCCACCCCTTCCTGCGCCGCTCGAACTGGCCCACCCGCACCCTGATGCTGCAGGGCGACTACTCCATGACCAACGTGGAGGAGCTGCACGAGAAGCTCATGGCCCGCGGCCAGCACCCCGTGTTCGACACCAACACGCAGGCCATTCTGGAGGAAGTAGGCTACTACCTCGACGAAGCCCACACCGACAAATACCGCGAACTGCGCAAGCAGAACGTGGACGGCCGTGAGATTCCCCAGATTATCTCTGCTGAGCTCAACCTCTTCGACGTGATTGGCAAAGCCAGCAAAGACTGGGACGGCGGTTATGTCATCATGGGTGCCGTAGGCAACGGCGACTTCTTCTGCCTGCGCGACCCGCACGGCATCCGCCACTGCTACTACATCCATACGGATGAGTTCATCGCCATTGCCAGCGAGCGGGCTCCGCTCATGAGCGTCATGGAGGTGGACGAAGACCAGGTGCACGAGCTGTCCGCGGCTAACATGATTCTCGTGAAGGCCGATGGTCAGGTGAGCATCAAGGAGTACACCACTCCCGGCAAGTTCACCCCCTGCTGCTTCGAGGATATCTACACCTCCCGCGGCAACGACCCCGTCATCTACCGCGAGCGCAAGGCCCTGGGTGCCAACCTTACGGAACAAGTCGTGGCCAGCCTTGATAAGGATGACTTCTCCAAGGCGGCCATCACCTTCATCCCCAACACGGCCGAAGTCTCCTACTACGGTCTGCTGGAGGGTCTGCGCGCCTACCGCCGCAACAAGGTGACCCAGGCCATGGTGGATGCTTTCCGCAACGGCACCATGAGCGAGGAGCTCATCAATGAGCTCATTCTCCGCCGCTGGCCCCCCGCTGAAAAGATTGCCCACAAGGACATCAAGCTCCGCACCTTCATTTCGGAAGCCAGCAGCCGCAAGCAGATGGCCTCCATGGTGTATGACCTGACCTACGGTGCCGTGGGTGAGGACGAAGTGCTCGTGGCCATTGACGACTCCATTGTCCGCGGCACCACGCTCAAGATGAGCCTGCTGCGCCTGCTCGCCCGTACCAAGGCGCGCAAGATTGTCATCGTATCCTCCGCACCGCAGGTGCGCTACCCGGACTTCTACGGTATCGACATGTGCGAAATGGGGCAGTTTGTTGCCTTCCTTGCCGCCATTAACCTGCTGCACCGCAAGGGGCTCTCCAACATCGTGACCGATGTGTACAACGAGTGCCGCTACCAGCTCACCCAGCCTGCAGAGAAACGCACCAACCCGGTGCGCCGCATCTACAGCAGCCTGACGGACGACGAAATCACCGCCGAAATCTCCCGTATGGTCACGCCCGAGGATTCTCCCTGTGAAATCCAGTGCGTATACCAGACGCTGGAAGGCCTGCACAGCGCCATCGAAGCTCCCTGCGGAGACTGGTACTTCAGCGGCCACTATCCCACCCCCGGTGGTTATACCCTCATCAACAAAACCTACATCGAATGGTACGAAAAGACCCGCGGCATCGTGGGTGAGTTCGTGCTGTAAGATACCCATCCTGCCCGCCGGGGCGGGGAACACCGCCAAGGTACCCCGCCCCCCCCGGCAGGAAAAAGCCCAACCCACCCTATGCCCTACCACCATGAACGAAGCCTCCAGAGAATCGCATGCAGACGTGCCGGACGAGCAGCTCATTGAGCAGACGCTTGCCGGGCGAACCCGCGCATACGATGAACTCATCCGGCGCCACAGCCGCAAGCTCAACGCCATGCTTATCCAGATGCTCAACAGTGAAGCAGATGCCTACGATGTAGCGCAGGAATCCTTCCTGAAAGCATTTCATTCCCTGCGTTATTTCAAGGGTAACAGCTCATTCTATACCTGGCTCTATTCCATCGCCCTGAACAACGCCCGCAACTTTCTTCGCAAACGCAAGCGCGAACGCAGTTTCAGCCTTGATAACGATGAGAACGGCAACCCGCTCGAAAAAGATGCCGAGCTGGCAGATGCCAATCTGGAGTCAGACCCCGTGCGCAAAGCACAGGTGAAAGACCTGCGCAGCAAGCTGGCTCGCGCCATTTCCCAGCTCTCCCCTGCCCACCAGGAAGTCGTGAATCTCTGCGATATCCAGGGCCTCTCCTACCCTCAGATTGCCAAGCTCATCAACATCTCCGAAGGCACCCTGCGCTCCCGCCTTCACTACGCCCACCGCCAGCTTCAGGGGTTGCTGGCCGATGAGGTTTGAGTTTTCCCGCGCTATGAAACGTCTGCTTCTCATAGCCACCTGCATTCTCTGTGCCTGTTCCGACGTCATTGAAGTAGCCCCCGACTGGTTGGAAAACAGCCTTGCCATAGATTGCAGTCAGCTGGAGATTGCAGATGCTGCGCATCACCTGGATTACGGAATCGTTACCGTGTCGCTCAAGCAGCATCCGGGAACAGATTTCTGGGCTGCTCTGGAAAAGGCGGGCTGGCAGAAGCAGAACCGCGATGGCTCCGCACGCTGGATAAACGATAAAATCACCCTGGAATATCTCGAATCAGAGAAAGTTCTCCATTTCAGAGTTCTCCACAGCGCAAATTGAGAAGCGGAGAATGGCACGCCTGCCGGTCACGGATGATGACTGTTTGACCATGAATTCAAAAAGCCTGCCTCCATCTCGGGAGGCAGGCCTTTCAAATAGATTTGTTCCGCTAAGAATCAGGGCTTGATTACGGAAGCCAGCACCACGGTACCGTTGAAGGGAGTGGTCACGTTGGCGGGCATCGTCACCTGAGCCAGACGGAAGGATTCCTTCATGCCTACGTTGGTGATGTCGGCCTGGATGCAGCAGGGGATATCCTTCACAGCGCACTTCACGGGCATTTCGTGCACAATCTGGTGCACCACACCACCCATGGCGGTACCCACGGGAGTACCCACAAGCTTCACCTGCACGCGGGTCTTCACCACAGTGTCGGGAGTCACGGCGCAGAAGTCAACATGGTTCAGGGAGTCGGTCAGCCAGTTGCGCTGCACGTCCTTCACCAGAGTCAGGATGGTCTGACCGTCGAGGTCGAGGTTCACGAGAATGGAGTCAGTATCCACAGAAGCGAAGAGGGCGCGCACGTCGGCAGCCTTGATCTGCACGTTGATGTTGCCTTCCACAGCAGCACCGTACACCACGCCGGGCAGGAAACCCTGAGCACGCAGGGCGTTGAGCTTACCGGTACCGATGGCCTCGCGCTTCGTGGCCTTGAGGGAATATGTCGTCATAGTTGTATTTCTTTCTATGTCTTGAAATTGTGGTTTGTTTGGAGTTCTTCCGACGTCGGTGCGCTTGCGTCACCCGCCGGGTGGTCTCACCATGCCAGCGAAAGCAAGGTGGACGCACAGAATACGCTTTATTTCGGAAAAGTCAAGCGAATTCAGCCAAACCTGCCAGTTTTCGCTTGAAAAATGAGTCATTTATCTCTAAAATGCCGCGGTATGCGATTATTTCTACTGAATGCAGCACTAATGAGTCTGGCGCTGAGCGGGTGTCAGCAGCTTTCCCAGCAGGTTGTCGAGCCTGTACCGCCCCCTGCCCCGGAGACACTCTGCAAACCGCTGCCGCCGGAGCTGCAGCCGTACTATACCCTGCCCGCACCCCGTGAACCACGCGGCTGACCGGTTCACGTCAACACATGCGATTTTCATTGACAACCACAACAATTTTTCATAATATCTCCGCACCATGAAGAAGCGACTCCGCAAGAAATACCGCGTCGGGGAGTTCCAGGAACTCTGCTTTGAATTCACCTTTGAATACAAGGGCGACGTAGCCGCCACCGAGTGTGAGCAGTTCCTGCATGCCCTCATTGAGGAATGCATCGAGGCCAACGGCCTGGATTGCGAAGGCAATATCACGGACGACGGCTGCAGCATCATTGCCAAGGCTGTGGATCCCACCCAGACCAGCAATGCACAGCGCGAAGCAGTAAAAGCCTGGCTCGAAGCCCGCAGCGATGTGGAAATCAAGAGCTTCGGCGAACTGCAGGATGCCTGGTACTCCTGCTGCTGATTGATACCAGTTTCAGAAATGGCCATGGCAGACGGCCTTGTAGTCTGCCCGACACCTTCTTTATATAATTCAGAATGAACGAGAACGAGCCCACGCAGAAGAAGCAGGTCATTTACGCCAAGGGACTCAAAGGCGTGATTGCCACGGAGACAGGTCTGAGCGACGTGCGCGGTGAAGAGGGACACCTCCTCTACTGCGGTTATGAGATTGAAGACCTGGTGGATCTTTGCAGTTTCACCGAAATCATCTACCTTCTCCTCAATAAACGACTTCCCAACCGCGAGGAACTGGAAGGTCTGCAGCAGCGCCTTCGCAATGACCGCGAACTCCCGCAGCCGATTCTCGACTTCTTCAAGACAGCCACCAAGACGGCACGCCCCATGAGTGCCCTGCGCACCGCCGTTTCCATGCTCGGCATGTACGACGACCGCACCAAGGACCCCAGCCAGATGAAGGAAATCGGCCTCTCGCTCATTGCGAAGCTGCCGGTCATGGCCGCCTACTACTACCGCATCTGCCAGGGGCTGGACCTGCCCCCCATCCGCACCGACCTGGGTGAGGCAGAGCACTTCCTGTGGCTGCTCAAAGGCACCGAGCCCGACCCGGCCGAAGCCCATATTCTGGATGTAGCCTATATTCTGCATGCGGACCACGGCATGAATGCTTCCACCTTCTCCGCCCGCGTGACCGCTTCCACTCTGTCGGACATGTACTCGGCCATCACGGCAGCTATCGGCTCACTGAAAGGCCCGCTGCATGGCGGTGCCAACGAAGCCGTTATCGAAATGCTCAAGGAGATCGGAGAGGAAGAGAATGTGGAGGAATACATCAACCGCAAACTGGCCAACAAGGAAAAGATTTTCGGCATAGGCCACCGCGTGTACCGCACGCTCGACCCCCGCGCTCCGCTCCTGCGACGCATCGCCATCCGCCTTACCCAGACCATCGGTGAACCCAAGTGGATTCGAATGAGCGACCGCATCGCCAAGATTATGCGTGCCCGCAAGAACCTCAACGCGAATGTAGACTTCTACTCCGCCACGGTGTACTACAGTCTGGGCATCCCGACCCGCATGTTCACCACGCTGTTCGCCATAGCACGAGTGGCCGGCTGGGTGGCACAGATTCTGGAGCAGCTGGAGGACAACACCCTCTACCGCCCGCTGGCAGCCTACAAGGGACCGGATGCCCCCTTGCTGGTGCCCATGATTGACATGCGATAATAGATTTCGCCCCGCTTTCCGGAAGAAAGCGGGGCTTTTTATCTGTTCAGAACATGTGTTATTCCACCATACCGGTATCAGGCATAGGCTCGGGCTCCAGATACTGAAGATGAGGAGCCAGGATAAAAGCCAGATACTGCTCATGCGTAGCGTAAAGCGGGAAACTCAGGAGGAGAGCCTCGGCTGAGGCAGAAGCAGCGGCGCTCTGACCTTCCTCCATAACCGCACCGGAATCATGAGCAGCCACCGCTGCATCGACATACATCCGCCAGGCGTTTTCCGCCTCCAGGAAATACTTCTTTGAGAGCTCCTGAACTGCAGCATAGTGCGATTGCTCTACTGCGCCGGGAAGCGGCACTCCGGAAACAAGCGCACTTCCCCGCTCAGTGCCGAAACACTCGCAGATCTGCTGAGCACAGAGGTTCAGATACCCCAGCCACAATCGGGTGGCACGGGTAGCAGCCTCTGCACGGGCTGCATCAGTGTGAGCACTTTCATGCGCCAGCTCGTGCACCATGAGCGGGGCCACCGGAGTGCTCAGCAGCTCATCTTCATCACCGGCGTGCAGGTCAACCGTACCTTCCTCGGCTTCCTCACTGCCCTGTGGATGCGCTTTATGCGGATGCTCCTCCTCCTGCTCCTCATTTTCCAATCCCCAGGGGACAGCAAAGAGAATACTCTGAAAATCCTGTCTGAACTCACGGCGCAGCTCATTGCAGAAATGGCGTGCGCTGCTCTTCACGGTATCCGAATCGAGCGAGCACGCAGCTATACCCAGCTGAGCCATCACAAAACGCATCTGCGCCTCATAACATTGCCGCGCTGCATTCAGCATGTTCTGGGCTGCAGCACGGGTTCTGAGCCGCTCCTCAGCATCGGCCTCATTTGCCTGCTGCCAGAGATTCAGCACGGCATCCACCTCAGCCTGCAGCTCATTCCAGAAACGCTTATCGTCCTCCGAGGGTCCGGTATAACCACGGCGCGCCGCTTCCAGCCTGCGGCGACAGGCGGCTCGCTCCATCGCCACCGCTTTTTTCTCGGCAGCGTTGCGGGCGTTGCGCTCGCGGGCATTCAGGTAGTTGTTGAAATCAGCCAGACGGTCAGCATAGAACTGAGCCACAGCATCCTGCTGCCCCAGGGCCGCAGGGGCCAGAGCAAAGGCCATGAGCATGTGGTAGATTCTATGCATGCACACAGTCTACCACATGCCCCGGCCAAGGCAAGGAAAAAGCCCGGAATCATCCTGAATCTGTGGCATACGCGGCAGTATGCAGCATTTCTCACTTTCCCGCACCTGCGCGATGTGCTAGAGTTGCCATCAACACACGTTATGGACACCCCTAAAAACTACTACATACCCACCGTCATCGAGAAGACGAGCCAGGGCGAGCGCGCCTACGACATCTATTCCCGCCTCCTGCTCGACCGCGTCATCTTCATCGGCACCGAAATTGACGACACCGTGGCCAACTCCGTGATTGCCCAGCTGCTTTTCCTGCAGATGACTGACCCGAAAAAGGATATACATATCTACATCAATTCCCCCGGTGGTTCCGTAACGGCTGGTCTGGCTATCTACGACACCATGCAGTTTGTCTCTTGCGATATCAATACCTACTGCATCGGTATCGCAGCCAGCATGGCCTCTGTACTACTGGCGGCCGGCACCAAAGGCAAGCGCTTCTGCCTGCCGAACTCCCACGTGATGATTCACCAGGTGCGCGGTGGTGCCCAGGGCACTGCAGCAGATGTGGAACGCACCATCAAGTTCATGTTCAGCCTGGATAAGCGACTCACGGGCATCCTTTCCCAGCACACCGGCAAGGATTTCGACACCGTGAAGCAGGACCAGGACCGCGACAACTACATGACCGCCGAGGAATCCCTCGCCTACGGTCTGGTGGACCGCATCCTGGAGCACACGCCCGCACAGAAGAAGTAACCCGACCTGCCCTCAATGGCCAAGAAAACCAAAATCTGTTCCATCTGCGGCGGCGCCGAGAACGATGGGCGGCCTATGCTCTCGCTGGAAGGCACCCACATCTGCTACCAATGCGTGGAAGGCATGACCTACCACATGTTCCGCTCTGAAATGGGAGATGTGGCAGCGGACCGCATACTCGCCCTCATCAAGGGCACGCATCCGGAGCTGCTGCCGCAGGATAAGGCAGATGACTCCCCCGTACTGGAGGTGCAGACCATCGACCAGGATGCCCTGCCCACCCCTGAGCAGATGCACAAGATGCTCGATGCCTACGTCATCGGCCAGGAGCGGGCCAAGCGCACGCTCTGCGTAGCGGTGTACAACCACTACCTGCGCCTGCGCCAGCCCAAGACAGATGACGGCGTGGAAATCGAAAAGAGCAACATTCTCATGGCTGGTTCCACCGGCAGCGGCAAGACCCTGCTGGCCAAGACCCTGGCCCGGATTCTGGATGTTCCCTTCTGCATCGTGGATGCCACCACTCTGACGGAGGCCGGCTACGTGGGCGAGGATGTGGAAAATATCGTACTGCGCCTGCTCCAGGCTGCCGATATGAATGTGGCCAAGGCCGAGCGCGGTATCATCTACGTGGACGAAATCGATAAGATTGGCCGCAAGACGCAGAATGTGAGCATCACCCGCGACGTATCGGGCGAAGGCGTGCAGCAGGCGCTGCTCAAGATTGTGGAAGGCACGGAATGCAATATACCGCCCAAGGGGGGCCGCAAGCACCCGAATGAGCAGTATATCCGCGTGAACACGGAGAACATCCTCTTCATCTGCGGCGGTGCTTTCGTGGGGCTGGAAGGCATCATCCGCAAGCGCATCGGCTCCTCCGCCATGGGCTTTGCCGCGGTAGAGGAAGACCGAGACGCCAAGGAATACACCGAAGAGGAGATTCTCTCCAAGGCTATGCCGGAAGACTTCTTCATGTTCGGCATGATTCCCGAGCTCATGGGGCGTCTGCCTATCTTCACCCCGCTTACCACCCTCACGGAGGAGCAGCTCATGCACCTGCTTACCGAGCCGAAGAATGCTCTAGTGAAGCAGTATACCAAGCTCATGGCCATGAACAACGCCAGGCTGAAGGTAGAAGAAGCAGCCCTGCGCGCCATGGCAAAGCAGGCCATCGAGCGTGGCACGGGGGCACGCGCCCTGCGTGGTATCTTCGAGAACCTGATGCTGGATGTCATGTACAAGGTGCCCAGCGACAAGACCATTGATACCGTGACCATCACCGAGGATGTGGTGCTGGGCAAGGCCGAACCGAAAATCAAACGCCGCAAGGCAAGCAGTAAGTAAGTATGCTGGTACTGGGAATCGAGTCGAGTTGCGATGAAACCGCCGTGGCCCTCATGGAGGACACCGGCAGCGGTCAGCCGCAGCTGCTCAGCTCCGTCATCTCCACCCAGATTCCCCTGCACCGCATGTATGGCGGTGTGATTCCTGAGCTGGCCTCCCGCAATCACTCCGCCAACCTTCCTGCCGTGCTGGCCGAAGCGCTGGAAAAAGCAGGCCGCAGCATTCACCAGGTGGATGTGTTCGCCAGCACTGCCGGCCCCGGACTTGTCGCAGCCCTGCTGGTGGGCAATACTGCGGCCAAGGCCCTGGCGCTGGCCGCGCACAAACCCTTTGTGGCAGTCAATCATCTGGAGGGGCATATGCTCTCTCCGTTCATCACTCACCCGGCAGGACTGGTACCCCACCTGAGCCTGGTGGTAAGTGGTGGCCACAGCCTGCTCATTGATGTGAAAGGCCCCGGCGACTATACCCTCATGGGCCGCTCGCGTGATGACGCCGCCGGTGAAGCCTTTGACAAGGTGGCCAAGATGCTCGACCTTCCCTATCCCGGAGGGCCGGAAATTGATAAGCTGGCAGAAAAAGGCGACCCGGAACGCTTCAAGCTCCCGCGTCCCATGATGCACGAGGACCACCTGGACTTCTCCTTTTCGGGGCTCAAGACAGCTGTACTCTACACCCTGCCCAAGCTGGTGGAGAGCGGCAACCCGCATGACCTGGACGAACAGACCATGTGCGATTTATGCGCAGGGGTGCGCCAGGCCATCATCGATGTGCTGCTGCACAAAGCCATGAAAGCGCTGCGCAGAAGTCGTCACAAGGTACTTGCCGTTTCCGGTGGTGTTTCCTGCAACAGCGGCCTGCGCCGCCAGCTCAGGGAGATGTGCGACCGCCGCCGCATAGAGCTCATTCTGCCACCGAACAGCCTGACCACCGACAACGCCGCCATGATTGCCTTTGCCGGTATGCTCCGGGCCCGAAGCGGTGATTTTTCGCCACTTGACACACCCGTTGACCCGAACATGAAACTCGCTGGTGTCCAGCTCCGCAAATAACCATGGGTCTCAGAGAAAAGCTCAACGAAATTCTGCCCACGCTCCTGCCGGAAACAGCAGACAACGCTATTAAGGGAAAGGAACTCATCGCACGCGTACGCGCGGTGCTGGGCGATGCGTATTCCGACCACTCCCTGCGCTCCCAGTTCTCCTTCATGGTGCTGGATGCAGAATCCTGCCTGGCACGCGTGGAGAACGGCCAGGGCTACTACCTGCGAAGTGAGGGCGAAGAACCGAGTCTGCAGAACGTCTTTGGCGGCAATGCCGAAGGCGAAACCATGCTGCACAAGGCCATGGCTCTGGCGGTGCGCCTGTACGATACAGCCGGCCAGGGGGTGTTTGTCTACCCGGTGGACGGCGAGGAAAGCTGGGCGCACCCCGATTTAGTGGCGGTGCAATGGCCCTCCGGCGCATGGGATGCCGAAGGGGCCTATATCATGGAAGGCGATGAGACAGAGCTTTCCTTCCGAGCTATCTGCGTGGGCTTTGCTGAGGACGAGGAGAGCTGCCGCCAGGCATTTTTCCGAGCGCTGGCCTGCGGCCAGTGGGCGCAGGAATGCGAACTGCTGCTGCTGCCCGGCGCAAGCAATGAGGAAGAATTGACTGACCTGGCCGCTCGCTACGGCGTAGGTATACGATGCCTGGATGCCGATGAGGAATCTCTGGAGAACATGCCGCGCGCCGATGAGATTTTCCGCCTGAGTACAGATGAAGCCCGCACCCTGCTGGCAAGTCTGCCACAGACCACCCTGGCCCGTCCGCGGCACCGTCTGCTTTCCGAGCGGGCTGCAGCTGCCATGCCGGATGCCGCAGTCGTGCTCCAGTGGGCGCACGGGTGTGCCGCGCGGGGCCGGGTCGAATCCTACGAACACCGCGTAGCTGTAAATTGATATGCTGAGAATGATGTTCAGACGTCTGGCTGGCAGACGAGCTAACAGGTTGTTCCTGCTGGCGGGTGTGCTGCTTACCCTCGGCGCCCTCTACCAGCTTCTCCGCACCGCCATGTACGTGAACGAAAGCGTAGTCGTCACCGCCACAGTGACTGACGTGCGGCAGATGCCCTTTGAATCCACCGCTCAGGCATGGCAGAACGGGAACCTGGCCTGGGGGGGAGATACCTCTTACCTGGCCATCGTCCGGTATACGCTGCCAAACGGCATGGTCATCAATCGGCTGATGACCGATGCAGACGATACGGACTACACCATCGGGCAGCAGATTGAAGTCATCACCCCGGAGCTGGACCCGAGCCAGGCGCATGTGTACAAGTGGAAATTCATCTGGGGCTGGGAGTGTATGCAGCTGAGTGCCGGCGCGCTGGCGCTCCTGCTCTGGCTGGCTCTCCGCGAACGCAAGACGAAAGCCGCCGCCGCACCGGCCAGCCGGGCCCCGCGTAAGAAATCCGGCAGTGCAGGCCGCAGGAAAAAAGCTGCAACAGAAGCGGCACCACGCAAGCGGGCTCCCCGCAAGAAAAAACAAGCCTGATTTTTTTTGCCATGGCGCAGATGCATTCGCGAATCCCCGTGAGCCACATGCAGCGCGGCGAGCTGCTGGTGTTCGAAGCCATGGCCCACCTGCCACATGACTGGGTCATCTTCCACAGCTGTAAGGAGGACTACCGGGAAGACGAGCGCTATGTCCATTTCGAAGCGGATTTTGTTCTGCTGATACCGGGGCGGGGAATCGTGGTTATCGAAGTGAAGGACTGGCCGGAAATGCAAGTGCAGAACGGTCGCTGGCAGAGCAGAAAAAACAGCGGGGAACCGTGGAAAACGCACACTCAATCGCCGCTGGAACAAGCCAATATAGCCCTGCAGAAACTCATGCGCAGTCTCGCGCGCTGTGGCTGCATTCCGCAGAATCCGAACCGCTGGCCTGAGCACCGCCATCTGGCCGTACTCACCAGGGTAACTCCCGTGCAGCTGGAAGGGCACAATATCCCCTTCGGTTCACTCTATCTCTGCGGCACAGACGATTTGCAGCAGCATATCGAAGCGCTGTTCATCCGGCAGGCTTCCGGGCAGATGTCGCAGGCGCGAGTGCAGAAAATTGCTGAAGCTCTGGCCCCGAGCGTTCTTTTCCGCATGAGTCTGGAAAATTACCTGCAGGAAATGGATGCTTCCGCAGGCCATATACTCCGCCTCCTGCCGGCTCTTCATGAAAGCACAGGCGGTATCCGGGTGGAAGGCTGCGCCGGTACCGGCAAAACCGTCATCGCCTGCGCAGAGGCTGCCCGGCAGGCTTCCGGATTGCCGGCAACCGGGCAGCACCGTATCCTGATGCTCTGCTTCAACCACGCCATGGCCTATGAACTGCAGCAGCACCCGCTGCTTGCAGAGCACGCAGACAAGGTGCTGGTGAGTACATTCCACGATTTCTGCATCACCCACATTCTCGAGCCCGGAGGTCTGGCCTATCTGGTCAACTACACGCGAGACGGTGATCGCCTGCCCGCCGCCGCTCTCCAGGAAATAGAGAAGCATATCCCGGATTTACCTCACTATGATGCCATCTTTGTGGACGAAGCTCAGGATTTCCGGGAAGCCTGGTGGCGAATCATCCGCGGCCTGCTCATTCCCGGTGGAAAGTTCTACATCTTTGCGGATAAACACCAGGACTTATATGACCGCTATGACCAGCTGCCGGAGCTGTGCACGCGCATACGCCTGAGCACCAACCTGCGCAATGCTCAGCAGATTGCAGGATTCAGCCGCGCCCTGCTCCCGGAGGACGCAGGAGAAATCGGCATTCTGCCCATGACCGGGGCGGGCATCCACCTTTCACCTCCTGCAGATACCCCGGAAGAACGAGCCGGGGAGGTCAGTCGCATCATCGCCCATATCCGCAGCACACAACCCGGCATCCGCTCACGAGATATCGTGGTGCTCTCTCCCTGGCGGACCAGCCACCCGCGCTGCAGCCTGAACCTGATTCCGGAGCTGGCCACTGCACCAGCCGATGAATCACCGGCAGAAGCCGCCGAGAGACGCGCCGCCTGCCGCCGCCCGGATGCCGCAAAGATTTTTGCATCCACCATCAAATCCTTCAAGGGCCAGGAAGCAGCCTGCATCATTGTAACAGATATCATCGGTCTGGGGGAAAGCCGTGGCTTCGACATGAAGGAACTCTACACAGCCTGTACGCGGGCTCGTTACGGTCTCTACCTAGTCTCCACCTCTGCCGGCTGGCAGCTCGTCAATACCTTTGCCGCGTCCCGCACATGAAAATCCTCCCGCTGCTCCTCATCGTCACCTCGACTCTGCTCAGCTCTTGCCGCGGCATGGCCCAGGGCCCCTACAAGAATTACCGCATCAGCCATGACGAAGCCATTCCCGTCTGCCAGATGGGTGGAGCCCCGTGGAACAGCCACTGAATCAATGCCGCGATTTCCAATGACACACGAGGCCGGTTCCCGACTGGAACCGGCCTCGCGGCATTGATATAACAGGAGATTTACTTCGCCTCAGGAGCAGTAATCTGCACCGGTACCTTTACTTCGGGAAGGCCTTCGGCCTTGATGGTCACGGTGGCTGTACCGCTCGCTCCAGGAAGCGAACGCACTACCGCCAGAATACGGCCGTTGAAGAACTTCTGCTCCGGGTCCTGCATGCAAGTGTGGTCTATGGGGTTACCATTGCAGAAGCCGGCCAGCACAGCGGGGCCCTCGATGCTGAAGCTCACCTTGCGGCAATCCGTGGGAACCACATTCCCCTGAGCATCTGTCAGCGCAAGTGAGATGTAGCTGAGGTCATGCCCGTCACCAGCAATGGTGCTGCGGTCAACCTGAGTCATCACGGCGGCAGAGTCGCCCGTAGTCACACGCTTGGCGGTAGCCCAGGGCTTGCCGTCCTTCTTCACCACCACCTCCACGGTACCGGGTTCATAAACGACATCCTCCCAGGAGAAACGGTACTGGTTTCTGCTCACCACAAGGCTCTTATCCTTCTGGGTGAAGGTAGGGCCATCGCCGCGGCGGCGTACACCCTGGCTCTTGCCATTCACGAAGAGTTCCGCTTCATCGCCACTGGTGAACACCATCACCGGGGTCTTCTGCCCCTCACGGCCCTTCCAGTTCCAGTGCGGCAGGATATGGGCCATCTTCTTCTCCGGATTCCACTGGCTCTGGTAGAGGTAGTAGATATCCTTCGGGAAACCGGCCAGGTCAATGAGGCCGAAGTAGGAGCTGCGGCTCGGAGCCTTGTTGCCCATAGCCTTCAGCTGCTCCATAGCGGCCTTCTTCTCTGCCTCGCTGGCACCGATGAAGTTACCGATGTTGGAAGCATCCTGGTTGTAGGGTGTGGGCTCACCGATGTAGTCGAAACCGGTCCACACGTACTCACCCGCCAGGTCAGGAGCCTTGGTGTGGGCGTGCATCTCGATATCCGGGCAGGAACCCCAGCCGGTGGAGGAAAGAGCATAGCTGCTCACCTGGAAATAGCGGGCACCGCTGTGAACATCCCATTTCATCGGGAAGAAGTAGGTATCGCGGGTGGACACACAGCTGCAGGTCTCCGAACCGTAATAGGGCTGCTCGGGATGCTTCACACGGAAATCCCCATAAAGATGCGGCTTGTAGTTCAGGCCATACACATCCATGGTGTCGGAGAAACCATTCTTGTAGGCTCGCATATCATTGCAGCCCACAGTGTAGGGACGAGTGGTATCATACTTGCGCACTTCGTCACGCAGGTTGACAGCGGTCTCCAGATTCTTCTTGTGCTTCGCGGGGTCATTGTGCCCCTGCTCCGGAATTTCGTTGCCACCGCTCCAGGCAATGATGGAGGGATGGTTACGGTCGCGCAGCATGAAGTTACGCACGTCCTTCTGCCACCACTCCGGCCAGTAGAGGTGGTAGCCGTTCACCTTGTCGTACTTCTGGTTCTTCCAGATATCGAAGAGCTCATCAATGACCAGAATACCGTGCTTGTCGCAGAGGTCGAGAACCTCGGGTGCGGGCGGGTTGTGGGTCATGCGGATGGAGTTGCAGCCCATTTCCTTGAGAATCTCAATCTTGCGCTCATAGCCACGGGCATGGAAGGCAGAACCGAGGGCTCCCAGGTCATGGTGCTCGCACACACCCTTGAGCTTCACTTTCTCACCGTTCAGGTAGAAGCCGTCCTTCTTCCACTCCGCAGTGCGCACACCGAAGGAGCTTTCCTTGCTGTCCACCTGTTTACCATTCACCAGAATGCTGGTCTGCATGGCATACAGATGCGGGTTTTCCATACTCCACAGCTCAGGATTATAGAGGCGGATTTCCTGTTCTACCGTGCCGGTTGTGCCGGGTTCCAGGGTAATGGTGGCGGGCTGAGCCTGCATTCCTTCAACAGACTGCTGCACGGTGATTTCAGCTTCCTCGCTGCCTGTATTCTCCACCGTGGTCTGCACCTTCACCTGGGCATAGTCCTTCCTGATTTCAGGGGTGGTGATGAAGGTAGGCCACTGGGCAAGGTGCACAGGTGAAGTCTTTTCCAACCACACGTGGCGGTAGATACCGGCACCGGGATACCAGCGGGTGGAAAGCGGCAGGTTGCTGGCCATCACAGCCACCAGGTTGTCCTTGCCGGCTTCGAGGTAGGGAGTGATATCCACTCGGAAAGAATTATAGCCGTATGCCCACTCCCCGGCCTTCCTGCCATTCACATACACCTGAGGATTAGCCATCACACCGTCGAAATCCAGGTAATAGCGATCCTTCTTTGCACTGAAATCAGCGGGTACGGCAAAGCTCTTGCGGTACCAGCCCCAGCCATTCCAGGGCAGCTTGCCGGTTTCATTCGGCTCATCCATGAGGAAGGGACTCTCAATAGCCCAGTCGTGCGGCAGCTGCACATTCTTGAAGTCGGATTCATCGGCACCAACCTCAGCATAGGCCGTAGCAGGAAGCCCCTTCTGCACATGCAGCGGCTGGTTGTCCATGCCGGTGAACATCACCTCACGGATACTGGCCCAGCTGGCAATATGGGTACCGCCCACGCGAATCTTGATGGATTTCACGGGCTTGCCGCCCAAATCGATGAAGGAAGCAGCCTGGTGGCCTACGTTGATAATCTGCTGAGTTTCAGAATCACCGTGGTCAATCTTGACAATGGCGGTCAGGTTATTCCGCTGTTCCCAGTAAATGACAGCCATCTTGACGGGATCCTTGAAACCGGGACGGATGAGAAGATAATGCCCGTCGTACTGATCCTTGGCGCACCAGCGGGTCATCAGGTCGCCATCCACCGCATAGGAAGCTGGGTGCGTGCCTTGGTGAGAATCCGCATACACTGGAACGCCTGCCTCAGCAGGGTCTCCGGGGCCACAATACTTGAACTTCCAGCCAAAATCAAAAGATTCCCGCTCGCCGGCACCGGCACTTGCCACACTAAAAGCCAGCAGCGGCAGTATGTATTTAGATTTCATCATACTCATAGATACACTCTATTCTAGCATTATATTTCGTGGTGTAAATAAAAAAATCCGGATGAGCCCTCCACGTCGGTCAAAAATGAGGAATTATGTCTTGCAAATTTCCCCTTATCAGATATAATCAATGCAACGCATTTTTCTATCATCATGAAAGTACTCATCACCGGCGGCGCCGGCTTCATCGGGTCTCATATTGCTGAGCATTATCAGGGTATCGCAGAGGAAATCCGCGTGCTGGACAACCTGCGTACCGGCTACAAGAAGAATCTGGACGGTCTTGACGTGACCTTCATCGAAGGTTCCATCACTGACCGCGAACTCGTAGCCAAAGCAGTGGAAGGCGTGGACTACATTTTCCACATGGCTGCCATGGTTTCCGTGCCGGAGTCCATGCAGAAGCCCCGCGAAACTGTTGACCTGAACGTAAACGGCCTGCTCACCGTGCTGGAAGAAGCGTCCAAGGCCGGCGTGAAGAAGGTAGTGCTTGCCTCCTCTGCCGCCATCTACGGCGATAACCCCATCGTCCCCAAGGTGGAGACCATGTACCCCGAGCCCAAGAGCCCCTACGGCATCACCAAGCTCGACGGTGAGTACTACATGGAGATGTTCCGCACGACCGGCCAGGTGAATACTGGCTGCTGCCGTTTCTTCAACGTGTTCGGTCCCCGTCAGGATCCGAAGGGTGCCTACGCCGCCGCTGTGCCGATTTTCATGGAAAAGGCCATCAAGGGCGAAGACATCACCGTATTCGGTGATGGCGAGCAGACGCGCGACTTCATCTACGTGAAGGACATTGTGGGCGGCCTTACCTTTGTGGCTGAGCACCCCGAAGTGACCGGCGTGTACAACGTGGGCTACGGTGGTCAGATTACCATCAACGACCTCGCCAACATCATCATCGATGCCGCTGGCTCCAGCTCCAAGGTGGTGCACCTGCCCGAGCGCCCCGGCGATGTGAAGCACTCCCGCTCCTGCGCTGATAAGCTGCGCAACGCCGGCTGGGCTCCCAAGCACACGCTGGAAGAAGGTCTCAAGACCACGCTTGAGTACTTCACGAGCGTCACCAAGTAAACCCTCTCTATCCCACGCCGGGGTTCCTGTCGGAACCCCGGCTTTTTACTACCCAGACTCCATCCCTCCATGTACGACGACGACTTCCGACCCCGGCAGAAAGCTGCAGATTTAGAAAAACTGGCAGCTGAACGCCTTGCAGAACTCCAGGCTGCCGGAGAGGAGCTGCACCCTGTGGTAAACAAGACTCGTAAGCTCGCCAGTAACTTCTGGGGCAGCGCGTGGATGAAACAACTCGCTCTCTGTGAGTCAGGCGGCATGTGTCTGGCACCGGGGCGCACTCTGTTGCGTCACGGCTGCGTACTCGACTTACATATCGCGCCCTGTTGCATCAGAGCACGCGTGAGCGCTGAGGAATTATACGAAGTCGAGCTCCGGCTGAATCCGCTGAGCGATGAGAAACAGGAGAATCTGGCCGACAGTTGCTGCGGGCACATTGATTCACACATGGCTTTGCTCGAAGGAAAGGTGGATGCCGCCGTGCTGGAGCTGCTCTGCCACCCCGAAACCGGGCTTCTCCCAACTCCGTCCGACTGGCACATGAGCTGCACCTGCCCGGATTGGGCCGAACCATGCCCTCACGCCGCAGCTGCCATCTACGCAGCCGGCTGCCTCATCGATTCCGACCCTCAGCTACTCTTCACGCTGAGAGGTATAAAGCCTGATGCCCTGCTGCAGTCCGCCTCAACCACTGAAATCAATACAGAGGCACTCTCTGCCCTGTTTGACATTGAACTGGACTTACCTGCCGACTAATCACTACTGCAACGCTCGGAAAAATATGACAGATCAGATGTTTTCAGCTTGCGTATTCTGGAATCATTCGATATAATACGCGCATACCGACTTATGATTAGTTCCAAATCAAGTAATCCCCGAACCATGGCCACGAGTCTGGTACGCCGTGCAGGAGTACGGATGACCCGCCAGCGGCGCGCAGTGCTGGAAACCATTCTGGCCTCGCACGACCACCCCACCGCGGCCCAGATATACGAACGCACCAAGTCGAACACACCGGGCATTTCTCTGGCTACGGTATACAACTGTCTTGAAACCATGGCAGAATCAGGTATCATCAACCACCTGAATTTCGACAACGGCCCCGCACGATTCTGCCCGAATCTGACCCCGCATGTGCACCTGCTGGACGACACCAGCAACCGGGTGCTCGATGTCCAGCTCAAGCCGGGACTTAGGCCCGAAGATGTCTTTGATTTACCCGAAGGCACCTGCGTGACACGCATGGACGCTTGCCTACACGGCAAATTTCCGCTATAATCTCCCGCAGCAATGAGTCTGGTCATCAAAAATCTTCATGCGCGCGTCAAGGACGGAGCGCCTATCCTCAACGGTATTAATCTGGAAATCCCTAAGGGGGAAGTACATGCCATCATGGGGCCGAATGGTTCCGGCAAATCCACCCTGTCAAAAGTGCTCTGCGGCCACCCGGATTATGAGGTGACAGCCGGCACAGCCGAGCTCGACGGGCAGGATTTATTCGCCATGAGTGTGGACGAACGCAGCCGCGCCGGCCTCTTCCTGGCCTTCCAGTACCCGGTGGAGGTACCGGGAGTCACCAATGCCAACTTCATGCGTGCCGCACTCAAGGCCCGGCTGCCTGAGGGTGAGGAAGTAGATGCCGTTTCCTTCTACAAGGAACTGCGCGGCAAAATGAAGCAGCTGGGCATGGACCCGAAATTCACCTCCCGCGCGGTGAATGAAGGTTTTTCCGGCGGTGAGAAGAAGCGCAACGACATTCTGCAGATGATGATGCTCAATCCCAGCTACGCTATTCTGGATGAAACGGACAGCGGACTGGATGTAGATGCCCTCCGCATCGTCTCCGATGGCGTGAATGCCATGCGAGCCCCCTTCCGCAGTTTCCTGGTCATCACCCACTACAAGCGCCTGCTCGACTACATCCGCCCGGATGTGGTGCACGTGCTCTACCAGGGGCAGATTGTGCGCACAGCCGGGTTCGAGCTGGTGGACCACATCGAACAGCACGGCTTTGATTTCCTGAAGACCGAGGAGGCCTGATATGGACGAATCAACCTTCCAGGTGGATACGCGCGGTGCATTCTCCATGCCGGAGAATCATAAGTTCGATGCAGGCTACGGTCTCACCGAGGAAACCATCGACTACATCTGTGATGCCAAGGGAGAGCCGGACTGGCTGCGCCAGTTCCGCAAGGACGCGCTCAGAAAATTCAACGAGATGCCCATGCCCTACCACTGGGCACCCGAGGGAATCAGCAATGTGGATTTCGAGAACTTCCGCTACTACCTCTCGCACGGTGCTACCCCCAGCCGCAACTGGGATGAGGTGCCGGAGGATATGAAGCGCACCTTCGAGCGTCTGGGCGTGCCGGAGCAGGAACGCGCTTTCCTGGCCGGTGTGGATGCCCAGTATGACTCGGAGACAGCCTACACCAATATGCGTGAGGAGCTGCAGAAGCAGGGGGTCATCTTCGTGAACTCCACGGAAGGGCTCAAGGAATACGAGCACATTTTCCGCCCCTGGTTCGGCAAGGTCATTCCCGTGGGTGACAATAAATTCTCTGCCCTGAACCACGCTGCCTTCTCCGGAGGGTCCTTCATCTATGTGCCCAAGGGCGTGAAGCTCGCCCAGCCGCTGCAAGCCTATTTCCGCATCAATTCCGAGAGCATGGGCCAGTTCGAGCGCACCCTCATCATTGCCGATGAAGGTGCCGAGCTCATGTACATGGAAGGTTGCACCGCCCCGCAGTACGACAGCGCCACCCTGCACTCCGGCGTGGTGGAGCTGGTCGCCCTCAAGGGCGCCAAGATTCAGTACGTGACCGTTCAGAACTGGTCTACCAACGTGTACAACCTCGTGATTCAGCGAGGTCTGGCCATGGAGGATGCCGAAATCCGCTGGATTGACTGCAACCTGGGCTCCGGCCTCACCATGAAGTACCCCGCCGTGGTGCTGCAGGGTCGCCGCGCCCGCGGCGAGGTGGTCAGTATCTCGCTGGCACACAGCGGCCAGCTGCAGGACACCGGTGCCCGCATGATTCATGCCGCCCCCGAAACCACCTCGAACATCGTGGCCAAATCCATTTCCGTGGGTGAAGGCCGCGCCAGCTACCGAGGTGAAGTGAAGGTACTCAAAGGCATGAAGGGCTGCAAGAACAACACCGAATGCGATGCTCTGCTCATCAATGCCGCCAGTCGCACCGATACTTACCCCGCCATCACCGTGAATGGCAACGCCAGCGCCGTGCAGCATGAGGCCTCTGTATCCCAGGTGGATGAGGAGATGCTCTTCTACCTGCAGCAGCGAGGTCTCACCCGCGCCCAGGCTATGAGTCTGGCAGTAAACGGCTTTATCAACGACCTGGTGAAGGAATTTCCCATGGAATACTCCGTGGAACTTCGCCGCCTCATTGACCTGGAGATGGAAGACTCCATCGGCTAACCCCCAACACCTCACACCAATATGGATTTTCCCCAGAATATGAGCATGGAAGAAGCCTTTGCCCTGGCAGAAGCAGAGGCCAGGCTCAACGCAGCACTCGCCGAAAGCAAAGCCCGTTTCCAGAACGCCGAGATTCCCAACCGACTGAATGAAGACTGGCGCTTCGGGCGTCCGCACAAGTACGCCAAGGAGCTGGCAGAGCTGCTGCAAAGTAACACTCCCGGCACAGGCTCTGCAGAAGTTCAGGGATGCGATGAGGAAGCAGTCCGCATCAGTTCAGATGACGACGACCTGAGACAGACAGAAATGCTCATGCCCACCATCGGGTCCGATGCTTTGCTCGGTCTGCACCTCGAGCGTTTCGGCAGCGGCTATGCCCTTTATCTCGAAAAGAGCTACGATTCACCCATCATCATCAACTATCGCAGCTCCGGGCTTTACACTCCCAGCACTTTCATCATGGCGGCACCCGGTGTGCGTGCTCATATCATTGAAAACATCCACTGCGAGAACGGAGCCACTGTCTTTGCAGCCCGTAACATCCAGGTCGCTGAGGGAGCAAAGCTCAAGGTTGAACTACATGCCTTCTGCCCCGGCGTGGAACAGGTGCAAGGGCGCTGCATGGTCATCACCAATGTGCAGAACATGGGTGGAGAGGTGCGCCACCTCACCAATTTCCTGAATCTCGATTGGGCTCGTGAAGAAACGGTGGCAGAAATCTACGCCGAAGGCTCAGATACCCAGCTCTATTCCTCCAACACTCCGCTGGAACACATGGTACTCGACCAGCACACACGCCAGGTACACCATGTGGGCAAGGCCGTGAGCAATCTGCTGTACAAAAACGTACTGGAGGACAGGACAACCGCCACCTTTGCAGGCAATATCTATGTGGCCCCCGGTGCACATAACACCGATGCCTACCAGAACAACCGCAACCTCATGCTCAGCGAGGATGCCACAGTAAACTCCCTGCCAGGCCTGGAAATTCTGGCCGACAAAGTGCGCTGCTCCCACGGCAGCGCCTCTGGTCCCATGGATGAAGAGCAGCTCTTCTACCTGCTCTCCCGCGGCATACCGCGTTACAAAGCCCATCAACTCATCGCTCTCGGCTTTGTGGAGGAAGTAGATAACAAGTTCAACGCCTGATTTCTCCTGGATTTTCCTGTATTCCACCCCCCGATTTATGAATAACGTCCTCCGCTCCGTCTGCGCCGGGCTCTGCACCATTGGTCTTGCCTGCGCCCAGCCGTCACAGTCCATCAACGAACAGCCTGCCTTCATCCCTGCTCCTTTTCAATACACCTGCTCCCTGAACCAGCCGGGGTTCCTGCTGACCGAAGGAATCAAGGTTGATATCGCCACCAGCCACAGCGAGCTGGGGCGTGCCGCCATCCGCGCGCTCATGGCCGCAGGTCTGGAGATTCTTCCCGAAGAGATGGAGGGTGAGCTTCAGGTGCAGATTAATGCCAGCCTTGCAGCCACAGAATATACCCTGCAGGTTACGCCGCAAGGTATCAGCATCGAGGTCGGCAGTGCCGAGGCGCTGTTTGCCGCAGCCCAGACCCTGGCTCAGGCGGTGGTGAAGGATACCGCCGGCCAGCCAGCCCTGCCGGATATGCGGGTGAAGGATGTCCCCCGCCTTGAACACCGCGGCATCATGCTGGATTGCAGCCGCCACCCCATCAGCGTGGCAGATATCAAGCGTATCCTGGACCTCATGGCGCGCTACAAGCTCAACCGCCTGCACTGGCACCTCACCGATGACCAGGGCTGGCGCAT